>SKQS01000190.1 GCA_007118895.1 Wenzhouxiangella sp.
AGTTCGGCGCCGTAGAACTCGGCATTGGCCTGCTCGTTGATGGCCAGCTGGTTGCGCAGTCGGCACAGGCCGCCGGCGCCGGGCGCGCAGTCGGCGGCAGCGCCCTCACCGGCGCGGTTGCCGATGTCGTTGACGCCGACCGGGTTGCCAGTACCGTCGTCCTCGGACTGCAAAAAGATGAAGTCATCAACCCGGTTGTAAAACGCCGTGGCATCGAAGCGGAACGGTCCGCTGTGCCGGTCGATGCCAATTTCGATATTGGTATAGGTTTCCTTGCCCAGGTCGGGGTTGCCGACCTCGAAAGTGCCGGCCGCCGAGTGTCTGCCGAAGGCATACAGCTGCTCAGGCGAGGGGGTGCGCTCGGCCCGGGTCAGGGTGCCGCGCAGGTGATGGTCTGGGCCGATATCGACGATGGTGCCGGCCGACAGGCTGAGCGCGGTGAAGTTCTGCGAGCCGATCTGTTCCGGCAGCGGCAGGAAGCTGCCGTCGGCCTTAGTGATGCCGCTGACCCGCGATCCGAACACGTCGTCCGGACTGGAACGGGTGCGCTCGATGCGTGCTCCCAGTTCGATTCGGCCGAAACCGGTGGGCAGTTCCTCGACCGCGAACAGGCTCCAGGTCCGGGTCTGGTTGGGACGCACGTAGAAGGTGCGCTCGCCACCGCGCGGGTCGTCGGCGAAGAAGTCGCGATCGGTGTATTCCAGTCCCAGCACGCCGCGCCAGCTGGCGATCGGCAGGTGGACCAGCTCCAGCCGGAATTCGAACTCGTCGTTCTCGAATTCCGCCTCGACTGTGCGTTCGTCGAGCTCGCCGCCGGCCGGCGTGCGATCGAACTCGAACTCGACTTCCTGCTGCTCGAATTCGGTATACGACATCTTGACCCGAGCGGCGCTGAAGCCGGGCAGGGGGTCGATGAATTCACCGCGCAGATCGAATCGCAGGTAGTCGGCAAACACCCGCTCGAAGTCGTCTGACTGGCCGCCGATATCGCGCGGTCGGGCGTCGAAATTCTCCGGGATGCCGTAGTCGGTCTCCCAAAGGCTGACACCCAGACCAAAATGGCCCCAGGCACCGCGGAACACGCCGGTCAGCGAGCCGGAGTCGGTGTCGATGCTGGAAATTCGCAACTTGTTCTTGTTGCCGGCAGTCTGGCCGACCTGCTGGAAACCCTTGATGTCGAAGTCGCTGGTGCGGCGGATGCTGTAGTCGGCGCGCAGCACGAACGCATCGCTGACCGGTTGCTCCAGGGCGATCCGGCCCTGGCGGTCGTTGCCGTTGAAGCCGTAAGATGCAGCGCCGGTCAGTCGGGTCGACTCACCGGCATCCGGGGCAAAGCGCCGGGTTCTGACATTGACCACGCCGCCGGCGGCGCCGGAGCCGTAGAGCAGGGTGGAAGGTCCGCGAAAGACCTCGATCTGGTCGGCATGATTCGGGTCAATACCGATCGCGTGATCAGCGCCCTCGCCGGACACATCGGCCACGCTCAGGCCGTCTTCCAGCACCTTGACTCGCGAGCCCTGCAGCCCGCGGACCACCGGGCGTCCGACGCCGGGACCAAAGGTCGAGTTGGCTACGCCGGGCAGGCCGTCGAGCACCTCGCCCAGGGTGCCGGCGCGGCGTCGTTCCAGCTCTTCGGCGACCAGTACGCTGACCGGACGCACGATCTCATCCGGGCTGCGATCGCCCAGGGGATCCGAGGTGACCAGGATGCGCGGCAATTCCGCTGCGGGCTGCTGGTCAAGGCCATCCTGGGCGGCTGCCGCAACCGGCAACGCCAGGGCGATTGCCGCGGCAAGGAATTGATTTTTTGGTTGCGTCATGTCGGTTCTCGCTGCAATGAGTTGGATGTCAAAGACTGAACACGCAATGTTATATTATTTCAAGCGGAGTGTGTGCGCGTATTGTCCACGGCGAGTTGTCACCCGACGGGATGGTGAATTCTGTTCTCCCGGAGTGGTATCTTTGGACTCCTGCCTGATTTCGGTCGCACAACATGCCCGAGCCACAGTCACGGCGCGGTCTGGCCCGAGGGGCCTTTCTGCTGCCCAATGCACTGACAACCGGCGCCTTCATGGCCGGGTTCTTTGCCATTATCTCGGCGATCGCCGACCAGCCGGTGGCTGCCTGCATCGCCATCATCATTGCCGGCGTGCTCGACGGCGTGGACGGTCGGGTCGCCCGCCTGACCGGCACCCAGTCGGAATTCGGTGTGCAGTACGACAGTTTGTCGGACATGGTTTCCTTCGGCATCGCCCCGGCAGTACTGGTATGGACCTGGTCACTGGCTCATTTGGGCCCGCCGGAAACGGTGGCCGCCAAGCTGGGCTGGCTGGCGGCTTTTTTCTACGCCGCCTGCGCCGCGCTGCGTCTGGCGCGGTTCAACACCCAGGCCGGGGTGGCCGACAAGCGCTACTTCCAGGGGCTGGCCAGCCCGGCCGCGGCCGGCACCCTGGTTGCCGCCGTGTGGTTTTCCGAAACTCGCGGTATCGATCCGCAGGCGATTGTCTGGGTGATGCTGGTAGCCAGCATCCTGCTCGGTACCCTGATGGTCTCACGAGTTCGCTACTTCAGCTTCAAGGCCTGGCCGGTCGGCGACCGGGTACCGATTGCCTGGATCTTTGTCATGCTGGTCATCCTGGTGCTGCTGGCCATTGACCTGCCGGCGGTGCTGCTGACCATCGGCGTGCTGTACGTGTGTTCCGGGCCCGTGCTGACCGCCCGCGGGCGCTACCAGCAGCGTATGCGACGACGCAGGGAGCGCAAGGACCATGCCGATTCCTGATCCGGCCAGCCTCGATCGGCTGGAAACCATGGGTATTGCCATCTGGCGGTTGCGCGGTCGCGAGGTTGGCGCCGGGGAGGGCTCTGACCTGCGGATTCGCCTGGCTTCCGGGCACGGAGACTGGCTGCTGGTCACGCCCGATCCGGGCGATGGCCGCCATCATCGTCTGATTGCCGATATCACCGCGACCATCGGCATCGATCGCTGCCGCTTCGGCCACTGGTCGGATTCGGCCGAGGCCGGTGTCAGCCTGGCCGAGTTGGTCCAACGCGGTATCGAACACGTGCTGGTGCTCGGGTCATCACCGACTCCCATTGGAGACCCACGGGTCGCCCAGGCGCCGGCGCTGGATGAGTTGGCCGAATCGGGCGTTGCCCGCCGGCGTCTGTGGGCGGTGCTGAAGCCCTATCTGGAATCGGACTGATGGTCGCCGTGGTCAAGCCGCGCCTGGAAATCCGGGCCATGGCGCGCAGCGACCTCGATGCCGTGATGGAAATCGAGATCGATGCCTACGACTTTCCCTGGACCCGCGGGATCTTCTCCGACTGCCTGAGGGTAGGCTACTGCTGCCGGGTCATCCTCGTCGATGACGCGGTGGGCGGATATGCCGTGATCAGCATGGGCGCCGGTGAAGCTCACCTGCTCAACCTGTGCATTGCCGAGTGCCAGCGCGGCAACGGCCTGGGTCGGCTGATGCTCGAACACCTGGTGGACGAGACCCGCGTCGCCGGCATGCAGCGGCTGTTCCTCGAGGTACGCCCCTCCAACCACGTCGCCATCGGTCTGTACCAGAGTAACGGCTTCAAGGTCATCGGTCGTCGACCAGCCTACTACCCGACCTTCGAAGGTCGAGAGGACGCGATGGTCATGGTCTATCGCATCCCGTGATGAACATCCTGGTCACTGGCGGCGGCGGTTTTCTTGGCCAGGCGATCGTGCATCGCCTGGTGCAGCGCGGCGACCGCGTACGGGTAATCAACCGCGGACATTACCCGGGGCTGGAAGCGCTCGGAGTGGAATGTCATCGTGGTGATATTGCCGATTCCCGCGCAGTCGATGCGGCCGTGGCCGGCATGGACGCGGTCATTCACGTTGCCGCCCGGGCCGGCCCCGGCCTGCGTTATCAGTCCTTTCACCGCGCCAACGTGCGGGGTACCGAGCATGTCATCGATGCCTGCCGGCGTCATGGCATCGGCTACTTGGTCTACACCAGTTCGCCCAGCGTGGCCCATGCCGGTGGCGACCTGGCAGGGGTCGACGAGTCGCTGCCCTACGCCGATCACTATGCGGCGCCGTATCCCGAGACCAAGGCCCTGGCCGAGCAGCAGGTGCTCAAGGCCCATGGCGATTCGCTCAAGACCTGCGCCCTGCGCCCGCACCTGATCTGGGGTCCGGGCGACAACCAGCTGCTGCCGCGGCTGGTTGCCAGGGCAAAGCGCCGCGCCCTGCCGCTGCCGGCCCCTGACAAGCTGATCGACACCACCTACATCGACAACGCCGCCGAGGCCCATGTGCTGGCCTTAGACGAGCTGCGCGGCCAGGGCCGCTGCGCCGGCAAGGCCTATTTCATCTCCAACGGCGAACCCAAACCGGTAGCCGAGATCATCGCCGCCCTGCTCACCGCTGCCGGCGTCACGCCACGCTTCAGGCGCATCAACCCGCGCCTGGCCATGGCCGTGGCCACCGTCGTCGAAGGCATCTGGCGACTGCTGCGCCTGGACGCCGATCCCCCGCTATCCAGATTCGTCGTCGAACACCTCTCCACCGCCCACTGGTACAAGCTCGACGCCGCCCGGGATGACTTCGGCTACGTACCATCGGTCAGCATCGCCGAAGGTCTGGAGCGCTTGCGGGCCTGTGAGTTGGGGGCGCGCGGAGGGGTGTAGCGGGAGACGGTGCGGCTGTGCGTCGGCCGCACAAATCACCGTACCCGTCTTATCCTTGAGCCTTGAGCCTGAAACCGTAAACCGTAAACCGTAAACCGTAAACCTCAGTGCGTCGGCCGCACCGCCGCACAGACGCACAAACCCCTCCCGTAAACAGCCCTTCCCTGAACCCAGAACCCTGAGCCCTTAAACCTGAAACCTCATCCCTGGCTGGCATGACAAGAGAGGGCATCAAGGGACGATACGAAATGGCCTGCGACCGTTGAAACGGTAAACCGAGAAATCCCGCTGATCGGTGGTCAGGATCAAGTCTGTATCGAGGTCTTCGGCCAGCACCACCAGCGTGGCATCGGCGAAGTCCATGGGAAGATCTTCGTAGCGGCGCATCAGGGCTCGGGCGCGGCGCAAAGTGTCGGTGGTCGAGGGCACCAGGTTTGCGCCGCCGGCGAGCATGAATTCAAGACACACGTCAGGCCCACGGGGAACGCGGCCCAGCAAATGCATCGCTTCGGTCAGCAAGGCTTCTGTACAGGCCACTTCGCCCGACCAGGCATCAAACCACGCCACGAATTGCCCGTGCCGGGACTGATCCCGGTCGAGTAACGAAACCAACCCGCCGGTATCGAGCAACAGCCGGTTGCTAATCACGTTTCAATGACGCAATCACATAGTCGCGGTGGCGTTCAGCCAGATCCGGCACGCCTGTCTGGAGCGTCCCCAGCAGATGGCGTACCCTGGCCGATGGATTGTCATCGTCGTTCACGTTGAGATAGCCGCGCAGAGCCTGGCGTACGAGTTCGGAATTTTTGAGACCCGTGTTCTGTCGGGCTCGTTCCAGCGCTTCGCTCAATTCGTCCGGCAATCGAATGGTTAATTGCTTGCTCATCGCAAGGCAGTGTAATGCATTGCAATGCAATGTCAATCCATGTTTGGAAGGGGAGGGGTAAGGGGGTACGGTGCGTCTGTGCGTCAGAGCGTCAGAGCGTCAGAGCGTCAGTGCGTCAGTGCGCCGGTGCTCGGAAAACGGAAGACGAGAGACGGGTTTGATTTTTTTCGTTCTCTCCCACTGACCATCTATCCCTCTCCCCACACCCTGTAGGAGCGGCCCTTAAGGCCGCGATGAACGAAGTCCCGGGAAACAAGCCGTCGCCAGGCATCCCATCGGCTCCAGAGGGAGCCTCCTACACCAGACCCTGGCATCCTGCCGCGGAAACTGGAAACCGTCTTCTCCCCCTTGCACCTTGCACCTTAGAATCGTTAATCTCAGTTCGTCGGCCGCACCGACGCACCGTGGCGCTGCCCGCCAATGAACGATTCCTGCCGCATTTCACGTTGAACCAGGCAGGGGCGGATCAGCCAGGTCGCGAAGGTGCGAACTCGCAAAGGAGTCTAACCATGCGTCAAACCATCATCTTGTGTTGGATATTGCTGCTCGCCCCCGTTGGCGCGGTGCTGGCCGAGCCGATCACCTACCAGGGCCAGCTCAAGCAGTCCGGCACGCCGTATACCGGACTGGCCAATCTGGAGTTTCGGCTGTTCGACGCCTTGACCGGCGGCAACCAGTTCGGGCCGGCCCTGATGCGGCCGAACACGCCGGTCGAAGACGGGCTGTTCCAGGTCGAGCTGGATTTTGGCGCAGGCGCCTTCACCGCCCAGGTCCGCTACCTGGAGGTCCGTGTCGCGGGCACGCCGCTGATCCCGCGCTAGGCGGTGCGCCCCAGCCCGATGGCGCTGTTTGCCCTGGATGGCAACCAGGGACCGCCCGGCGATTCGCACTGGCAGCTCAGCGGCAGCACGACCTACTACAACGCCGGCAACGTCGGCATCGGCACCGCCAGCCCGAGCGCGCCCTTGCAGGTAGTGGGCCCGGGTGTGTTTGGCGCTTCGAACAACACGGCCAGCGGCACGCGCAGCTTTGTTGGCGGCGGCGTGAACAACACGGCCAGCGGCACCGACAGCTTTGTCGGCGGCCAGAGCAACACGGCCAGCGGCGGTCAGAGCTTTATCGGCGGCGGCTTATGGAATTGCGCCGGAGGAATAAGGTCCTTCGCCGGCGGTAATCGGGCCAAGGTACGGCCCGGCAGCGATCCCGGATCAGGCGCCTGCAGCGGCCTGCCGAGCTACCCGGGCGGCAATGGCGATGCGGGCACCTTCGTCTGGGCCGACAACCAGAATGCGAACTTCGTGTCCACCGGGGCCAACCAGTTCTTGATTCGGGCTTCAGGCGGTGTGGGCATCGGCACCAACAGCCCACAGCGAGATCTGTCGATCAGGCAGCGATCGTCCAGTGCCAGCACCTACGGCTTGGGAATCGAATCCATCAGCGGGAACGAGTGGGCGCTTTATGTTGAACCAGCCGGCAACCTCAACTTCCGCTACAACGGTGAGATCAAGTCGCGCATCAACGCCTCCGACGGCGCCTACGTCCAGTTTTCCGACGCCGACTTCAAGGAAGACATCCTGCCGCTCGGTTCCGTCCTTGATGGCGTGCTGCAACTGCAACCGGTCAGTTACTTCATGGTCGGTGATGGTGAGCGCACACGCCGTTCCATTGGCTTCATCGCCCAGGAAGTGGAGTCGGTGTTTCCGGAACTGGTGCAGCACTTCGAAGGCGAGGGCGCCGGAAGTGAAGGGCATCTCGGCCTGAGCTACGATGAAATCACCGTGCTGAACACCCAGGCGCTGATCGAGCTGAACCAGCGCTACAACGGTAGCATTCGTGAGAAAAGCGAGCGCATCGCCTCGCTCGAGGCCGAAAACGCCGAACTCCACGATCGCCTGGCCTCGCTGGAGCAATCCCACGCCGAAGACCTTCTCGCCCTGCGTGCCGAGCTGGCTATGCTCCGCGAACTGCTGGCGCCGGCGCTGGCCGGGGGGCAGCGGTCGAGACTTGTGAGGTGAGTAGCGGCGGGCAACACCGGCATGCGCACTGACGCTGTGCCCGCACCGGCCGCCGTCCCCATGTTCCGTTGCTTGGCCGAAAAGGTCAGGCCGCGACGGGTTCGATGTCTTGTAGTTCCCCCGCCAGCTTGCGGCGCTGTTCCCAGAGATCGAGGTTGCGCTGCATGTTCAGCCACATTTCCGGGCTGGTGTTCAGCAGGCGGCCCAACTTCAAGGCAGTCGCCGGCGTGACGGGCTGTTCTTCGGCCAGAATTCGATGCAGGCTTTGACGTGACATACGCAGACGGCGAGCAAGTTCGGTAACCGAAAGCTTCATGGCAGGCAATATATCTTCGCGCAACACAGCCCCTGGATGGGTTGGCATTCTTTGCGTGTTCATCAATGGTAATCCTCCAGGTTCACGTCGAGTGCGTGACCGTCATCCCAACGATATGTCAGTCGCCAGTTTCCTGTTACGCGAACCGAGTAGCGTTCCGGTTTGCCTTTGAGCTTGTGGAAATAGAAACCGGGCAAATTCATATCATCCGGGGCGACAGCTCCATTCAACACATCCATAAGCCGCAGGCAGCGCGCTTGCATTTCCGGCGCTACCTTCGGGCTTTGCCCGGTTTCGAACAACCGGCACAAGCCCTTGTGGCGGAACGAGCGAATCACCCGGGAAACTGTAACATGATATGTTACGTGCTAACAAGCGCTAATCTTGCCCACTAACGCTCACCAATGCCTGTGTCCCGAACTCCCCGTCGAACTCTGCTTGCGCGACTTTCGCCTCGAATCCAGACATGGATTTCTACAAGCGGTCTCAAAAAGTAGCGAGCGGGTGGCTGACGGTGGCCGCCCACGGAAGACGGGAGACGGTGCGTCGGTGCGTCGGTGCGTCGGTGCGTTGGCCGCACAAATCACCGTACCCGTCTTATCCTTGCTCCTTGAGCCTTGAGCCTTGAGCCTTGAACCTTGAGCCTTGAACCTTGAGCCTTGAACCTTGAACCTTGAGCCGGAAACCGGAAACCGGAAACCGTCTCCCCCTTGCACCTCAGCGCCCCGGACGCACAGCCGCACCGCCGCACAGACGCACAGACGCACAAATCTCTCCCGTAAACCGCCCTTCTCTGAACCCTTAACCCTGAACCCTTGAACCTGTCCTTCAAAAAACCCTCCCCACCTCCACCGCGCGGACAACGCCGGCATCAACCGGAGCCGGGAGTCCGCTGATCTGGTCGGCGATCAGCTCGGCGCACAACGGGGTGCTGACCAGGCCGCGACTGCCATGGGCGATGCTGAGCCAGGTCGAGGTGTCGCTCACCCGGCCGGCCAGCGGCAGGTAGTCGGGGCTCTGACAGCGCAGGCCGACGCGGTGGCCGATAATCTCCAGCTCTTCGCCGCCCAGGGCCTGCCAGTATTCCGGCAGGTGCTGCCTGAGCAGGGCGATGTTGTGCTGGTCGTCGTCGTCTCGCGGCTCGAGCTCGCGTTCGCTGCGGTCGAAGCTTGCACCCAGGCAATGCACGTCGCCAACCGCAGGCGTCAGGTAGCCGACATGGCAACGCACCTGTCGCCATTGCCTTGACTGTTCGGTCGCCCGGCACAGGGTGACCTGGCCGCGTACGCCGCGCAGCGGCAGTGAGTCGAAACCCGGCAACTCGATGGTGGAGTAGCCCGTGCACAGCACGATGGCCTCGGCCTTGATACCTTCGCGTTCCAGCAGGACAGTTCCACTATCGACTCCGGTCACGCTGTCCTCCAGCAGGCGTATGCGCCGGTCCTCGAGCAGGTGTCGGCACCAGGCAGCCGGAGAGAGCCAGCCCCCCTGCGGCAGTTCCACGGCCTTGTCCCCATGCTCGCGCAGCAGCTGGTGCGGCCAGCTGCCGGCGGCAATCGCCGCGGTGAACTTGCGCAGCAAACGGGGTCGCTCCAGCTGATGAATTACGCCGGACAGTCCGCCCTGTTCCGGCGTGGCCGGAAAGTCCAGTCGCTCAAGCCAGCGCTGCAGGTGTACATAGGCGGCCAGCCAGAAGCGGTTGTAGGCATCCAGCAGTCGTCCCGGGCTGGCATGGATCACGGCGGCGTAGTCGTTACGCAGACCGCCGGCGGGACCTGCCGGGTCGACCACGGTGACTTCCCATCCGCGGCGGGTCAGGGCGCTGGCGGCAGTGGCGCCGGCCAGGCTGGCGCCGGCGATGACCGCGTGGCCGTTGCGATAGCCGGCCGGAGGTGCGTCCGGCCCGGCCAGTCGGGCGCTGAGCATTTCCCGCTTGCGCCCGAATCCGGGACGCCGGGCCGGCTCGAATCCGGCGGCAGCAAGGGCCCGGCGAACGCGACCGGCGACGGTGAAAGTGGCCAGGCTGGCGCCCGGACGGGAACGTTGGGCCAGCAGCCTGAACAGCTCATCGGTCCACATTGCCGCGTTGCGGTCCGGGGCGAAGCCGTCGAGAAACCAGGCGTCGACCTCGGCCCTGCAGGCCCGCCACATGCTGGTGGCCTCACCCAGCATCAGGGTCAGATCAATGCGTTCATCGAGAATAATGCGATGGAAGCCAGCAGCTGGCGGAGGCCATTGCTTGATCAGCGCAGCGGAAAAACCTTGCAGTTCCGGCCAGGCTGCCAGGGCGCGCTGCAGGTCGTCGGGGTTCAGCGGATGGAGCTCGGCTGAGTACAGTTGCAGGCGTGCCGAGGCCGGCGCATGCAGGGCGAACCCGGCCGCGGCTGCCAGGCAGTTCAGCCCGGTGCCGAAACCGGTCTCGCCGATGGTGAACAGGCCGTTGGCGGGCAGCTCGGCAAAGCGCTCGGACAGTTGATTGCCGTCGATGAACACATGGCGGCTTTCGGCCAGGCCGTGGTCTGGGTTGTAGTAGATGTCGCCGAACCGTGGCGATGCGGGCGTATTGCCAAGCCACTCGATTTCAGCCGGTCTGACGGGCGTGAAATCGGCCATCAGGACCGCGCCGGTGCCCGAGCGCCCGCGCGAGGTTCAACCCTCAGCCGGGCAGGCAGGCCCGGCGCCGTGCGCGAATGTTGATCAGATGACCGGCAATCAGGAAAAGCCCGCCGGTGGAGGTGATCAGCGCGGCGGGCAGGTGGCCCAGACCGTTGTGCTCGAGCACGTAGGCAACCACCAGAATCGTCAGACCGACGGCCCCGAATACCAGGGTGGTGGCGTTGCGATGCAGCCGGTAGCCAAGACCGAAGGCAACCAGGCTGACCGGCAGGATGAAGCCGAGCAGCATCAGGTGAAAGGCATGGGATGCCAGGAAACCCAGCGACGCGATGGGCGCGACCACGATAACCAGCGGCAGCAACAGGCACTGGACCAGGCACAGCGCGGATACGCAGATTGCCGAGCGGTCCAGCGCGCCTTGCACACGGTGTTGGCGATCGGGTTCGATAACAGCGGCCATGCCGGTAACCAGTAGTCAGCAGTGGCAATAATATAACATTGCCGGGCTGGTCACGTGTCGAAACTGCCGCGACGCGCAGTCGGGCTTCAATCAGCGGCTTCAACTGCCTCAAAGCGGTTGGCACGGCGGTTCTTGCGCACGGATTTCGGATCCCAGACCCGGCCATTCATGACGATCCATACCCCGGGCTCAAGTACCTGCACGGCGCCGACCGCGCAGCCGATGTTGAAAATGGCATCGGAATCAATGAAGCGTGCCGGATTGAGCGCGCCGGTCAGCACGATGGTCCTGTCGCCAAGATCGCTTAGCACGGCAGCGGTTTCCACCATCGTGTCGGTACCGTGAGTGATCAGGAAATGGCTGTCGTCGGAAGTCGCCACCGCCTGTCGGATCAGCGCACGGTCATCATCGTCCAGGTGCAGCGAGTCCTTGCGCAACAGGGCGCGCACTTCCCACTCGAAGGCCACATTCATCGACTTGAGGATGCGCCCGATTTCCGGCTCGCCGATCTGGTAGTCCGACTTGTCGTCGTAATAGATCTTGTCGATGGTGCCACCGGTGGTGAGAATATTGAGCCGCTTCAAGACATTACTCCTGCTGGGGAGGTTCATCATCCCGGACTATTCGTGACCCGGACGTAGCGCCGCCGGCCTGTGCTGCAAATGCGGGGGCTGGAGTCGTCGCAGTAGGCCGGGTCATGTATAGTCCGGGATCATGGGCGTTTGCCCGGTACAAACAGGATTCTCCGAGCCCTTGGAAGTAGTATAGCGACGATGAAACGACTACTGCCGCTATTGTTGCTCCTGTGTTTGCCTGGCGTGCATGCCGAGCCAGTGAGCCCGCCGGAGGAGTACCTGGCCGCGCACTGGTACCCACCGACCCTGGAGCTTGCCAGACGCCATAGCCTGGCGATGGCCTGGTTGCTCGAGCGGTCTGATGAGGAGCTGGAGAACTGGCGCCAGGTACTTGATGCGCGACGCCTTCGGATCGACCGTCTGGCCCAGCGCCACCCCTTGAGCCTTTCCAGTCCTGCTGATGGCCTGTTCGGCTGGCTGGCCTATCGTACCGATGCCATGGTCCTGCCATGGCCGGAACCGCTGTCGGAACCCGAGCTGGGCCGGCTGGGCCGGGTGGAGTTCGAAGCCCTGGGCGGCGCTCGGCTGCCGAGACTTTCAACGGTGGTGGCCCATCAGGCCCCGGCTATCTGGCAGGAACTGCATCAGCGCCTGTCAGCAATCGAGGGCGTGGATGCCGATGAGGTGATGGCCGAGATCTGGCGGCCTGTCGCCGAGATTTGGGCCGGTCGGGCCCCTGATCTGGCCGCCGATCCGGAAGGTGATCCGGACATCGATCAAGACACCGATCAAGACACCGATCAAGACGCTGATCTGGATGACACACTGGATGAACACGAGCGGCAGCAGCAGGAGCGCTGGCGCCAACACGGCAGTGCCCAGGCCGGTCGCGTCCTGGTGCTGCAGGCCGCCGAATCGCCGTTTGAGCGGGAGCTGGCGATCGTCGATCTGGTACTCGCCGAGCTGGATCTGGCCTGGAGTCAGCATGAGAAGCTCCGGTCGACCTGGCTGATGCTTGAAGCGCTGGTCCGGCTGACCGGCGTTGCCGAGCCGCCTGTCCCGCCACCACCGGTGGTGGATCTGGGCACGACGGATGCCGAGCCTGCCGGCGTACAGCCGCCGATCATGACCGTTCCGGTGCTGGTGCCGGTGCGCGACGAAGTCCGCTCGCGGGCCGGCCACATCGGCGAGTGGATAGCCGAGCGACTTCCCGAGCGGACCATTGATTTGCGCACGCTGGATCCCGCGCTACCGGCAGTCTGGGCGCAGTTCGAAGATGCCGTTGCCGCCCTGAGGCGCGAACAGCAGGCGCCGCTGGCCCGTGCCGAGGCGATGACCGAACTGATTGATGGTTACGTGCGCCTTGCCCTGTTTGCGACCGATGCGGCGTTCTATCTCGACCAGCCGGTGCGCGTTGATGTGGTTCGGGTTCATGAGCAATGCAGGCTCAATGAGCATCAGCAGTTGATGCCCTCGCGTGAAGTTTTCGAGTCCTGTCTGCAGATGCTGCTGGACAAGATCGAAACCGGGCTTTCGGCCGAAGAGCTGGTTGGCGGAAGTGCCGGTCCCTATGCCGCTGAGTTCCTGCGCCGGGAGATGAGCCTGGTCAGCTGGCAGCGCGCCAGCTACCTGGACGGGCATCTGGACTGGCTGGTTGAGGGCAATTGCCGGACGCCGGAGTGGTTCAACGTGCTGGAATGGAGCCTGGTGACCGAAGCGCTGGCCAACTGGGTCCCGCGCCGACCGCTGTTTTTCGGCGCCGAGCGCTGGCGCGAATCGGTAGCCGGCGCGTTGAATCGGGTAGAAACGCTGAACGAACAACGCGAGCTTTACCTGGATTGCCTCACCGGCCGTGACGGCCTACGGCGCGATCCGGTTGCGCGCATGCTCGATGTGCATGAACGGGCACTGGGCAGTCTGGCCGTGCTGCTGAGCGAGACCCTGGACGAGTTCCACCAGGTTCAGCTTCGGTCAGGTTCCGATATCGATCTCGACGGTTCTGCCGACCAGACCACTGCCTATCGGCCTGATCACCTGATTCTGGGACCGTGCCCTGACGGCAACAACTGCGGTGCCCGCGTCGAGTTGCCCATCAGCCGCGCTTTGCTAAATCTCTTTCCCAATGCCTACCTGCTGGCCGACCAGCTGCGAGTTGGCGAGCTGAAGCTGTGCTACGAGCAGGTTGGCTGGGTGGAGCGGGAACGGCGCGTCGCCCGACGCCAGGATCCTCGCGTGGCCAACTACTTTGGCGTGCTGCGCTTCGATCTGGTCGGCAGTTTCGTGCGCAATGAAGATGAGGTTGAAGAGGTATTTCGTCACCGCCTGACCGGCGCAGAACCTCGGCATTACCTGTTTGCCGCCAGTGATGACGCCATCCTCGATCTTGATTGTCCCGCTGCCCTGGTTGGCGAGAGCGTACCCAGCGAGGTCGGTAACGACCGGCCGCGCCTGGTGCCGCGACAGTTGACTTATTTCGTCAGCGCGCCGACCAGTCCCGAGGCCCAGTTGCTGGCCCACTGGGACCGGGGCGCGGAGTGGCGCGACTGGTTCGTGACCGGCAGCGAGCGGGTCGAGGTGATCGAGCCTGGCGACGGTCAGGACATGGCTGTCGAGGTCCAGGCCCGGCTGCAGGAGCTGGCCGGGTTGCGCGATCGCCAGATCAGTGGCCAGATGCTGAGACCGGTGAGGGTCGGTGAGTCGGACCCGCTGGCGCTTGCCATGACCGAACTGGCCGATACCACCAGCCTGCTGCGGCGAGTTCTGGAATTGCACTACCCGCTGGTGATTCGTCACGATGCCTCGGTACGTCGCTACCTGACCGGCGAAGGCGGGTTGCTGACCCGTGATCGAATTCGCCTGTTGCGCGACAGCGGCGTTCCGGTCCATCAATTCCTGCCGCTGGGGCGCGAGCGGCTAGACAACATGCGTCAGAACTGGAACTCGCTGCCGTCAGCGTTGCGCGAGCAAGGCCAGGTAGCCCCGGAGCTGATTCATGCCCTGGAGCGCCTGGAATCGCTGGAGCGCGGCATCAGGGCCGTGCCGGTTTCGCCCGCAGACGCAGAAGGGCAATGAAGTAGGCTGAGGTGATCACCGTCTGCACGCCCGCCGGCAGTGCCGCCGCCGGGGTCATCCACCACTCCATGACGGCGTAGGAGAAGTAGAACAGCAGCACGCAGCCGGCCAGCACCAGTGCCCGGGGCCGCAGCCGCCAAACGCCGGGCAGAAAGACCAGTAACGGCACCAGGGCGATGGCAAGCCCCACCGCGACCGGAATGGCCGTCGGCACCACCAGGTAGCCGAACCAGACCAGCTGCCAAACGACCAGCGCCAGGTAGATCCAGCGGCACCACACCAGTCCGACGGGAGTCGAGTTCGCAGTCATTTCAGTTTGGTTGCCAGTGTGGCCACGCGGCGTCCCAGCGCGCGGCACAGTTCGATCTCGTCATCATCCAGGGCCCGATCGCTGTCGTCTCCGGCCAGATGGCTGGGCCCGTAGGGGGTGCCGCCGCTGCGTGTCGAACTCAGGCGCGGCTCGGTGTACGGCAGCCCGGCGATGACCATGCCGTGGTGCAGAAGCGGAATCATCATACTCAGCAGGGTGGCCTCCTGGCCGCCGTGCAGGGTAGCGGTGGAAGTGAACACGCCGGCCGGTTTGCCGGCCAGGGTGCCGGAAAACCATGCCGAGCCGGTGCCGTCGAGAAAGTGTTTCATCGCCGCGGCCATGTTGCCGAATCGGGTCGGGCTCCCCAGGATCAGCCCGTCACAGCGCGCCAGGTCGTCATCCTCGACGATTGCCGGGCCATCTTCCGGCAGTTCGCGCTGTTCAGGCGCCAGTGCCGATGTGATCGGTGCGACACACCGCAGCAGGGCCTGGCAGCCCTCGACCCGCTCGACGCCGCGGGCCACTTCCCGGCCCATTGCCAGCGTGTTGCCGTGCACCGAATGCACCACGACCAGGACCCCGGTCATGGCAGAATCTCGTCAACCGACTCGGGCGGACGCCCCAGCCGGGCCCGGTCGCCGACCACCACGATCGGTCGCTCGATCAGGCGCGGATGCTTAGCCATTGCCTGGAGTACGGCTGCATCGTCATCGAGCTGCTCGGCCAGACCGAGCTCGCGGTACTCGCTCTCGCCGCGACGCAGCAACTGTGCCGGTCGCATGCCCAGTTGAGCTACGATGGCCTGCAGGGTATCGACATCCGGTGGATCGTCGAGGTAGCGGACAATCTCCGGTTCGATGCCACGCGCTTCCAGTCGTGCAAGCGTCTGGCGAGATTTCGAACAACGCGGATTGTGGTAAATGGTGACGCTCATGTCGACAGGCTTCCTGGATGAATGACGATAACGCTAGCCTAAGGTCTGGAGACAACTTGTCAATGGCCGAGCCGGCCTCGGCACTGGCTGCTCTGGTCGATCCACGCTGGCTCCGGGCCTACGCGCTTCACCTGTGGTTTCAGTTTCGCGAAGACCGCTGTTTCGAGGCGGCCGGCGCCCTGGCCTACACCACGCTGCTGGCGCTGGTGCCCCTGCTGGCGGTGATGTTCGGCGTCATCTCGGCCTTCCCGGTGTTTGATCGCTGGGCCGAGGATATCGAAAACTTCATCTTCAGCAATTTCGTGCCCGCCGCCGGCGACACCATACAGGATTACCTCGGAGATTTCGTGGGGCGCACCGCGGGACTGACCGGTGCGGGGACCGTGTTCCTGATCGTCACCGCGATCCTGCTGATGAATACCATCGAACGATCGCTCAACCGCATCTGGCGAGTTCGATCCTACCGGCGACCGACCAATCGGCTGGTGATGTACTGGGCGGTGCTGACCCTGGGCCCGCTGCTGATGGGCGGCTCGCTGGCGCTGACCTCCTACTTTGCCGCCCTGCCGCTGCTGGCGCCGGAGATCGTGCGCGGCGTGATGCAGGACCTGATTCTCAACCTCACCCCGTTCTTCGTCGCCCTGGTCGGTTTCGCGCTGATGTTCATCGTCGTGCCCAATCGCCGGGTGCGCTGGCATCATGCCGTGGCCGGCGCCGTGCTGTCGGCGCTATTGTTCGAGCTGGCCAAGCGCGGTTTCGTGTTCTACGTGACCAATTTCCCGACCTATGAGCGCCTGTATGGAGCGCTGGCCACCGTGCCGCTGTTCCTGGTCTGGATTTACGTCTCCTGGGTGGTGGTGCTGCTGGGCGCCAGCATGTCGGCGGCGCTGACCACCTTCAACTATCGCAAGGCCGACTGGCGCTGGCAGCGCGACCAGGAACTGCTGCTGGCGTTGCGCATGCTGGGACATTTCTGGCAGCAGCAGCGACGTGGTCAGAGTCTGAGTGTGTCCGACCTGCTCGACCGTGAACCGGCCGCCAGCGACCGTCAGCTCAGAAGAATCCTGGGCTACTTTTTCGATGCCCGGATCATTCATCGTGACGACGACGGTGACTGGCTGTTGTCGGCCGATCTGGATACTTTGACGCTTGGCGAGGTCTATGCCAATGGTGAATTCATTCTGCCGGTGGCCGATCTCGACAAGCTGCGGTGCGAAAGCCACTGGGATCGCGCCCTGATCGAAGCATTGCAAGATGTCAGCGAGGTTGCCGGTCCAATGATGGAGCGCTCGGTCAAGTCTTACCTCAAGTACCAAGCAAGGGAATGATGATGTCCAGGTTTGTCAGTTTTTTTC
>SKQS01000092.1 GCA_007118895.1 Wenzhouxiangella sp.
GACCTGCTGGCCGAGGCGCTGGCCGGCCTGGAAAGCGGAAGCTCAGCCACCATCACCGCCACCGGGATGGCTGCGGTAGCCACCGTGCTGCAGCTGCTCAAACCGGGCCAGCGCCTGCTCGCGCCGCTGGACTGCTACGGCGGCACCTTCCGCCTGTTCGATGCCTGGGCCAGGCGCGGTGCATTCGAGCTGGTCTGGACCGATTTCAGCCGGCCCGAGGTCTGGACCCGGGCACTGAAACCAGGCGCGGACCTGGTCTGGCTGGAGACGCCGAGCAACCCGCTGCTCAACATCACCGATGTCGAAACGGTGGCGCGCGCAGCCCATCGTGCCGGCGCGGTGGTGGTGGTCGACAACACCTTCCTGTCGCCGGCGCTGCAGAACCCGATCGCCCTCGGCGCCGACCTGGTGGTGCACTCGACCACCAAGTACATCAATGGCCACAGTGACGTGGTAGGCGGTGCGGTGATCGCGGCCGATCCGACGCTGGGCGAGGAGATCGCCTGGTGGGCCAACTGCATCGGTGTGACCGCCTCGGCCTTCGACAGCTGGCTGGCCCTGCGCGGCCTGCGCACCCTGGATGTGCGCCTGGAGCGCCAGCAGGCCAGCGCGGCCGAACTGGCCGCACGGCTGGCAGCCCACCCGGCAGTCAGGCATGTCTACTACCCGGGCCTGAGCAGTCACCCCGGCCACGCACTGGCCGGCCGCCAGCAGCGCGGCTTTGGCGCCATGCTGTCGTTCGAGCTGCACGGCGGCACCGCAGCGGTGCGACGCTTTCTTCAACCGCTCAAGTACTTCTCACTGGCCGAGTCGCTGGGCGGTGTCGAATCGCTGATTGCCCATCCGGCAACCATGACCCACGCCGCAATGCCCGAAGCCGACCGCCAACGCGCCGGCATCGGCGACGGCCTGCTGCGCCTGTCGGTAGGGCTGGAGGCTTGCGACGACCTGCTGGCCGAACTCGACCGGGCGCTGGCTGCTGCCGGCGAGCCGGCCGGCCAGGTGTGTACGGAGGTGCGCCATGCAACCGGCTGAGATACGAATTGACAGTTTGCTTTCCGACAACAGCCTGCCGGTGTCCGACCTTGCGACCGCGCAGCGCGCCGAAGCACCGGGCAAGGCCGGCGCGGCGGTCGCCCTGGTCGGCCCGGGCCGGGTCGGCTCGGCACTGCTCGAGCGCTTCGCAGGCGACTGCCCGGACTTGAGACTCTTCGCCGTGGCCAATTCAGCGCGCGTGCTGCTGGCACATCAGGGCCTGAGCCCTGGCGACTGGCAGAAAGGCGGGGGCCGGGCCAGCAGCCGCGGCGCCCGGCTGGCGGCCGACTTCCTCCACACCGTTGAGGCGGAAGATCGCATCGTCATCGACGCCAGCGCCAGTGCCGATGTCGCCGCCCTGCATGGTCATTGGCTGGCCTCGGGGTTGAAGGTGGTCACCGCCAACAAGTGGGCGCTGTCTGCCGACGGCACCGGCTACCGAGACCTGCTTTCGAGACCCGAGCGCTACCGCGCCGCCACTACGGTCGGCGCCGGCCTGCCGATGCTGGTAAGCATCGCCAGGCTCAAACGTGTCGGAGAACCACCGACCCGCATCGAGGGCGTGCTGTCGGGCACCCTGTCGCACCTGATTGCCCAGGTCGGCGCCGGCCAGGCCTTTTCCGAGGCGGTCATAGAGGCCCATCGCTCAGGACTGACCGAACCCGACCCCAGGCTGGACCTGAACGGTGTGGACGTCGCGCGCAAGCTGGTCATCCTGGCCCGGGCCGCCGGCCTGTCGCTGTCGCTGGCCGATGTCGAAGTGCAATCGCTGCTGCCGCCGGTGCTGGAAACGGTCTCGCTGGAAGCTTTCTTCGAGCATTGCCAACAGCTCGATCCACACTTCGCCCGCCTGGCAGAACACGCCCCCGGCACCGGACCGGCGCTGGCCGTGGTCGGTCGCATCGACCGGCGCGGCCGGGCATCGGTCGGCCTGACCCGGATCGCCGCCGATCACCCGCTGGCCACCCTGGCGCCCGGCGACAACTGGCTGGAAATCCGCACCCGCTGCTACGACAGCCAGCCACTGCGCATCAGCGGCCCCGGCGCCGGCGTCGCCGTCACCGCCCTGCAACTGTGGGCCGATCTCATCGAATGCACCCGCCCGACGCTGGAGCAGGCGGCCTGAAAACCCGCCGGGAGGCCTATCCTCCCGGCGGCTCCAGCGAATTGCCCGCATTTGGCATTGACTTCCCGCCTGCGTTAGCATGAAAACAGACAACGCAAGGGGCCACCTTCGGCATCGTCGAATCCGAACAGGGGAGCAAGCGCATGTCTGGAAAGGACTGTATTTTCTCCACCCCGCTGGCCCTGGCCATCAGCTGCGCTCTGGCTGCAGGCACATCACAAGCCGCCATCATCACCGTCGATACGCTCAACGATCCTGGCGTCGCTGACGAGTGTTCCTTGCGTCATGCCATCGAGACCATCAACGCGCAGGTGCCGGTCTACGGTTCCGGATGCGAACCGCCCGACGGCACCAATGACACCATCGTCTTCGACAGCGGGCTGAGCGGGACGATCACGCTCACCGAGGGCCGGCTCGGTATTTATGAGTCAATGGTCATTGAGGGTCCGGGCGCCGATGTCATCGCCGTCGATGCTGATGGTGCTTCGGGGGTCATGCTGATTGACAGCGCAGAGGTCACGATCTCCGGGCTGACCATCAGCGGCGGAAGTAGCAACGCCGGCGGCGGCGTGTACGTTGCTTATGATTCGCAGGTCTGGTTGAGTGATTGCGTTATCAGCGAAAATTACGCAACCAGTCTGGGCGGCGGAATACATGTGTTCGATGCTGAACTGAGCGTCAGCGATTGCGAGATACGCGGCAACATGTCAGGCGAACATGGAGGTGGTCTGGCTGTCGCCATGGGCACCGCTCATGTCAGTGACTCGTTGGTTACGGACAATCAGGCCGAAGAGCTTGGGGGAGGCATTTTTAGCGCGGATAGCTACACCACATTACAGGCTTCCGAGCTTGGCAACAATTTGGGTGGCGGCGTTTACGCCGTTGACTACGGGCAATTTTCAGCCGTTCTGAGTCGCTTGGAAAACAACCATGGCGGGCTGGTTGGTGGCCTGGCTTGCGAGGAAGGTACGATTTGTCTGCTGGACAGTTCTTCCGTCACGGGCAACGAGGGTGAGCTTGTCGGTGGCTTGAGTAGCCAGATCATTGCCAATCGGAAGAGCGGCCCGGATCCCGGCTCCATGGGGTTCTCCCCGTCTGGAAAAGGCTTTGAGCCTCTGGAAGTGATCAACTCAACCATCAGCGGCAATAGTGGAGGAATGGCTGGCGGGATCCTCGCGCCCCTGATCGAGCTGAGCCACAGCACCGTTGCATACAATACTCAGGCTGGAGAGTCGCCGGACTGGCGTGGCAACGGTTTCCCCTACGCAGGAGGTATCGGAACCACAGCCCTCTCCACCATCACGCACAGCATCATTTCCTGGAACGTGTCCCAGGTCATTCCGGACCTGAACATCGATGAGGGGGAAATCTTCGTCGAATTCAGTCTGGTTTACGACGAACTCGGCTTTACCCCTGACCCCAATGGTGCTGGCAACTATTTCGATACAGACCCACTGCTGGCGCCGTTGGGCTTCAATGGCAGTCCATATTCTCTGACCCATGCCCTGCTCGATGGCAGCCCGATCATCGATAGAGGCAACGAAGATATTCAATCTCCACCGGATTATGACCAGCGTGGTCCCGGGTTTGACCGGATTCATGGCGACAGGATGGATATCGGGGCATTCGAATCGCAGCCGCTCAACCCGCAGCTCTCACTGTCGCTCACTTTCCTGGACTTCGACAGTGTGCTGGTCGGAGAAAACGACCAGAGAACGCTCACCATTACCAATGAGGGCCCGGGCCAGCTCTACATCGACGAACTCGTCCTGGGCGTCGTGGCTCGGGGCGGAGGCAATGGGAGTTCGCAATCGTTCTCGATCAGCGAAGACAATTGTTCTGGCCAAGACTTCGATCAAGACGAGTTTTGTGAGGTAGAGCTGACCTTCGAGCCCGATGCCCGTGGTTCCTTCAACGAAACTCTGAATATCCTTTCGAACGACGCGAATAGCCCCCACGAGGTCGGACTTGCAGGAGTTGGCGTTGCGCCGGTACTTGTCATCGCGCCACCGGGGATTGATTTCAATGGCGTTGAAATCGGGACTACCGCAGATGGCTCGGTTACTCTGACCAATGAAGGAGAAGTGCCGCTGACGATTACCGGAACTGACGTCGCAGCGCCGTTTGCCGTGCTCGTCGAGCCCGGGTTCTGCCTGGACGGCGGCAGCACCATCCTGCCTCCAAGCCAGTCCTGTGACCTGGTCTTTACATTCACCCCGACAGCAGAGGTTTTCTACTTCCAGGATGTCGAGGTTTTCTCCGACAGTCTGGGCGGAGACCAGAGTGTCGAGCTCGAAGGTTCAGGAGAGCCGGAGCCGCTTCCGCCCATGCCCGTGCCGGCAATGAATCGTATCACGCTGGCCCTTCTCGGCGGTGGACTGATGCTGCTCGGCTGGCTGGGCTTGCGAAGACGCGAGTCTGCCTGGAGAGGCACTGAATAACTCTCCGCGGGCGCGCCGCCGCGGTATGCTGTGGCAATGACATATGCGGAGTGTGACGGGTGACTGCAAAGCTGGCACTGATCGGTGGCCGGGGATATACCGGCTCGGAACTGCTCAAGCTACTGGCTTTCCATCCCGACATCGAGCTGCTTGCCGCCTCCAGCTCCAGCCAGGCCGGCCAGCCGATTGTTCAGGCCGTGCCCGAATGGCCCGATGCTGCCCAGACCTACACCGCGCTGACGCCGGAAACGGTGGCCGAAGTCGACGCCGGGGTGTGGGTGCTGGCCTTGCCCAACGGCGCCAGCGGCCCGTGGGTGGAGGCGATCGGTCAGGCTCATCCCGAGGCGATTGTTATTGACCTCGGCGCCGACTGGCGCTTCGATCAAGGCTGGACCTACGGCCTGACGGAGTGGAACCGAAGCGCGCTGGCTTCCGCCCGGCGCATCGCCAACCCCGGTTGCTATGCCACCGGCGCCCAGTTCGGCCTGCTGCCGATCCGCGACCAGCTCGTCCGCCCGCCGGTGGCCTTCGGCGTGTCCGGCTACAGCGGCGCCGGCAAGACCCCGTCGCCGCGCAACGACCCCGAACGCCTGCGCGACAACCTCATCCCCTATGCGCTGACCGGCCATGTCCACGCGCGCGAAGTCTCCAGCAGA
>SKQS01000063.1 GCA_007118895.1 Wenzhouxiangella sp.
CTGGGCACCTATAATTTCGAGAGCATCGACGCCTTCCGAACCGGCAATGACGGGGTTTTCTACCGAGTGCGGGTGAGCTCCGATCCCAATGATCCGTTCTTCCCGCGCGCCAATTTCGCCTGGGACATCTTAAGCTTCTTCATTCAGGATAACTGGACGGTCAACCCGAACCTGACCCTGCAGTATGGGCTGCGCTTCGAGGCCTTCAACACCGGTGATGAGCCGCTGCGCAATGAAGGGTTTGAGCAGGCCTTTGGCTTCAGCAATGTTGGCACGCTCGATGGCGAAAACCTGTTCCAGCCGCGTGTCGGCTTCAACTGGCAGCCGGATGAAGACATGCTGGGCTTTACCGGCCAGCTGCGCGGCGGGGTTGGCCTGTTTCGCGGCCGCCTGCCCGGGGTCTGGCTGACCAATCCGTTCTCGAATCCCGGTGGCACCATCGATGTGTTCGAGTGTGAGTCGCGCGGCGATCGCACCGACTGCACCGATCTTGATCCAAACTTCATGATCAACCCGGATCCTAATGCCCAGCCGCGACTGGGCGGGTTTTCGCCGATCGATGACGTCGACGTGGTGGAACCTGGCTTTCGCCTGCCTACCGAGTGGAAGGCCAACCTGGCCTGGGACATGGAACTGCCCAACCTAGACCGCACCAACCTGAGTCTGGAAATTAGCAAGACCTGGGTCAGGGATTCGATGTACTGGACCGATGAAAACCTCGGTCCGGTGCAGGGCGTGTTGCCGGACGGTCGCAATCACTACTGGGCCAACGTCAACACCGCGTCGGGCAACCGCGCCGGTCGCGATCGCGATTTCGGCAACGTGATCAAGATGCGCAACACCGGCAAGGGCGAGCGCACCAACGCCACGGTCTCGCTGGACAAGACCTGGACGGGTGACTGGGGCCGGCTGTTCGGCCGGGTGGCCTACAACTACATGAGCGCCACCGACGTGTCCTCGGGTACCTCCTCGCGCGCCATCTCCAGCTTCCGCAACCAGCCGGTGTTCAATACCAACGAGGAAGTGGCCGGCCGCTCGATCTACGAGATCGGCAGCAGCGTCAACGTGCTGACCCAGTACACCGCCAACTGGTTCGATGTCGGTGCCACCCGCTTCTCGGCCTTCTTCCAGTATCGTGATGGCCGCCGCTTCTCCTGGGTATTCGACGGCGACATGAACGGCGACAGCGTGTTCCACAACAACCTGCTGTTCGTGCCCAATCAGGGTGATGTCATCTTCATTACCGGCGGCGGGGCTCCCGATCCGGCCGGAGAGGCTGCGTTCTTCGAATTGGTCAACAACGTCAATGATCTGCGCCGTGCCCAGGGCGGTGTGGTGGCCAAGAACAGCACCCGCAGCGGAAGTGTCACCCAGGTCGATATCCGCCTGGCCCAGGATTTCCATTTCGGCAACCGCTTCCGCGGACAGGTGTTCTTCGACATCGAGAACTTCGGCAACCTGCTGAACAAGAGCTGGGGCAAGATCGACCAGGTGCCGTTCAACTGGACCGCGCGCCCGGTGCGCTTTCGCGGCATCGACGCCGAAACCGGCAAGATGCTGTACCAGTGGATGGGTCGTGGCACCGAGGCCGGCGACTACGAACAGCGCCAGGACAGTATCGGTGAGTCGCGCTGGCGGGCCCAGATCGGACTGCGCTTCGATTTCTGATCCGCTCGGTTGTTTCAACAAGTCCGACCCGACGGCCAGCCTCGTGCTGGCCGTCAGTTTTTTCGAGACACGAAGTTTTTGGGACACAAACGCGCTCCGCACAATGTGCCCAAACTCGATTCGGAGTCCGCTGTCGCGAAATGAACAAGAAGGGCTGACTAGCGTGGCACAGTGGTCACAGAGAGATTTTCAAAAAGCCTCTTCTTTTCTCAGTGGCCTCTGTGTCTCTGTGGTGAATTTCGGATCTTGCCCCATGAGAATCGTTCAGACCGCCCGCCGAAACCTAGCCTGCCGTATCATCACGTCATGAACGATCATCATGAATCTGCCAGGAACCCAGGGCCTGCTCCCGACTGCAGCGCCGAGAAGGTTTCGACCCGGATCTATCCTTCCGGATCCCTGACCCTGCTCTCTCGCGAGGAAGTGGCCCGGCTATCCCGTGCCAGTGACGAGGTTGGCGGCATCCTGCGTCAGTGCGCGCTGGCCGTGCTCAACTCGGGCCAGCAGGGCGATGATGCCGAGGGCATGCTCCAGACCTATGCCGACTTCGATATCCAGGTTCACCAGGTCAACCGCGGAATGCGTCTTGACCTGAAGAACGCGCCTGGCTGCGCGTTCGTTGATGGCCAGATGATCGAGGGTATCCGTGAGCTGGTGTCGGCGGTGGTCCGCGACATCGCCTATTTCCATACCGAGATTCATCCCAACCCGTATTTCGACCTGGATGATCCCGAGGGCATTACCAACAGCGTTTTCGAGATCCTGCGCAATGCCCGGCTGCTCGAGGCCGGTAGTGAGCCGAACCTGATCGTCTGCTGGGGCGGACATTCGATCAGCGGCGATGAATATGATTACACCAAGGAGGTTGGCTACCAGCTCGGTTTGCGCGGCCTGGATATTTGCACCGGGTGCGGGCCCGGCGCGATGAAGGGGCCGATGAAGGGTGCAACCATTGGTCATGCCAAGCAGCGCACGCTGCCCGGGCGCTATCTGGGGGTCAGCGAACCGGGGATCATCGCTGCCGAGTCGCCCAATCCGATCGTCAACCAGCTGGTGATCCTGCCGGATATCGAGAAAAGGCTGGAAGCCTTCGTGCGCCTGGCCCACGGCATCGTGATCTTTCCCGGCGGTGTGGGCACAGCCGAGGAGATTCTCTATCTTCTGGGCGTGCTGATGCACCCGGACAATCAAGACCTGCCGCTGCCGCTGGTCTTTACCGGGCCGCCCTCGGCACGCCAGTATTTCGAGGAAATCGACCGCTTCATCGTCCTGGCACTGGGCGAGGAGGCGCGCCGGTACTATCGCATCATCATCGGCGACCCGGTTGGCGTGGCGCGCCAGATGGTCGATGGCGTGGCTGCGGTACGCGATCAGCGCGTGGCCTGCAATGACGCTTTCTACTTCAACTGGCAGTTGAACATCCATCCGTTCTTCCAGCAGCCTTTCGAGCCCACCCACGAGGCGATGGCCGCGTTACCGGTCTCGCACGATCTGCCGCGGCATGAGATGGCAGCCAATCTGCGCCGGGTGTTCTCCGGAATCGTCAGCGGCAACGTCAAGCCGCAGGGCGTCAAGGCCGTGCGCGAGCATGGACCATTCGAGATTCGCGGCGATGCGGAAATCATGGGCGCGCTGGATCGACTGCTGTCCCGATTCGTCGACCAGCAACGCATGAAACTCCCCGGTAGCAAACCCTACGAGCCCTGTTATCGGATTGCTGGCTGACGGGGCAAGAGGGGTTTTTCCTGTGCGTCTGTACGTCGGTGCGTCCGTGCGGCTGTGGGGCCGACGCTGCACCGACGCACTGACGCACTGACGCACCGACGCACCGACGCACCGACGCACCGTCACCCCTCTCTCCCTCTCTCCCTCTCTCCCTCTCTCCCTCTCTCCCTCTCTCCGCGCTGGGGCGCTCAGCGCCCAAGCGCCCAACCCCTTGACACTGCAGGCGTTGAGGACTATGGTGGCACTGAGTGGGAAATTGTGGGAAAAAGTGGAATAATAGTGGTGCCCAGTGTTTTTCGGTGAGACCGCAATCAACCTCGACGGGAAGGGCCGCATGGCGGTGCCTACCCGCTATCGGGACGATCTGGAGGCTGCCTGCGGCAACCGCCTGGTGCTCACCTATTCGGCCTTCGACGCGGGCTGCCTGTGGCTCTACCCGGAGCCGGAGTGGGAGCGGGTGCGTGAACAGGTGATGGCGCTGTCGACCTTCAATCCGTCGCACCGCAGCCTGCAGCGACGGCTGGTTGGCTCGGCCACCCAGCTCGAGCCCGATGCCAACGGCCGACTGCTGCTGCCGCAGACATTGCGCCAGGTTACCGGCCTGGAGAAGCGCGTGGTGATGATGGGCATGGGCAGCCGTTTCGAGATCTGGAACGAGTCGGTGCTCAATCAGCGCCGGGCCGAGGAAGAGAGAACGATCGCCGAGCAGGCCTCGGCGGAAATGGCCGAACTGGTCCTGTAGGTCGGATGAACCGGGACCCAAGACATGTGCCGGTGCTGATGGGCCCGGCGCTTCAGGCCCTGGCGATCCGTCCCGACGGGGTCTACCTGGACGGGACTTTTGGTCGTGGAGGTCACAGTCGCGGCATTCTGATGCGCCTGGGGCCGGATGGAAAACTGGTGGTGGTCGACCGCGATCCGGAGGCCATTGACGAGGCGAACAGACTGGCGCTTGAGGACAGCCGCGTGACGGTATGCCATGACAGCTTCGGAAATCTGCAGGCGTTGAGCCAGAGACTTGGCCTGGCCGGTCGCATCGACGGCATCCTGCTCGATCTCGGCGTGTCTTCCCCGCAGCTTGACGAGGCCGACCGGGGATTCAGTTTTGCCGCTGATGGACCACTGGACATGCGCATGGATCCGACCCACGGACGCTCGGCCGCCGAGTGGCTGGCTCAAGCCACGGTGGAAGAAATCAGCCGGGTGCTGCGCGAACTCGGCGAGGAGCGCTTTGCCGGTCGCATTGCAAGAGCCATTGTCAATGCGCGCGAGCAGGCACCCATCACGCGAACCAGTGAGCTGTCCGAGCTGGTGCGCTCTGCCGTGCCGCGCCATGAACCCGGACTGCATCCGGCGACCCGCACATTTCAGGCCATCCGCATTCACATCAACGGTGAACTGGATGCGCTGGATCAGGTGCTCGAGCAGGGTATCGAGGTGCTCGCGCCCGGCGGGCGCTTTGTCGTGATCAGCTTTCACTCACTGGAGGACAGGCGCGTCAAGCACGCCTTTCGCAGCGCCTCACAGTCGCCGCCGGGCAGCCGCCGCCTGCCTATGGCACCGGCTTACAAGCCTCGCCTGCGTCTGGTTGGCGGCCTGGTTCGGCCCGATCATTCCGAGACCGACAGCAATCCGCGCGCCCGTAGCGCCCGCATGCGAGTTGCCGAAAAACTTGCGGAGCGGGCAGGATGATACGCTGGATTGCCTTCGCGTTGCTTTCGGTGGCCACGGTCGCTACTGCCATTGGTGTGGTCACCATGCGCCACGAGGCGCGCCAGATGTTCACCAGCCTGCAACAGGCCGAGGCACAGCGCGACGAGGCGAGGATGGAGTGGTCCCGTCTGCAGCTGGAACAGGCCTGGC
>SKQS01000020.1 GCA_007118895.1 Wenzhouxiangella sp.
AAATCTGAGGGGAACCCCCACCTGTCCAAGCTCCTGCGCAATCACGCCGAGGGTGAACACTTGATTCAGTGGTCCCGCCACCTCGAATGGCGAGCGGGGACTTTCGTCGCCCAGCGCCGAGAGGATAAAGTTATCATAGTGATTGGACCCCCCCCCGAACTGCGGCAACTCTCTTTGCGCTTCTTGCCGTTTGGATTCGGGCACCACCCGAATGGCCGAGCCGTGCGAACCGCCTGCAAAGGTGTATGCACCGCCGTACAGCACTCTTCCTGCATCGCTTACATATTCATCCTCGGGCCGATTGTTAGTGCCGTCATACCAGTAGACCTCGACCTCCGGTTGATCACCCCGGGCGGGGAACGTGAATTTCAACGTGGTTTCCAACGGGAAAATGTAGGGGTTATGGCGCTTGACGTGGACCAGTTCCACCTGGGTCGGCAGTCCCAGATCAAGGAACCGGTGCGCCGTGTCGAGAATATGCGGCCCCCAATCGCCCAGCGCGCCCATGCCATAGCGGTACCATCCCCTCCAGTTGCCCGGGTGATAGCGTCCGCTAAACGGCCGCTCTTCAGCGGTTGTGTGCCAGAGATCCCAATGAAGACCTTCCGGAACCGACTCGCCCTCCGGATATCCGTCCACATCACCCCAGGGATGCCAGCGACGGTCCCGATTAAAGCAGGAAACGACCTTGTTGACCCCGTCAAAGAGCCCCGCCTCGGCATAGGCTTTCGACTGATGATAGTTGGGTCCCGAGTGGCCCTGATTGCCCATTTGGGTAACCACGCCATATTTTTCCGCAGCCTGAATCATCAGATCGGCTTCCTGAAAGGTGTTGGCCAGCGGCTTTTCCACAAAGACATGTTTGCCCTTGGACATGGCCAGCATGGCAACGGGGAAATGCGCATGGTCGGGCGTGCAAATGGATACGGCATCGATCTCGTCGTCCATCTCCTCCAACATCTCGCGGAAATCATGGTAACGGGACGCGTCGGGGAATTGCTCCAGCACAGAGTTTACACGTCCGTGATCCAGGTCGACATCGCATACGGCCACCACCCGCGTGCGGCTGTGCCCACCCAAGTTCCGACTAACACCGCTTCCCTGGTTACCGATCCCCACGCACGCCAAATTCAGCATGCGGCTGGGTGCCTGATCGCCCAACAGACGGGCCGGAAGAACCAAGGGGGCCACCCCGGCGACTAGACTGCTCTTCAAAAAAGCTCTACGATTGATCTGTTTTATCATTTTACCTGATCATTTCGTAATCCTTCCCGGCGCGACGACGGATGTCGTCGTCATCACCGGATGTCGTCATTTCATCAAAAAGCAGCCGCGTTCGTACCGCGCGGATTTCGCCGGCATCCAGGTCGTCCGTAAAGAAGAAACCGAAGCGCCCGTAATCGCGCCATGAGAGCTCCGTGGAACGGTTCTCCGGCGGGTTCAGTTGCGTGACGGAATACCAGTTGCCGTGCAGCGGGAAGCGGAAATTGACCCAGTGCAGCGTGTCGGAAATGATCCGGCCGCCGCCCGGCGCCAGATCGTCCGGGCACCAAAGATAGCGGGTCTCCCCGCGCACATCGTCGACCCCGGCGTCGGCCCGGAAATGAATTCCCGCATGTTGCAGGTCACCGCGAAGACGAAGATCTCGCTCGGCCCCCAGCAGTGATTCCTGATCGACCTGCGTACGCCCCTCCGGTCGCGATACGCGAAGGGTACGTCGCTCCGTAATGAGCAGGCCGTCCAGGTCGTCATCGCGATTCGATGAGATCCAGTGAATGAGCAATTCCAGCGTAACCCCGTCCTCTGTAGCCGCCATGTTCGTGATCGCGTCCAGCACCATCCGCTCGTTATCCCGTAAATGCCACAAGTCATCCGAGCCCAGGTCCGATTGAATTTGGTTCCAGCCGATGAACAGCCCGCGATGATGCGGGAAGCGACCGCGGCTGCTGCCATCCGGATTCAACCCCGGATTGGACAAACGCTGTCCCTCCGAATCGTACACGTTGAGGTACGTCTTGGCCTGTCCCTCGCCGTAGACAAAACCAGCCACACGCGTACCCTCGTGACGAATGTCGATCACCCGACCGGGCAGTTGATCGTTGTCCCGGTCCTCGACAGTCCACGCCCCGGCAGTGGCGACCATCAGCAGCCCCACAAGGCCGCTCACTATGGTTTTAGTTCCTTTTTGCTGCATATCATCCCTTCTTCTCGGACACGTTAGGCTCGATTTCGTTCACTTCAAGCAGTTTGTTGCTACTGCGGTGGCCGCAAGACATGCACAACGCCAATCGCGATGAGCACGGCCCCCGCCGCCGCCAGTCCGCGGAGACCATACTGGCTGAACAGCTCATACAAGCTGGATGGGACGATGATCAGCAGGGCCAACCCCATGAAGGTGTTCCAGGCCACCCGTCGCCCACCGCGCGGCATCTCTTTGCCCAGCAGTGTCTTCTGATTCATCAGCAGGAAGAAGGAGATATAGGCCAGGGGAATCAACAGGAACGCGAACATGGAGGTGGGAACCACCAGCCACGGGCCTGCGGCATGCCAGTAGAACGGCGCGAACACGCCGGTGATTGGAAACAGGGCACCAATACGGAACCACCAGCCCTCATGGGGTTTTTTGCAGAACTCACAGAAGCCGATACCCGAAATGATCATCAGCATCGTGATCGAGGAGAACGCCATGCCCAGCACGCCGATGCCGAAGACATACTGCGCGAAGAGGGTGCCGGTAAAGGGCTCCAAGGCTCGGGCCAGATCGAAATTATTCCGCCGCACCAAGGTCGCTGCGAGGTACCGATCGTACTCGGTCGTCTCCGCGACCAACCCGTCAACCATCGCCTCGTGGGCTTCCGGATCGCTCTCCTCGAGGCCTGCCAGCGTCGCGCGTTGCTGATCTGCCGCCGGATCCTCCATCGCCACCAGGGCGCGCTCAACCAAGTAGCCGCGGTATTCCCGTTGCTGGCCGCCGGACGCCTCCAGGTCTTCCGGCAACACGTCAACGTCCCGCCCCATCTCCTCGTGAATCTCCGCGAGTTCCTCCTGATCCATCAGGTCGTCCTGCGGAACCAGATGGAACTGACTCGACGCGGCAATCACCACACAGGCGGTGGCAACCAGGAAGGGGATCAGCAACCCGAACCCGAGGTCGAATTTCATGAATCCGCGGTAGGACTTGCCCCAGCCGCGTTTCAACAGCGAGTACCCGAACAGGAAGGTCATATTGATCCCCACGGCGGTGGCCGCTGTGGCCACAATCACCCCCCGTTGATCAGCGACAATAATATCCTCCCAGTAGGCGCGATACTCCGCCGGCACCCTCGCAAGCAGATCCACAAATCCGTCGGCCGGTCGAAGGATCATGGCGGGGTTGGGCACAAACCCGGCAAAAATGGCGCCCCAATCCAATTCGCCAACCACGCTCAGACGAATGACAACCCCGATGAAGGAGATCATAATCAAGCCCACCATAAGCTTGATCGACGTCTCGAAAAGTTTCACGCCCCAGCCGCCGCGGCCGTAGTTCCACGTAAAGGCTACGGCAACCACAAAGATCAGCAGTACCAGCGTCAAGTTGCTGGCAAACGGGGAAAGGGCCCCACCTTCACCAAAGATGCCGGGCATCAGGTTTTGTTGAAACACCCCGATGCCCAAGGTGTATTGCGGCATCACCCACACCATATTGGCTACAAACGCCGCAATCGCCCAGCCCCAGCCGAGCACGGGATTGACGTGCCGGTTGACCGCCCCAAAGGGTTTCTCGCCCGTCGAGAGGGTAACGTAGGCAATGGCGCTGAGCATGATAATCCCGATCAACATCGCCAATGGCTGGACCCAGAGCATACTCGGGCCGGCCAGCACGCCAAGGTACAAACTGCCGGCCAACGAGCCGCCGCCCAGCGTAATGGCGCTTTGCAGGAAACCGGGGCCGGAAAGACGCAAATAGGTCATCGCCCTTTTAATTCCGCCCGCTTCGTCCGCCTCGCGTAACAGTTCCGCTTCGCGCCGGATGGGGTCGTCCTGGTCCATGTCGCTGATCTCTTTATCATTCATTCTTCACTGTCCTCCTCATCACCATGTCTATTCTGCCGCTTTGTTTATCCAGTCCCGATAGGCCGCCTCCAGTCGCTCCTGATCCGCTGCGCCACGGTGAATGTAGAGCCGATAGCGCAAGGTCACCGGTTCACCGGGTGTCAGCGTGGCAACCTCCCGCCCCGGCCATTGCGGATTGAGAATACCCCCGTAGCTGTGACGGATCAACCACGTCTGCGGCGCGCCGGGATTGTCGGGATGGGCGAACACGGCGATGCCGCGGTGTTCATCCGACAGAGACGCCCAATCATACCGGCTGCCGTCGTCGTCACCATCCAAGGCACCCTCATGGGTCCGCAGTTGCCCCCCTTGCAACGACTGTGCCGTCCGCACGCAGAGTCCGCCGTACCCGCGCTGTGCCTGCCCGCGCACCTCTATCGGCTCATCTATCGCCTCAATCAGGTAAGTCAAATCAATGGCGCGTCCGGTATCATCCGCACTGTGGGCGGTTACGTTGACGACCTCCCGCCCTACGGTATCGCCGTCAAGGATCCAGCCATGTTCTCCGATTAGCGTGGCTTGTCCGGGGGCGGTCTGCTGTTCGATCCACCGCACAAAGCGTTGCCGTAACGGACTGGGATGCCACAGTTCGACTTGCTGTCCGCGCACCCGCATCCACGGCCACGAGAGCCAGGCGCCTCGATGATGCGGATGATCAGCGGGAAAGTCCGCCGTAATGGATTTGCCGTCGAGATCATAGAGCGGATGCAGGTAGCCTTCCCGACGGAAACGCTCGTCGACACCGTCCGGTAGTCGCGCCTGATAAACAAAACTGAATACCGGCGCGTCGTTCTCATACAAGGTCATGGCCCCCGTTTCCGGATCATCGCGAAACGCGAATTCCGCACTCGCCGCCGTCACGCTGTATGCGCTCGCACACAAACAACTGGCTAGAATCAACATCGTCCTTTTCATTCTATACACTCCTTCCTTCACCGTTTTGATTATTTGATCGCCACTTCTATTCCCAACTGTTCGGCTGACCGGTAGGCGCAATAAATTGTCGCGATCGTGTCCGTAGCCAATCCACTGTCGCTTTCCAACGGAGCGCCGTAAGCCGCTGTCCGATAGAACGCCTCCATCTCCTGCTGATACCCATGAAACCAATTTTCATCGGGCGTCATGTGCGTCCACCCCT
>SKQS01000235.1 GCA_007118895.1 Wenzhouxiangella sp.
CGCATGGTCGGCCTCTGGCCTGGCGCTTCTTGCCTTCGGCAAACCGCACCAGGCCGACGGCCTGTGCTGCAGACGCGGGGCCTGGCGGCTCCGCAGTAGGCACCATGGTGAATAAGGCGGGTTCAGGTCAGGGCCGGATTTGGAGGCGATGGCGATACGGCGGATTTGATCCCCGACCGACAAGCGATTATCATACGCGGCTCGCCAGAGCGGGCCGTTAGCTCAATGGTAGAGCAGCAGGCTTTTAACCTGTTGGTTGAAGGTTCGAGTCCTTCACGGCCCACCATATTCTCCAAAGTTTGTCTCGCACTTGCCAGGCTGCCGTGACCCGGGCATTCTCTCGACCCGTTCACAGTTCGCAAGTCACGCCGCACAGACAGCTGGAAGCGGTAGTCCGTCGCCACCTGGACAGCCCGTGGCGTCGGCCGATAAGCGATACTGCGCGCCACGTCGTCGACAGCCTGATCCCCTGGCTCGCCGACTTTCCCGGGCTGATCCTGGATGCCGGCTGCGGTACCGGCGAATCGACCGCCCGACTGGCCAGGCGCCATTCACAGTCCGCGGTCATCGGCATCGACAAATCCGCCCACCGTCTTGGCCGGGCCCGGGGGTTGCCCGACAATGCCCGGCTGGTGCGCGTCGACCTGGCCGACTTCTGGCGGCTGGCTTATCAGCGGGGCTGGCGGCCGGCAGCACACTACCTGCTCTATCCCAATCCCTGGCCCAAGCCGGGGCAGTTCAAGCGGCGCTGGCATGCTCACCCGGTCTGGCCGTATTTGCTTGCCTTGGGCGGGGCGATCGAGCTGCGCTGTAACTGGGCGGTTTATGCCCGGGAATTTGCCCTGGCGCTTGAGATCTCGGGCGTTGCCAACGTGGAAGTGTTATCTTTCACTGCGCCGGAGCCGCTTAGCGCGTTCGAAAGAAAGTATGCCGCCAGCGGTCATCGGCTGTTCCGTGTTACCGCCAACCTGGAGATGATTGATCATGCGCGTTTTGCTCTCGACAGTGATTGCCCTGTTCCTGCTTTCCCTGTTTCTGGCCCAGCCGAGCCTGGCTGACGAGCGGCTGGAGGCCGTGATCGCTGACCCCGACCGTCCTGAAGCCCAGGCCGCGCGGGACCAGTACCGCAACCCTGCAGAGACCCTCAGCTTTTTCGGTATTCGTCCCGACATGACGGTGGTTGAGCTGTCGCCCGGTGGCGGCTGGTATAGCGAGATTCTCGGTCCCTACCTTCGCGATGAAGGCCAGCTGATTGCCGCTCACTGGTATCTGGGCGGCGAAAATGTTCCGGAATTTTATCGTGACATACGGGCCAGCTACGAGGAGCGCATCGCAGATACCGAGCGTTTCGGCGAGATTCGCATCGTCGACTTTGCGCCGCCGGAGATCGTCGATCTTGGCGAGCCCGGTTCGGCAGACATGGTTCTGACCTTCCGCAACGTGCATAGCTGGAAGCGCGCCGGAACTTTCGGTGATGTGCTTGAGGCTGCTCACCGGGTGCTCAAGCGCGACGGCGTGCTGGGCGTGGTAAGTCATCGCCTGCCGGAGGATCGCGAGGCCGATCCCGAGGCCCGCTCGGGTTATGTCAAGCAGAGCTGGGTGGTTGGCATGGCCGAATCACACGGTTTCCGCCTGGACGAAGCCTCGGAAATCAATGCCAATCCTGCCGATACGGCCGATCATCCACGAGGCGTGTGGAGTCTGCCACCGAGCCTGCGGGGCGATGAAGAAGACCGCGAGCATTTCAGGGCCATCGGCGAAAGCGACCGCTTCACGCTCAAGTTCGTCAAGCGCTGATTCGGCGTCTCAAGCCTCTGACTTCTTAATTGACACGAGCGAGGGGAGATGAGCGAAGGGACAAACATGGCCGTCGAGTTCGAGCGCGAACCGCTCCGGCTGTATGCCGAGCGCGCTTACCTCGACTATGCCATGTACGTGGTGCTCGACCGTGCTCTGCCGCATATCGGTGACGGCTTGAAGCCGGTCCAGCGGCGGATTGTCTATGCAATGAGCGAGCTGGGTCTGTCAGCGGCCTCCCGCCACAAGAAGTCGGCACGTACCGTAGGGGACGTGATCGGCAAGTTCCATCCGCATGGTGACTCGGCCTGCTACGAGGCCATGGTACTGATGGCACAGCCGTTCTCGTTTCGTTACCCGCTGGTCGACGGTCAGGGCAATTTCGGCTCGCCCGATGACCCCAAGTCATTCGCCGCTATGCGCTACACCGAGTCGCGGCTGTCGCCCTATGCCCGGGTTTTGCTGCAGGAGCTTGACCAGGGCACGGTGGACTGGGTACCCAATTTCGACGGCACTCTCAAGGAGCCGGCCCGGCTGCCGGCGCGCCTGCCCAACGTGCTGCTAAACGGCGCCCAGGGCATTGCCGTGGCCATGGCCACCGACATCCCGCCGCACAATCTCAATGAGGTGGTCAGTGCCTGTGTTCGGCTGCTGGAGGCGCCAAAGACGTCGGTCGAAGAACTCTGCGAGCATGTACCGGCCCCGGACTTCCCGACCCGGGCCGAAATCGTCACCCCACGCGAGGATCTGCTCCAGCTCTATGCCACCGGCAACGGCAGCGTCCGCCAGCGAGCGGTGTGGGAGTCGGAGGGCGAGGAGATCATTGTCATTGCGTTGCCGCACCAGGTGTCTCCGGCGCGTGTCCTGGAGCAGATTGCAGCGCAGATGCAGGCCAAGAAACTGCCCTTGGTCGCCGATCTGCGAGATGAATCCGACCACGAGCATCCGACCAGGCTGGTGATTGTCCCGCGCAGCAACCGGGTCGATCGCGAGGCGCTGATGGCGCACCTGTTCGCCACCACCGATCTGGAAAAGTCCTACCGGGTCAACTTCAACGTCATCGGCAACGACGGCAAGCCAGGGGTGCGCAACCTCAAGCAGATGCTGGCCGAATGGCTGGAGTTTCGTCGCGCCACGGTCACCCGCCGCCTGGAGCATCGCCTGGACCAGGTCATCGATCGACTGCACGTGCTCGACGGCCTGCTGATTGCCTTTCTCAACATCGACGAGGTGATCCATATCATCCGCACCGAGGATGAGCCCAAGCCGGTGTTGATGGAACGCTTCGAGCTGACCGGCACCCAGGCCGAGGCCATCCTCGAGCTCAAGCTCAGGCACCTGGCGCGCCTGGAGGAAGTCAAGATCCGCGGCGAAAAGGAAACGCTGGAAGTCGAGCGCAAGACGCTCGAACAGACCTTGGGCTCGCGTGCCCGCATGACCCGCCTGATTCGCGATGAACTGCTTGCTGATGCCGAGCGCTACGGCGATCAGCGGCGCTCGCCGATCGTTACCCGCCAGGCCGCCCAGGCACTCAAGGAAAGTGACCTGGTGCCGTCCGAGCCGGTCACCGTGATCTTGAGCGAGCAGGGCTGGGTGCGTGCTGCAAAGGGTCACGAAATCGAGCCGGCTGAGCTCAACTACCGGTCCGGCGACGCGTTTCTGCATGCCGCTCGCGGCCGCAGCAACCAGCTTGCCTGTTTTCTCGACAGCGCCGGACGCAGCTATTGCCTGCCGGCCCACGAGCTGCCTTCGGCGCGCAGTCTCGGCGAGCCGCTGACAGGGCGCTTCTCGCCGCCGGCCGATGCTGCCTTCGGCAGCGTCCTGATCGGTGACGATGACGAACGCATCCTGCTGAGTACCGATGCCGGCTACGGATTCATTGGCCGGATAGGCGACCTGCACACCCGGCTCAAGGCCGGCAAGCAGGTGGTGACGGTACCGAAGGGCGCGCGGGTTCTGCCGGTGGCCCCGATCAGCGATCAGGCCGAAGGGGTGATCGTCTGTGCCACCAACGAAGGCTACCTGCTGGCCTACTACGTGTCCGAGCTGCCGGAGCTGGCCCGCGGCAAGGGCAACAAGCTGATCAATATCCCGCCCAAGGCGCGCGCCGGCGGCGAGCGCATGGCCGGGGCGATAGTCATTGCCGCCGGACAGGATTGCCTGGTCTGGGCCGGCCAGCGATACCTGAGGTTGTCGTGGTCGGATACCGAGAACTACTGGGGCGAGCGCGCCCAGCGTGGGGCACGTCTGCCGCGGGGATTCAGGCGTGTTACCCGTTTGACCCTGGCTGACTGAGTCCATGGCAGCCAGCGATCACCAGCAGATCCCGGTGGGCAGGTCGAAGTGGGTGCTCGGCGCGGTTGTTCTGATTGCGCTCAGTGGTTGTCAGCTGCTCGAAACACGCGAGGATGAGGAGCCGGAGCCCGAGGTCGTGCCGGTCGAGGTGGACGACCCGGAGCCGAGCCCGGCGCCGCTGCGCCAGGCCATCGACCTGCTCCAGCAGGGTGAGGCGGACCAGGCCGCGGCGTTGCTCGAGGAAATTCTCGCCCGACGCCCGCACCACCCTCTGGCCGGTCGGCTGCTCGACCAGATTCGCATTCCACCGGAAACCCTGCTCGGCACGCAATACCTGGAAGTGATCGTCGAACCGGGCGACAGCCTGTCGCTGCTGGCCGAGCGCCATCTCGGTGATCCCCTGCTGTTCTTTGCCCTGGCCCGCTACAACGACATCCCCGTCCCGCGCCTGCTCGAGCCTGGCCGGAGTCTTCGCATTCCCAGGCCCGAAGACGAGGAGGTCGCGCCGGACGCGCCCGTGGCGCCTGTTGCCGACCCGGCTGCGGATGCGCGCCTGTTGCTGACCTCGGCCCAGTACCGTGAGGCGATTGACAGGATCCGGCGCCTGGGATCGATACGGCCGCTGTCGTCGGAACTCCAGACCCTGCTGGTCGATGCCGTCGCCGCCTGGCTGGATGAGGGTGAGGCGGTGGGGTCACCCAACAACCAGCTGGCGGTGATCGAACCGCTGACCGAGCTGGTGCCCGATGATCAGCCCGGGCGTCGGCTGGGCCGCTTGCTGACGCGCGTGGAGGCCGCGGCGGCCTACGAGTCCGGGGTAATGGCCGAGCAGCGTGAGGAGCTGGACACGGCGCTCAGGCAATATCGACGGGCCCGGTCGCTGGACCCGGCCAACCCTGACTATGCCGCGTCGGCGGCCGAGCTTGGGCAGCAGCTGGTGTCACAATGGCACGATGCGGCCCTGCGCGCCTACCGCGATCAGCGACCGGGTGAGGCGGCCGCGCTTTGGCGCCAGGTGCTGGAAATCGACCCCGACTTCGAGCCGGCCCTGGTCTACCTGCCGCGTGCCGAGGCGCTGCAACGCAGGATTGATGAGCTCGAAAACCAGTGAGCCTGTGATGACAGGCCGTCAAAATCGAG
>SKQS01000021.1 GCA_007118895.1 Wenzhouxiangella sp.
CGAAGCAGGGCCGGGAAGTCCCGGCCCTGAGTGATACCTGCAGTTTTCAATCGATCTACAACCCGGCCGGTCGACCGGCGTCCGGCAGGCTGTAGTCACACACCCCGTCCGGGAAGATCTCGTGCAGCCTGGCGATCTGGTCTTCGGTAAACGTGTGATCACCGTAGGTGCCGTCGGCCAGTGCGGTTTCGACCGACTTGAGCTGGCACTTGAATACGTCACCGGTAATCGGCGCGCCGGCCTCGATGCGGGTGGTGGTGTAGATCGGGAATGCCTCGGTACAGGCGCCGGCAGGTTGGTCATCGAGAATGCCGGCCCAGGCATCGTCACCCATGCCGACGATGTCGCCCATGGGATCAAAGCAGGCATCGGCAGCCATTTCCGGACGGCTGTCGGCGATCGGCAGGTCTGGGTCGGCGAAGATGTTCATCATCCACTCGTCCATGACCGTAAGCGCCAGCACGGTGAAGTTGAACTGTAGCGGCGGCGGCGGGCCCTCCCCGGCGCCGGCAAACCAGACCAGGTGATGGTCGGCATCGCCCATGTAGTCGAGGATGCGCTGGCGGGCGGCGAACGACTGATGGGTGTTGTGCATGTCGAGTACGTTTTCAAGATACTCGCGGATATCCAGGGTGGGGATGTCGATCAGCCCACGAAAGATCATGCCGGACTCGTACAGCGCTGAAATCGCCTCCACATTCCCCTGATGACGCGGCGCCGGAGTGCCGTTGTCGCTGAGCATCATGTTGCGCCGGCTCCACGGGTCGAAATTATCCGGCGTGGGCTGGCCGAGGAATGGAAAGCCTTCCTGCACGATCTCGCCCGAGGGCTTCCAGCCGCCGGCTTCGGCGTTGACACGCAGGAATTCCTCGGTGGTGATCTCACCATCAACGAAGGCTCGCAGCCCGTACTGTACGCCCACGTTATCGACTGCGCGCCGGGCAAAACCGTCGTCGCCGATGCCGTAGATGTGGCGCAGATCATCCATGTGGGTCCACTCGATGGCAGCCAGGTCGGATTGTGGCTCCCAGCGGTTCATGTTGGGGGCGTTACCGAACAGCGGGTTGAGCGCCAGCGGTGACAGCCCTCGCCAGCCGGTGATGCACTCGGTCATGCCGGGTGCCGCGGCAAATCCGAAGGCCCACTGGGCTTGTTCGAATGGGTTGCCGAGCAGGTCAGTGGCGTTGAGACCGACCAGCAGGCTGCGGTTTTCGGTTACCTGCCAGCGTGAATTCAACCGGTCGGTAACGTCCATGAAATGTTCCATCAGCTCGCAATCGCTGATGTGAATGGTCTGGGTGACCATGTCGGGATATGACAGCTGAGGGATCGCTGCATCCAGCAGGCCGGGATGGTTCTGGGCATAGACATACTGCTGGATGCCGCCGCCGGAAGCGCCCAGGCCCACGGTGTAAAGCGGCACGCCGTAGCGCTTGATGAAGTGCTCCTTGGTCATCAGCGCGGTCTCGCCGCCGACCTGCAGGTTGTAGTGCACGCTGGTGCGGGTGCCGGTGGAATAAACCACCGCGTGTCCCAGGCCGAGCGCGTCGGCATCCTGGCTGCGGCTGATGCCCAGTGTGCCCTGGCTGTGACCAATGCCGACCCCGCCGCCGAATGAGTACAGCAGGCGGCCGTTCCAGCGGCTGGTATCCCAGTTGCCGCTGCTTTCATTGCCGATGCTGGCCGGGTCGATCAGCATTGAATAACTGTAGATGAAGCGGTTGATGGTTCCTTGCTCGACCCGGATGACAAACTCTACTTCCTCGCCATCCAGGGTGGTGGTCATGGCCAGATTATCCGGAGTTTCGCCGTCTTCCGGCCACATTGCCCAGCTGCCGCCAGTGGTGCGGTACTGGTAGCTCACGATCGGGTCGATGGCGCAATTCACGCTGTAGCCGATCACCTCGCCTTCGTCACCGAGCACTCTGAATCCTGGCGGGCTGGAGCGATCGACCTTGGGCTCGATACCGAACTGGTTGATGGTCGTGCACATGAACGGCGTTTGCTGCGGCCCGGAAAACATCGGACCGGTGATCGGATGATTGACAAGCGTCTCCTGGCCACCCGAGCGCATCACCAGGAAGAAGGTGGGGTCAGCGACAAAGTGCCATACGCGCAGGAAATTCTCACCCGGTTCCAGCCCGTCGATCATTCCTTCCAGCCTGTTGCCGTTGCGGGTCAGCGTGGTCGGTTCGATGAAGTCGCCGTTGAGAAGAATGAAAGTGCCCAGGTGGTCTTCAGGCAGGTCGATGGCAACCAGCACATCGCCGCCGGACACCTGGTCAGGCTGACTGGACAGGATGTGCAGTCCGTCGGCAAGTGCATTGGGCAGGTAGGAAAGGCAGGCAGCAAGTATCAGGCAGCGCAGGAGCTTGCCCGCCCGCCTGTTCGTCGAATCGATCATGGTTTTCTCCTCTTGTAAGGTCTGGGACAGCAGTCGTCCCGCTATCAGCCCTGAGAATTTGGGAAGGTATTATTTATTGCAGGGCGTAGCCCCTAACACTACCCCTGTCAGGATGCCGTAGTCAATATCGTGATGCGGATTTTGCAGCTCCCCTTGCCCGTCGGCCGATCCGAACGGCGGCTGCTCTTCGCTAGAGCGGCAGGTGCAGCGGGAAGCGACTGACGCGCGGGTTTGCCAGGTGCTCTGGAAACGATAGCTGGGCCTGCTGCCGTGCTCGGCCGCCCAGGCTGCGGCGCCAGAGACTTCCATTTTCTTTGCCGACTTTGCCTTGGCCGGCTGGTTCAGGGGGCGGCGTGCGCAGCAATTCAGCAGTTGCCTGGCTGTGCCTCATGCGCTGTGCGTTCTTCTGGCTGGCGCTTGTTTTGTGCTGACGGGCAAGCCGCGCCAGCCTGTAAAGCGGCGCTACGGAAGGATGGTGAACGAGGTGGGCTTACGCCAAAAGTCTAGTGTTTTCGAGCAAGGCCAGCAGCGACAATGGCAGTACTCGTTACAAAGGCAGCCGTGCCTGTCTTGCTACTTGAGGAATTGCTCGCCATGCTCCAATCTCCGCATCAGCGCCATGCCCAGGCTGCTGCCAGCGACCCCGACAAGTTCTGGCTGCAGCAGGCTCAACGCTTGCGCTGGTTTCGCAAGCCTGATCGGGGTCATGAGCCTGCCGAGAGCGGGGGCACCCAGTGGTTCGCCGACGGAGAGCTCAACGTTGCCTGGCTGGCGCTGGACGCCCAGGTCGAGGCCGGGCGCGCTGATCAGACCGCATTGATTTATGACTCCCCGGTTACCCAGAGCCTGCGTCGCTACAGCTATGCCGAGCTGACTGAAGAGGTGGCCCGTTTTGCCGGGGTGCTGGCTGACCTCGGCGTGGTTCGGGGTGACCGGGTGGTGATCTACATGCCGATGATCCCGGAGTCGGTCATCGCCATGCTGGCCTGCGCCCGCCTGGGTGCAATCCATTCGGTGGTCTTCGGCGGCTTTGCCGCACGCGAGCTGGCGATCAGAATCGACGATGCCCGCCCCCGGGTAGTGCTTTCGGCTTCCTGTGGCCTGGAGGGTGAGCGCATCATTCCCTACAAACCGCTGCTTGATGCAGCCCTTGACCAGGCACAGCATCAGCCCGAATCGACCGTGATCTTCCAGCGCCCGCAATGCCGCGCAGCGATGCAGCAAGGACGCGACCATGACTGGGGCGAGTGCCTGGCCCGGGCACAGCCGGTTGCTGCCGTGCCAGTACCCGGCAACCATCCGCTGTACGTGCTTTACACCTCCGGCACGACCGGTAAACCAAAAGGCGTGGTCCGTGACCATGGCGGTTACGCAGTGGCGATGAGCTACAGCATGGAGGTGGTTTATGGCATGCAGCCTGGCCAGGTGTTCTGGGCTGCCTCGGACGTTGGCTGGGTTGTCGGTCATTCCTACATCGTCTACGGCCCGTTGATCCATGGCTGCACGACCATTCTTTACGAGGGCAAGCCGGTGAGGACCCCCGACGCCGGCGCCTTCTGGCGGGTGATAGCGGAACACCGGGTCAACGCCCTGTTTACCGCTCCCACGGCGTTTCGCGCTGTGCGCAAGGAAGATCCGGAAGGCCGCCTGATGGCAGGTCATGACTTGTCCTGTCTTGAGCGCCTTTTCCTGGCCGGTGAACGACTGGACCCGCCCACTCACCAATGGCTCAAGGATCGCACTGATCTGCCGGTGCTGGATCACTGGTGGCAGACAGAAACTGGCTGGGCTATCGCCTGCAACCCGGTAGGCCTCGAAGCCTTTCCGGAAAAGCCAGGCTCGGCCGGTCGGCCGACTCCTGGCTTTCTGATCGAGATACTTGATGATGCCGGGCAGCCTTGTGCGACCGGGGAGCAAGGGATGGTCTGCGTGCGCCTGCCGCTGCCGCCGGGTTGCCTGCTGGGACTCTGGCAAGATGCCGAACGTTACCGTCATGGCTATCTGGAAACTTTTCCCGGATACTATCTGAGCGGCGACGGCGGTTATATCGACGAGGACGGTGATGTCTTCATCATGGGCCGCACCGATGATGTGATCAATGTCGCCGGTCACCGGCTATCCACCGGTGAGATGGAGGAGGTGGTCGCTTCGCACCCGGCGGTGGCCGAGTGCGCGGTATTCGCCATTGCCGACAGCCTGAAGGGCCAGGTGCCACTTGGCCTGGTTGTGCTCAAGGACGGTAGCGGGCAGCCGGCCGCGCAATTGGCCGAAGAACTGGTGGCGCTGGTGCGCGAAAAAGTCGGCGCGATTGCCTGCTTGCGCCGGATTTATGTGGTTCAGCGACTGCCCAAGACCCGCTCAGGCAAGATCCTGCGACGAACGCTGCGTCAGCTCGCCGATGGTGAAGATCCGGCGGTGCCTTCAACCATTGACGATCCTGCGATTCTCGACGAAATTCGTCAGGTACTGGGCCGCTGAGCGCGCACATCTGCCGCGCAGGTTCCTAGCCAGGGTTATTGATAATCCGGGCTGGTAACATCGCGGTCGAAATATCGTCGGCCTGCAGCCAACGATGTTCAATATCCTGTCTATTCCGGCTCTTCGCCGGATGGGTGCTGCGGCGCGGAAGTGCATTACCCCAGCCCCTGCCTAGGAAAAGCATGCAATCAACGCCAGGTATGCATAATTACTAAGACATTCATATTCAAAGCCTCATTCAGCTTGTCTGTGGGCGTTCGTGGCAAGGCGCCGGCACGCCGATGTAGCCACCCTACATCAAGTGCCGGGAACGCAGTCCACGGACGCCC
>SKQS01000115.1 GCA_007118895.1 Wenzhouxiangella sp.
CCGCATTCCGGGCGTCTACACCGTCCAGCAGATCAGCCAGACCGCCGGCCTGCGTGGCGAGATGTCGAACCAGTCCATCGTCGGCGGCTATGACCAGAACAACGTGATCTCTCCCGGCTATCTGAGCTGGCTGAACCCCACCGGACTGGACGGCTCAGGCGTTGTCGTCGGCATTGTCGACAGCGGCATTCGTCCGACCCACGTGGACCTGGTCGACAACATCGTCGCCTGCGTGTCGGCCGGCGGCACTCCGACCACCTGTCAGACCCAGTTTGCCAACCACGGCACCCACGTCGCCGGCGCGGTAGCCGGCACCGGCGTCTCCGGCAATTCCGACAGTCTCGGCTTCCTGCGCGGCCAGGGGGTGGCACCCAGCGCCTCGCTGATCAGCCAGCGCTACAACTCGTTCATTGGCGGCGGCCCGGGCGGCATGATCCCCGACGGCATGCTGACCATTTACAAGGAATCCGCGCTCAGCGGCGCGGTGCTGACCAACAATTCCTGGGGCCCCGGCAGCACCCCCCAGGGCTACGACATCCCGACCCGGCAGATCGACGTGATCAGCCGCGATGCCAACCCCGATACCGCCTTTGCCGAACCAGTGCTGGCGGTATGGTCGGTAATGAACGGTAACGGCGATTCGGGCGGCGCCTGCGCTCCGAGCTCGCTGGGCTCGCCGGACGAGGCCAAGAACCTGTTTGCGGTCGGATCGACCTTCCTGCAGACCGGCGGCGGCGCCCAGATCAACGATATTTTCAGTGTCTCGGCCAACAGCGGACACGGGCCGGCCTGCGACGGCCGCCTGGTGCCACATATCGTCGCCCCTGGCTGCAACACGGAAAGCACCAATGCTGGCAGCGATACCGCCTACGGGCTTTCCTGCGGTACCTCGATGGCCTCGCCGGTTGTTTCCGGCGCGGTCGCGCTGTTCTTCGAGGCCTATCGCAACACCCACGGTATCGATCCCAGCCCGGCGCTGGTCAAGACGGTGTTCACCGCCGCGGCTCGCGACCTGGTCGGCAACAACGATGCCGACGGCAACCCCCTGGACCATCGCCCCGACCGCAAGCAGGGCTGGGGACGGATTGACCTGGATGCGGTGATCAACGCGCCGGTCAATATCGAAATGGTCGACCAGACCGAGGTCTTTACCGCCACCGGCCAGGACTGGACCACCACCTACACCCCCGAGGATCCCGACCAGCCGATGCGGATCATGCTGGCCTGGACCGATGCGCCGGGACCCGGGACCGGTGGCACGACGCCGTCATGGACCAACGATCTCGACCTGGTCGTTGAAGTCGGTGGCCAGACCTACTACGGCAACAACATAGACCCGTCTACCGGCTGGTCGGTGCCCGGCGGCAGCCCGGACGGTATCAACAACCTGGAGGGCATCATGCTCAGCCCGGCCCAGCACCAGGGCCAGGCCATCACCCTGACCGTGGTCGCCAGCAACGTGGCCGAGGACGCGCTGGACCCGTGGAATCCGGGCAGCCCGCGCCAGGACTTCGCCCTGACCTGCTACAACTGCCTGAACGAACCCGATTTCAGCATTGCGCTCGATCCGACGGAGATCGAGGTCTGCCTGCCCGACCAGGTCAGCAGCCAGGTGACCATCGGCTCAGTGCTCGGCTTCAGCGATCTGGTGAATCTGAGCGTTGCCAGCTCGCCTGCCGGCGTCAATGCCGACCTGGACGACAGCTCGGTGACCCCGCCGGGCAGCACCACCCTGAACGTCGATGTCACCGCGGGCGCCAGCCCGGGGTCGGAAACGGTGGTGCTGGAAGGCACCTCGACCACCGGCACCCAGAGCCGCACCCTGTCGCTGGAGCTGTTCGACCAGCCGCCGGCTTCGCCGATGCTGCTGAGCCCGGCCGACGGCGCCACGGGCCAGTCCTTTACCCTGGACTTCTCGTGGCAGGCGGCCAGCCAGGCCGGCCAGTATCGCTTCCAGCTCGCGACCGATCCGGTGTTCTTCAATGTCGTTGCTGACATCACCACCAGCGACACCGAAGTGACCGGCATCGGCCCGCTGGCTTCGAGCACCCGCCACTACTGGCGCGTGCTGGTCGACAATGCCTGCGGCGACAATGCCTCGCCGGTGTTCGATTTCACCACCCAGCCGGCCGCCGGCGACTGCCCGGCCTCGGCCACCACCCAGACCGTATACGCCGACGACATGGAAACCGGCGCGCCTGGCTGGGCCCAGGGCCCCGGCGGTGTTCAGAACACCTGGGAGCTCAGCGACGAGCGCTCGTTCAGCGGCGACTTCAGCTGGCATGCAGAGAACCTGTCCACCACATCGGACCAGCGCCTGGTTTCCCCGGCGATCCAGCTGCCTGGCAGCGATCAGGCGCCGATTACGCTGCGCTTCCAGAACTACCAGATCATCGAGGCAGCTTCCGGCGGCAACTGCTGGGATGCCGGCATCCTGGAAATCTCGACCAACGACGGCGGCACCTGGACCCAGGTCGTCGGCAACAGGTTGCTGACCCAGCCCTACAGCGGCACGGTCAACCAGTCATCCAACCCGCTGGCCGGCCTGTCCGGCTGGTGTGGCGATCCGGTGCCGTGGACCGACAACGTGGTGGACTTGAGCGACTGGGCCGGCGAGGAAATCCGGCTGCGCTTCCGTCTGGGCACCGACAACCTGGTCGGGCGCGAAGGCTGGTATATCGACGATGTGCGGGTCGAGGCCTGTGAGGCAATTGACGATGATCCGCTGGACGGCATCGACCTGGTGCTTGACATCCAGGCCATCTCGGGCCCTCTGGATCGCGGCAACGGCCAGTACGAAATGAGCTTCCTGGTTGAAGCGCGCAACGCTGGTCAGGCCAACGCGCCGGATGCCGAGCTTTCGGTCAGCCTGTCGCCGGCGCCTGACAGCTCGGACTGGAGCTGCGCCGGATTCGAGGGTGCGACATGCCCGTTTGCCGATGGCAGCGGTGACTTCATCCATGCCATCGACCTGCCGGCCGGCAGCGCGTTGATCTACCTGATCGACGTGGTCCAGGACGAGTCCGAAATATTCCAGGACCTGAACGCCAGCCTGAGCGCCAGCCCGATCCCGGGCGCCGACAACAATCCGTCGGCAAGCACCAAGTTCAGCCTGCCGTTTACTGGCGAGGGTATCTTCAGAGACGCCTTCGAATAAGAACCCTTGACGCGACCCGGCCTAAGCCCGGCCGGGTCGCGCACTGTCAGACCGCACTATTCGAAGTTATCGGCGAAGATCAGTTCAGGGAAAGGAGGCACCGTTGCCGGCACGGAAACAGAGCTGACCGGGGCCGAGCTTCCCAGCAGAATCTCGACCTCGCCGGCTACCGGCGCGGCATCGATCTCGAACTCGAAGGTATATCCGGTGCCCCAAGCCACCGGGTTGCCACCCGGGTCGTCAAAACGGATCGCATCCGGGTCGATCGTTATCGGCCAGTCATTGCTCCCGTCATAGTCGGGGTCATTGAAGTGGAAGTCGCCGGGCGAAGTACCCTGCGTGGGGGCTGGAATCAAGAGCCCCTCGATGCCGTGGTCAACATCATAATTCATCACGAAATAGGTGTAGCGCCAGCGTTCGGCGGATACCTGCTGGGTCCGCGTCAGCACCTTGAAATGACCAATGTCCGGGTCATGAAACAGCTCGTTGGAGGCGCCTGAGGCAGGATCGCTGCCAGGGCTTACCCAGACATCGGCTGCCGGTCCCTGGCTGAAGGCGCCCAGCTGAAAAGACCAGTTGTTGCCAGAGGTGTTGTTGGGCGTGAGCGGATGAAACCCCATGCCGTTGAAAATGTCGACATCGTCGCGGATCACGTACCAGGCATCGAAGTAGTACTGGGCATCAGCGGTTTTCAGGTCTTCATCCCAGACCATCAGCCGGTTCTCACCCGGCGCGCTGGAGCAGTTGGTATTGGTGCCGGTACTGCCGGGGTCGAAAAATGAACCCACCGACTCGAAGATGCCGGTACGCGGGTTGACCTCGTGGCGCGGGCCCAAATCACAGTTCGAGTCATTGTTGCCAACGCCATAGATATCCACGCAGCCCGGCCACAGGATGTGCCCCCAGCCGCCCGAAATGCCGCCGTCGCCGCAGTTGAGCGTGCAGTTGATATTGATCGTGGTAAAGGCGTGCTTGATCCCCGAGGCGGCCAGGTGTTCCAGCCGTCCATCGACGATGCGATACAGGTTCCAGATCAGGTAGGGATGCTGGTCATTGTCGTGCGGCGGGAAACTGCCGGTCAGCTTGCGCCACCACGGCACATCGGCGGCCTCGAGGTCGGTGTCATTGCGTAGCGTGGCCGAGGGCGTCATGATCTTGTACACACGATCGTCAACAATCACCGTGCCGCGATCGCTGACCTGGCCCATGGCGGTCAGCTCAACGTCCAAACGGTGACCGTCGGTGGCCCACCTGGGCCGGTCATCACATTGCCCCCCTTCTACCGCAAGACTGGCGCCTTCGGGGATATGCAGGTCGGCCAGCATTTCCAGTTCTCCGACAAAATGTCCGGCATGCTCCGGCACACCCAGGCGGTCGGCCAGCTCGGCAGTCATGCGCACATCCATTCGATCCATGCGCAGCATCGAGCGCTCGGGAACCGTGTAAACATGGATGTGAGAGGCGGTAAACAGCGCACGACCGGCAGCATCGGAAATAATCAGCACCGGCAGGGTTTCGCCGGGTGCCGGACTGATTACCAGGCGGTCAACAATTACCTCGTGCTCGCCGCGAGCAAGGCGCAGCCTGGCATCCAGGGTCAGCGAGCCGTCGATGAAGCGCTCGAAATTGCCTGCCGGCGCGTACAGCGCCAGCGAGCCCAGATCCACCGAGTCGAAGGCCAGCAGCTGGCCATCGGCAACACGCTGCCCGCGCCGCTCCAGATTGATTCCCAACGGTTCGAGCGACTGCGGGTAGACATGGAGCTCGGCGCTGGCCTGCCAGGCCGACCAGACCTGGGCAGGCTCCGGCTCGGCAGCTTGCGGATGCGTGCAGATGAAAAAAAACACTATCGGTAAAATCAGGCGAATCATGGCTATCCTTTGCTAAGGCCTGCCTTAAAGGCATGTCAACTCCTGATAATAACCGCTGGCGACCTGTTCTGACGTGACTTATCGCGCCGTGGCCCGTGAACACTACGCGAGGCTTATCACCACTGTGCTAGTCTGCCAAAAACCTCGAAACTCCTTGGAGAAC
>SKQS01000266.1 GCA_007118895.1 Wenzhouxiangella sp.
CCTGCCGAGTCGCTGCGGCCATGAGAGATCACGCCGATCGAGATGGCGCCGCCGAAATAGATGCGGCCGAAGGAGTGGTCGGCATCGATGATCGCCACGATATCGCCGAAGCGAAGGCCGTCCAGGCCATATTCTTCCACTACCGCCGGGTCGAACAACTGGATGTCGTAGTCGCCGGTGTAGACATGGTCACGGCCAAGTCCGGAGCCCATGATCCTGGCTGGCACCCGATGGGTGACCCCCATGCGGAGCTGGCCCTGTTCGGTAATGCCGGCGCCGGCGGCGTTCAACGCCTCGATCAGGGTCGGACTGCTGTTCATCACCTTCACGCCGTCCACATTGGTCAGCCGCATGCCGGCGCCGACCGAGCGAATCTGCATGGCATCGTCGATGGCCAGATCGGGAAAGACGCTCGCATCGAAATCAACCATGACGTGTTCTACACCCCCATGCTTGCCGACCACCCAGCCCCGTGAGCCGGCGGCGCGACCGTTGAGTACCTCGACCTGGTTGCCGATCGCAGCCAGTGCATTGAGCGCCCGATTTTCGGCGCTGTTTCGCGAGTTCTCACGGCCCGGGTTGTAGATGCTTACCGCTGGCTCGACATGATTGCCGGCCTGATGTACGGCCGAGTCGCCGGTACGGAAGTTGTAGGTGATCCCGCCGGTGCCCGGCACCATGCGCACGGTTCCGTCAGCCTCGACGCGGTAGACGCTCTCTCGCAGCACCGGCGGCGCGATGAAGCCGGCAACGGCCAGTTCGACCAGCTCATCGGCGTTGAACTCGATCGGTGCCAGCTCGGCTGTGGCGGTCAGCGAGACCAGCAGCAGGGCGCTGGCTGCGAGCGGGAGGATTGATTGCTTGCGGACGGGCTGTGGTTGGGGCATGGCGTCGATTCGGTGATATTGAGCAAACGGCAATTATAGCGAGCTGGCCTGCTTGACTTCCGTGGGTGTCGGGTCTGGAAATCGGCGCCTGCGCCACTGGGTTAAGATGTACCGGAATTCCAATCAGTGTTTCGACCCAAGGGGACTGGGTATTGAACGTTCGCCATTGCCGATGGATTCGTCGATGGGCTTTTCGATGGACTGCCCTGAGCCTGGCCACGCTGTGGCTTCTGGCCAGCCTGCCTGTCGCCGCCGAAATCCGTTTTGATCGCATTTCGCTGGAGCACGGACTTTCGCAGTCCGGGATTCACGCCATGGCCCAGTGTGGTAATGGCTACCTCTGGGTTGGCACCCAGTTCGCTCTCGACCGCTTCGATGGTTACCGGTTTACCTCGATCAGGCATGATCCTGGCGATCCAGCCAGCCTGCCGGCGGGTTTCGTCGTGGACATTCTGCCCGCAGCTGGCGGCGATCTGTGGATCGGTACTCGCAGAGGGCTGGCCCGACTGGATCCGGTAAGCGGGCATATCCGGCGTTACACCCTCGATCAGCCGTTCCGCCTGCGCAGCTCTGTTGCAATGAGAGAAGACAGCCAGGGAGCGATCCACGTGCTGACGACGCTGGGGCCGGCAGTTTGGCGGGCTACTGACGACCGCCTGATGCTGGTCGAGACCGAAGGCGAAGCCGATTTTTCCGGTGGCGGTGCGATCCATATCGATCGGAACGACCGGGTCTGGCTGAGCAACGATGAAGGTCTGTGGCTTCTCGATCGAGCTGCGCGCATTTACCGTGCCGTAGTCACTCGAGGCGGTGACAGTCGGCTCCGGCGCCCGGCATCGACCAGCCTGGCCTCGGCCCCCGACAACACGATTGTTTGGGCGACCAGCAGCGGTGCCTACCAGCTTGAGACTGATACCGGGCGCCTGGTCCGGCGCCTGCTTCCCAGCGAGCACGGGTACCGCCATGACCGTGTAGACAGCATTGCCGTCGACAGCCACGGCGGCCTGTGGTTGTTGCTGCCGGATGCCATCGTGCGCGTCGAAACCCGGCGCGATTCGGGCTGGCGGGTCATGACCGAGCTGAGCGTTCCGGCTGAACGTCGAGGAAGCGCGAGACGCCTGGAGCTTGCGGAAGAGCCATCGGGAATGGTCTGGGTTGCCGGTCAGTTCGGGCTTGCTCGCTACGACCCGAACTTGGGCCGGTTTCGGATGTTCCGCCATGAACCTGACAATCCCTATTCGATTGCCCCGGCAATGGGGCTGGTCGGCTATCGTCTGCTGATCGACGAGTTTGGTGCCGTCTGGGCAGGCAGTAATCTTGGCGGGCTGTCCCGCTACGTTCCGCAGCACCAGCGCTTCCTGCACGCCCGCAGCCGCGAGCCCGCGCTTGACGGGGCCAGCAACAACATCGTTCGCGCCATCGTCGAGCAGCGTCATGGCGGTGTCGATCATGTCTGGGCCGGCACCCAGGGTGGCGGCCTGCAGTGGTGGCGGCACCGAGACGATGGGGTGCTGGACCATGTGATGAGCTATCGGCGCGAGGCGGAGAAAGATTTTCGCCTGCCGACCAATGACGTCACCGCGGTGGCTGCCGATCCGGAGTCTGGCCGGGTGTGGGTTGCCGGCCGATTCTGGCTGGCCGAAATCGCCCACCCGGGCGGACCGGTGCGTCTCGTCGACAATGCCGACGATGTCGAGCAGCTGGTCCAGTTCACCGCCCTGGAGTTTCGCCAGGCCATCAGGGAGCTGATCATCACCGGCTGGGAGGGCCTGATTTCGGTACCGGTCGCCAGTACCGGGCCGCAATGGGCTGACCGCAGACTGTACAACGACCTGGCAATGCCTCACCCGGACAGCCCCGAATCGACCTGCGGCATCCATCACTCGCGTATGCTGGCAGAAAATCGGATTTACCTGGCTTCCAGGTGCGGGATAACCCGCCTTGATCCGGCCTCGCGTGAGACCGTGCACATCCAGCCGGCCGGTGCCGGTCGGGCAATGGCCGGCAATAACGTGTTTGATTTTGCCGAGCACCCGTCAGGCACCTTCTGGCTGGGCACGCGTGGCGGTGGCCTGGCTCGAATGCGAGAAGCGAGTGAGGACGCCACTGACCCGCAGTTCGAGTTCGAGTGGTTCGACCGCAACGATGGGCTGATCGACGATACCGTCTACGCCATCCTGTCCGGCCCGGATGCAGCGATCTGGCTGAGCAGCAACCGCGGCCTGAGCCGCTTCGAGCCCGAGACCGGCCAGGCGCGCCATTACGGCCGCCACGATGGCATCGAGTTCTATGAGTTCAACCACACCGTGGCGCATGCAGGCGCCAGCGGTCGCTACTACTTCGGTGGCGTCGATGGCTTCAATGTCTTTCGACCGGATGAGATCGAGGACCATCCGATTGCTCCCCGCACCCATCTGCAGAGACTGACGGTCAATGATCATCCGATAGAGATCAGCGCCAACGAGCCTGTTCGACTGGACCACGCCCAGAATTACCTCGTGGTTGACTATGTCGGTATTCACCTGGCCGCGCCCGAGCGCGTGCGCTACGCCTATCGCCTGGAAGGTCTGGAGGCCGACTGGATCGAGGCCGGCGACGGGCGGCAGGTGCGCTATCCTGGTTTGCCACCGGGTCACTACCGATTCTGGCTGCGCGCGGCCAATGGCGACGGCATCTGGTCGGCCGACCATCTGCTTTTCGAGGCGGTCATCGCCCATCCTCCGTGGCGTTCACCTTGGGCCTGGATGGTTTACGCGCTGGTCGGCGTGCTGCTTCTGGCCATGGCCTGGGCTATGCAGTACCGTCGCCGCCGTCAGCTCGAGGCGCTGGTCGACCGGCGAACTCGCCAGCTGGCGGCCAAACGTGACCTGGTGGCCCGCCAGGCTGCACGGCTGGAACGGGTGCTGGAGGCCAGAACCACGCTGTTTGCCAATGTCTCGCACGAGTTTCGCACGCCGCTGACCCTGATTCAGGCCAGTCTCGATCAGCTTGAGCAGGGCGGTGGTGACCGCGCGGCGATTGAACTGGGCCGGCGATATCTCAACCGCTTGCTCAGGCTGGTCGAGCAGCTGCTGGAACTGTCTCGTTTGCGTCTGGGGCGTATTCCCAGGGCCACCCGAGCCTGGCCGCTGCATCTGCTGATCGAGCAGACCGTTGCTGCGTTCAGGCCGCTGGCAGAACAGCGCGGCATTCGACTGGAGATGGATGTCGCGCCCGGCTGGGTCACCCGCTGCCCCCAGGACCTGGTCGAGAAGATGCTGCTCAACCTGCTGGGCAATGCCATCAAATTCTGTCGCCGTAATGATCGAATCCGCGTTGACCTGGACGGTGGGCGGGCAGATGACGAGCAGCGGGCCCGAATTGTCGTCAGTGATACCGGGCCGGGCATTGACCCCGCCGAGCAATCATCGATATTCGAGCGCTTCTATCGTGCACCCGGCCCGGGCAGTGATTCCTCTGCCGGTGCCGGGATCGGCCTGGCCCTGGTCTACGAGGCCGCCAGGGTCTCGGGCGGTACGGTGAACCTGGTCAGTGAGCCTGGCAAGGGCAGCACCTTCATCGTCGAACTGCCGGCCTGGCGCGATGAAAACGCAGCGGCCGGCGTCGAGCGGCTGACCGACAGCGAACCGCACCGACTTGCACTGGCCGAGACAGAGCGGTCAGACGACGCACCGTTCAAGCCAGAGCCGGCCCACGGCTCGGTCGGATCGTTGGGCACCGTGCTGGTTGTCGAGGACAATGCCGATCTGCGCGCCTATCTCGTCGCTGTGCTCAGCGGGCGCTGGCAGGTAATCGAGGCAACCAATGGGTATGAGGGTTTGAACCTCGCCCAGCGTCGCCAGCCGGATCTGATCGTCAGCGATATCATGATGCCCAAGCTTGATGGTCTGGAGATGCTGCGGTCGCTGCGAGGCGATATCGAGACCAGTCATATCCCGGTGCTCTTGCTGACCGCCCGCCAGGATGCCGAAACTCGCTTATTCGGTTTGGCACTCAGTGCCGATGACTACCTGACCAAGCCGTTCGACCCAGCTGAACTCGGCCTGCGACTGGAGCGCATGCTGGACATCAGGGAACGCCAGCGCAAGGCCGAGCGCCGACGGCTGCTGGAAAGCGCCGGGGCGCCGGGCAGGGACGCGCAGTCGGCAGGGGAAGACGAGGCGCAAAACGATCTCAGTACTGCCGACCGCGCACTGCTCGAGCGTCTGGACAGCTGGCTGGACCGCCATCACGAACAGTCTGGCCTCGATAGTGAAGCCATGGCCGGCGCGCTGAACCTGCAGCCGCGCACCCTGCAACGCA
>SKQS01000064.1 GCA_007118895.1 Wenzhouxiangella sp.
CCACCATCGCGTCCAAACGGATCGCCATTCCTGCATGATTGAACCGGCGATAGTGGTTCTCGGCCACGTCCACAACCACCGTGCCGGCGCCCTCGTTGATGATTTCGATTGCCCCCGGAACGCCTGATTCACTGGTCTCCAGGTCCATGCCGCGGACGGTGAGCTGGGTGGTTCCGCTGTTGGCCTGCGCGAATAGAACGACCCCCCCGTTGCGCAAGCCAATGTTCTCAACGGTGACATCGACCGGATCACTGAAAAAGGCCACAATCCGTGCCTCGGAAGGAAACACCGGATTGATGTGGGAGGCGGCGCTTAAGTGAACGCTCTTCGAGAGCGTCAGGATTGAAGTGCTGCCGCCGGTCAGCTCGCTTAAGGTGGGATTGGCGTTGACGATCCAGATGAAGCTGCCGTCGGGCACGTCGTTCAGGCACGCCTGCAGGGTGCCGTTGCAGGGCGGGCTGGCAGCGGGCCAGACAAAGCCCTGGCCAAGCGCAGGGCCAGGCGCGGCCAGCCACAACGCAAATAGCAGGCCAAGAGCGGCGGACGATGAAAATCGATGACGACAGGCAAACATGTCTGACCCTCCAGGGAAAGTAGTTGGAACGTTTGCCTCTACATTCGCCAACTGCCGGCCAATCCTGCCAGCGTGTCTGAAGACTATTCCAGCAGGTACTCGATGGTGGTCACTACCCGCACCAGCTTGGTTTCCGGCATTGACGGGTCGCGCTCGGTGATCGAGAAGAAGCCCTGGAGTGGAGCCGTAGCGCGTGCCACGTCCCGGAAACACGCGCTACGGCATTCCGATCGGGCTTCTTCGCTTCGCGAAACCGCCCGATCTCCAATACCTGCACTACTCTCCGGGCTCCTGGATCCGGATATTTATGCAGGTACTAGTAAGTGAATGTCAGCCCTTAGTGCGACTGGTCAACCTGGATGGATCACGCCGGTGGTGGAATACGGCAATAACGAGAAACTCATCACCACGAACACGATAGACCAAAGAGAAGGGGAACCGGCGGAGCAAGACTCGGCGACAGTCGCCCGCAATTGAGGCGAAGGCCTCCGGATTACGCACTGCTGAATTTATTGCAGCGTCGACTGCCCGGGCAAACTCAAGGCCAAGGCCAGCCGCCCGAGCCTCGTACCATGCTTGGGCCTCCAGAACTTCAGTCCTGGCCTGAGGCCGGAAAAGGACGCGCATCAGTGCTGAAACAATTCCGAGCGAACCTGCTCCCATGGCACAGCCGAGGATGGGTCTTGCTCGTGCGCGTCCAAGCGTATCTGAAGTTCCTGTAGCTGGGCAGGGGTAAGGGTTGCAGCGTCGGGTCTTTCGGCCGCGATACTGTCCCAAATGTCCTCCACAAGCTGGATCCGTTCGGCCACCGAAAGGTTCAGGAAGTCTGGTCTGGACTGGCTCATCCGTGTAGTGTAGCCGATGTTCTTTTCGAACTCACAGGAACACGGCGGCCTGGCCGCAGCCGGGTGCCAGCACCACGCCCTGATCGATCAGCAGAAATTCAGCCTCCTGAGCCAGGCAGGCCAGGATTTCCTCTTAGCGCGCCTCAAGCCTTAAGTCTGGCCAAAGAAGGCGCACCTCGCGTGCCCGTCACCTCTATGGTGTGAAAACCGCTCACCACCTGAGACTTTCGTGGCGTCTGATGACTCAGGAGCCTTGCCCCCGGCTGATTGAGTCAGCACCTGATCGTCCAGAATGGCTGATGGTGGTGGATCGTGGCGGGCCCAGAAAACGGGCCGACTTCAGCCCATGATAGTATCCAGCTCACTGACCGATGGAAAGCTGGCGGGGATGGCGATGGTGAATCACGGTTTTCAGGGCTTGTGCCTGCCGATTGCCGCGAAGATTGCCGCGAAGATAGTCGCCCTGCAGGCTTCGGGCTTGCTGTTGGCATCAGCGGTGATGGCCCAACACGGCCCGCCAGTCAACCCGCTGCCGGGTGAGCAGGTGCTGTACCATCAGGACTTCACCACCACGCCAGCGCTGCCGGACGAGCTGCGTGGCTGGTTTCAGGTCTTTTCCGGCAACGGTCGCCTGATGCCCGGGGGTAATCCGGGAAATTACCTCGACAGTTTCATCTTCGACCAGGTGCCGGCCAGCTTTGCCGGTACCGAACCCGGCGTCGACAAGCCGTTCGTCAATGGCGCTGATTATGCTGCTTTGGGGGTTTCGCGGATCAGTTATGATCTGACGCGCATCAGCTCAACAGGTACATTTTTTTCCTGGGGCGAAGGGACTTGTCTCGGCCTGGCTCACTTCCGCAATGGTGATTCGACTGATCCTGTGTTTGCGTGGTCATGTCAATACAAGCCGCATGATCCGGAGCTTGCCTGGAACCGCTATCACTTCAGTATTCCCCGTGACCAGCCAGCGCTGCCAGACGGCTGGGAGATCCAGTTCGGCAACGATCAGGACTGGGCGCTTATCCTTGGCCATGTCGATCAGGTGTTGATTTCCTACAGCGAGTATTGGGCTCAGGGAGGAATACCGTTGCTTACCGCCCTGGGGCTGGATAACTTCGTCGTCTACACGGGCCAGCCGATGGCGACCAGCGTGTCCACACTCGGCAGAAACGGCGTTTTGCTGATGATCATGCTGGTGTTGCTGGCCGGGCTGGCGGCCGGATGGCCTCAGCGCAACACGCCTTGAACGGCAGCCCGGCTGTCGGTTGGGGATGGGGAACTGGAAACGGAAAATGGAAAACGGAAAACGGAAAACGGCCGTCTGGTTGACGGCTTCCGTCTTCCATCTTCCGTCTTCCGTCTCCCGTCTCCCGTCTCCCGTCTCCCGTCTCCCGTCTCCCGTCTCCCGTCTGAGGCGTTGGGGGTTCAGTCCAGCAGATACTCGATGGTGGTCACTACCCGCACCAGCTTGGTTTCCGGCATTGACGGGTCGCGCTCGGTGATCGAGAAGAAGCCCTGGCGAGCGGTGCGGATATCGCCGACCCGGCTGTCGGAGTCCTCGGCAAACTGGGCCGCGGCGCGCCGGGCATCGGCGGTGGCCTCGGCGATCATCATTGGCTTGATCGCTTCCAGGCCGGTAAACAGGAACTGGGCGGCCTGACCCCAGCCGGGTGCGAGCACCACGCCCTGGTCGATCAGCTCGGCCGATTCCTGCAGCGCCCGGGTGGTTGCCTCCACCCGCCGGGTCTTCAATGTCAGGGTCCGCTCGGCGGTATAGCGGTTGGCTGGCCGCTGATCGCCATACAGGTGCATCCACTGATCATTGATGCGCGGCGGATTGCGGCTGATTTCCTCGTCGGTGAAGCCGCGCAACTTGAGAAAGGCTATCACCGCCTCGTCGGCCTGGCGCATCTGCTCGCGCAGCTCGCCCAGGCTGTTGGCGGCCAGTTGGTAGCTGACCGGCCAGATCGCCAGGTCGGCCGGCACTTCGCGCTCGGCAAAGCCCTTGACCTCGACGAAACGATCGGCGAGCCGGAAGTCGCGGATGGCACTGCCGATGAAGATACTGGAAATCACCAGTCCCAGCGCCAGGATCAGCGCCGCCAGCCACCCACCGGCATCCTTCATGTCTTTTCCTTGCGTCGACCACGTTGGGCTTATCATACGCCTGGATTTGCCCCGCAAGCTGAAATTTCAACTTCCTGATGTGCCTGATCGCCTTTGCCTTTTCGCCCGATTCGGATCTCAAGCTGGTGCTGGCGGCCAATCGTGATGAGTTCCACGCCCGGCCGGCGCGGCCGATGGCATTCCGGGACTGGCCGGACGGTGCGCTGGCCGGGCTAGACGAACAGGCCGGTGGCACCTGGCTGGCGGCAACACGCAGCGGGCGCTGGGCGGCGGTGACCAACTTCCGCGATCCTCAGGCTTCGGTCGGTGAACGCAGCCGAGGCGAGCTGCCGCTTGAGTTTCTTTCCGAGCCCCGCGCAGCTTCCGAGTTCGCACGCGAAGTCTATCAGCGACGCGATCAGTACGCGCCGTTCAACCTGCTGGTCGGTGATGGTCGCTCGCTGACCTACTGCGGCACGCATGCCGAGCCGGTGGCGGTGGCGCCGGGTGTGCATGCGCTGTCCAATGGCCTGCTCGATGCCGCCTGGCCGAAATCGCGGCGGGTGGTGAAGGCGCTGCAGGGGATTGTGCGGGGGGGCGGCAAGCCTGACCCGGCGCGGCTGTTCGAGCTGATGGACGATCGCACGCCTGCCGCTGCCGATGAGCTGCCGGATACCGGCGTCGGCAGCGACATCGAGCGCTTTCTTTCCCCGCCGTTCATTGTCTCCGATCACTACGGCACCCGTTGCACCACGGTGGCGCTGCTGGGCCAACGCTGCCGCCTTGTCGAGCGCAGCTTCGCGCCCGACGGGTCGATCATCGGTGAGGTCGACCACCGCTTGGCGGGGCCGTAAAAGCCTCACCTCCCTTGATCTACGAATAAGGGAGATTTACAACGCTTCGGAGGCAAAGTCGGCCAGCCGCGAGCGTTCGCCGCGCTTGAGCGTGACGTGGCCGGCGTGCGCCCAGTGCTTGAAGCGGTCCACGGCGAAGGTAAGCCCCGAGGTGGTCTCGGTCAGGTAGGGCGTGTCGATCTGCTCGACATTGCCCAGGCAGACGATCTTGGTGCCCGGCCCGGCGCGGGTAACCAGGGTCTTCATCTGCTTGGGCGTCAGGTTCTGTGCCTCGTCGATGATCAGGTAGCGATTGAGAAAGGTACGCCCGCGCATGAAGTTCAGCGAGCGGATCTTGATTCGCGAGGCCAGGAGGTCATTGGTCACCGCCCGTCCCCACTCGCCGCCGTGGTCGTCGGACTCGGTCAGCACCTCCAGGTTGTCGGTCAGCGCGCCCATCCACGGGGTCATCTTCTCCTCCTCGGTGCCGGGCAGAAAGCCGATCTCGTCGCCGACCGAAACCGTTGCCCGGGTCATGATGATCTCGCGGTAGATGCGCTCGTCCATGGTCTGGGCCAGCCCGGCAGCCAGCGCCAGCAGGGTCTTGCCGGTGCCGGCCGTGCCGAGCAGGGTGACAAAATCGATTTCGGGGTCCATCAGCAGGTTGAGGGCGAAATTCTGCTCCGGGTTGCGCGCCGAGATGCCCCAGACGCTGTTGTTCTGGCGCCGGAAATCGGTGGCCACTTGCAGGATGACAGCCTCGTCGCCGACCTCGCGTACCAGTGC
>SKQS01000017.1 GCA_007118895.1 Wenzhouxiangella sp.
ACCAGACCGCGCAGCACCCCGGCTGGAACATCAAACAAGGGCAGCACGGTCTCGGCCACCTGCACCAGCAGCCAGGCCGCCACGACATAGAACAACGCCACGCGGATGACGTTACGACGTTAGAGTTCGGTGAACAGGCTCATGGAATGGGCTCCCCTGCACCTCGATCCCGCGGCTGGACGTGCCGCTGGATCCGTCGTTCAAGTTCGTCCGCCAGCTCCGGCTCGCCCTTCGCATCGAGCAGCGGCGCCAGCTCCTGCCTTATCCAATCGAAGTCGAGCTTTTCGCCTTGCCGTTCCAGTATGCTGGTCACGTCGGCCCAGTCCTTGTCACGTGCAGCGAACACCTTCATGACCACCAGGTCCTCGGCGCTGCAGGTTCGCAGCGAGTTGCCGTCGCCCAGAGACCAGGAGGTGGCGCGACCAATCACCCGCGCTTCGAACGGCAGGCCGGCCAACACGATGTCGATGCCCACGTTGCCCGCGGAACGGGCCAGGACGACGCGCGTGCGCGCCGCAAAATCGAGGGCATCGTCGATTCTTGCCGGCAGCTCAGAGAGCAGTGCCTCGGCCACCTGAAGCTCAGCTCCTGGCTCGACCAGCACCGAAATGTCGGCATCTGCCGTAAAGCGGGGCTCTCCCCAGCGCTGCAGCGCGACCCCGCCTATGACACAAAACGACAATCCGAGCTTTTCGCATGCCGCCTGCGCGGCGAGCGCTGCATCCAGGACCGGCCCCAGGGTCACCTTTGTCCGTCTCGCAGCTTGGCCAATACCCGCTGTTGCTCGACCAGGCCGCTGCTTGGGCGCAGCGGCAAGGCTACGCCAGGAGTCAGCAGCCTTGCGAAACATTGAGCGGACTCTTCTTCGGTCAGGCTCCAAAGCGACTGCAGTCGCTTCGCATCCAGTGCCGGCCCCGCGCGGCGCCACGCGGCGGCATAGCTCGCGGCCTCGGTGGGTGTCGTTTTGTCGGGCGGGTTGGGCATGGAGTCAGTGTAGCGCAGGCCGGCGGTGCTGTTTTGTCCGGCCTCAAGGTCCCTGCTCGCTGCAAGCCAGCCGGCGTCAATTCCAGCGCCCAGCCCAGCATCAGGGCAATGAGAAAGCCCAGCACCATGATGTCGGCCGCCTGCAGGACCGCGAAAGGGCAGAGTTCGGGACAGGCAAGATAAGCGCCTTGGTGGATCGAAATCCTCCTCGATGCGATCCATGAACAGGGCCTCCTTAAACAAACTCCAGATGCCGCCGTCAGCACCGCCCGGGCAAAGGTCGAGTGATGGAAATTTGACGGTGAGCTTGTGTTGGTTTGCTCTATGGTGTTGCTGGCATGCTGGGCATCCCGGATCCGCTTGCGCGGTCCGGGATGACAGGCCAGGTGAAAGGTTCAGACAGAATGTCGGGCCATGGGCCTGGTGCTCTTGGCATCACCTGCCACGGGCAAGGTGCTCGGGAGTAACATGAGAATGGGCGCAAGCTGTAGCGCGACAAGCTAGATGAGAAGTCAGCGACAATCAGGATGAGAAGCCGGGTGTCGCGACTTGGTCATGATTACGGGTTTTGATCGGTTAGGCAAGCCTCCTTTTGATCTTGATTGTCGCGGCGCGACGATGTTTTGGTGTTTTTTGCCGTCGCGCGGGTTGCCGGCCGCCCTCGGCCTCGCTTTGTTTCGATCGCTGTGCGGCGCCGGTAGCTGTCAACGTTGAGTTCGAAGATGGTGGCGTGGTTGACTAGCCGGTCGACGGCCGCCAGGGTCATGGCCGGATCGGGGAAGATCTTGCCCCGCTCGCCGAACGGCTGGTTGGCCGTGATCAGCAGCGACCGACGCTCATAGCGCGCACTGATCAGTTCGAACAGCACGCTGGTTTCGGCCTGATCCTTGGTGACATAGGCCAGGTCGTCGAGGATCAGCAGGTGATACTTGTCGAGCTTGTCGATGGCCGCTTCCAGCGTCAGCTCACGGCGTGCGACCTGCAGGCGTTGCACCAGGTCTGTGGTCCGGGTGTAGTGGACCCGATAGCCATTTTCGACCAGCGCCAGGCCAATACCGGCCGACAGATGGCTTTTGCCCCCGCCGGGCGGCCCGAACAGGATCAGGTTGGCGCCTTCGTCGAGCCAGCGATCGCCATTGGTCAAGGCTGCCAGTCGGCCACGATTTAGAGCAGGGCCACGTGAGTATCGCTACGCCGCTTGAGTTCGGCGAAGAACGTCATTGGCACTGGTAGTCCCCCGATGCGTCCTTGCGGCACCGCTCCGGCGCACCAAAGCGATCCCAGTATTCGGCGATACCGGTCTTGCGCAGGAACGCCGGGAAGGCCGGCGAGGTCCCGGCGTCCGGATACCAACGGGTGCCCATGACTTCGCCCAGGAACAGGGCCTCATTGGGCGTGGGATGGGCCGCGAACAGCTCGAGCCCGCGCTCGACATCGCCCATGGAGATCAGGGTCAACGGGACCAGGCTATTGATTCGCACCGGCGACGTGGCGAGGTAGTCTTCGATCATCGCGCGGGAACGCTCCTGGGCCTGCTCGTCGCCGGCGCGCGCTGCCGCCAGGGTCATGGCGGCTTCCGGTGTGAGGCCGGCACCAAAGATCCTGTGGACTTCCTCCATCTGCGCCTGCGCTGCCGCGCGATCACCCCGTTCGAATGCAATCCAGCCCGTGGCGATGCCCGCCCAGCTCAGACCTGCTTCGCGGGCGCGCTCGATCATCCGCTCCGCCGTCGCCAGGTCGCCAGCCGATATTTACAGGCGGGCGCGCCAGCCCAGCGCATTCGGCAACAAGGGATCCAGCATCAGGACATGGTCGAGTTCGCGTTCGCATAGCTCGATCGCCCCGACCAGGCAATGGTTGCTGGCACGCCAGAACAGGGCCGTGAGGTCGTTCGGATCGATCTCGAGCGCCCGCTGCATCGCGTCAGCGGAGTCGGCATAGCGCCGGTCTGCCCAAAGAAGCATCGCCAGCACCGCATGCGGTTCAGCCAGTGACGGGTCAAGTTCCATGGCCGATCGGGCCTGCCTGGCCGCCTCCGTTCTCAAGGCTTCGTACCGCTCCGGAACCGCAACTACAGACCACAAGAAATACAGCGTCGCCAACCGCGAATGCGCGCGCGCATAGCCGGGATCGAGGCGCAGCGCCTGCTGGGCCGCCGCGATGGCCTCTTCGTAGCGCTCGGCCTTGCGACGGTTGAAGATGTCGGTCGCGCGCAGGTAGAGCGCGTAGGCGTCGGGGTTCTCGGTCCCCGTATTGACCAGCCGCTGGTCCTCGCCGGTGCCCAGGGCCACCTGCAGCTCGCGCGTGACCTCGCGGGCGATGCGCTCCTGCAGGGCGAAGATGTCGGCGTCTGTGCCGTCGTAGGTTGCCGACCACAGGTGGAAGCCGTCGTCGCTGCGGATGAGCTGGGCGGTAATGCGCAGCCGCTCACCCTGCTTGCGTACCGAGCCCTCCAGGATGTGGGCCACGCCCAACGTCGCGCCGATGCTGCGCAGGTCCTCGTTGCGGCCCTTGAAATAGAAAGAAGAGGTGCGTCCGGCCACGCGCAGCCCCGGCACCCGCACCAGTGCGTTCAGGATCTCTTCGGCGATGCCGTCGCCGAAGTATTCCTGGTCCCCGTCCGGGCTCAGGTCGGCAAAGGCCAGCACGGCGATCGATTGCGACTCGGGGGAAGTCAAGGGGGTCTCCACAACGGCAAGCGGGTCCGTGGACGCAACCGCCGTCGATTCCCTGGACGGCTCGGTCGCGGGTCGCAGGAACCAGCCTGCTCCAATGCCGACGCCGACGGCCACCAGCAAGGCGCTGGCCAACACCGTGCGCTTGCCGAGCAGGGCCGGTGTCGGGCCTTGCTCGGTCTGCGCGACAGGCGCCGATTCGGTGCGCTTGATTCCGTCCGGCGTCAACTCCAGCGCCCAGGCCAGTACCAAGGCAATCGGAAAGCCAAGGATCACCAGCACTACGATCAGGCTCAAGGCCCAGGCGGGAACGCCGAGGCTCGGCAGCATGATGTCGGCCGCTTGCAGGATCACGAAAGCCGTGGCCGCGTAGACCACCGCCACCCGGAACACCTTGCGCCGCTTGAGTTCGGCAAAAAAGCTCACGAGACGCCCTCGGCTTCCCGGAACGGATTCATGACCGAGAGCTCGCCAAAGACCCGCCCATGGCCCATGTCTTCGGAATACAGCCGCGCGCATCCCGAGCGGATGGCTGCCTCGACGATCAGGGCGTCGAACCAGGACAGTCCTTCGGATTGCGCCAACTCGTGCGCGTCGAGCACAAGATTGGCGTTGGTGGGGACGACCTCGAGGCTGGCCAGCGCTTCGAGCGTGGCGCGGGTGTCCTGCCAGGAGAGTGCGGGCTTGAGCTTGCGCGTGACCACCGAACGCAGCTCGATCATGACCTGGGTGCTGATGACGATGTCGTGTTCCAGGGCCAACTTCCGCAGCCAGTCACGGATGAAGGCCGACTTTCCGGGTTCCCGGCGATCCAGCCGGTACGCCCACAGATTGGTGTCGATGAACACGCGCATGTCCAGGTGGAAATCAACCCGATGCTTCGCGGCCGCTTCGGCGCTCGTGCAGCGCCTCTCGCGTCCAACGCTCATCGCTTGCCGAATCGGTGCGCTCGGCCACCTTGTCCAGTGCATCGAGCGCACGCAGGCGGCGTTCGCGGGCGTTGACGTACTGCTTCAGATACTCGCGCACCAGCGCGTTGACCGAGGTGTTCTCGCGCAGCGCCGCCTCGCGCGCCTTTTGCAACAGCCCATCGTCAAGACTCAGAGTGAGATTCGCCATATCCAATTCCTCGGTCGCATGCATGTTCTAACACGGGATCAGTGTAGCACGTAAGCTGCGCAGCTCACCTCATCAAGACCTTTGAAATCGCTGTCCTGGTTCCAGGCCATGGCCTGTGCCGGCTGTGCCGTGGCATAAATTGATGCTGCCGGCCAGCGGCAACTGGTGGGAGGAAATGCCCGACGTGCATGGGGATATTCGAATCTACACCCGCCGCACCCAAGCCGATGACGCGGGAAGCGACTGGATCGAGTTTCGGATTCGCTTTACCCATGGACGTGTGGAGCGTATAGATCCGATTGAGTAGAGGCGCGCGGCGGCTTCAAAACTGGCCGTCGT
>SKQS01000160.1 GCA_007118895.1 Wenzhouxiangella sp.
GTGGGCTCGGACAGGCGCAGCAGGCTGCGGCCCAGCGTGGTCTTGCCGCAGCCCGACTCACCGACCAGGCCGAATGTCTGGCCGCGGCGTATGGTCAGGGACACTCCGTCGACCGCGCGGACGTGATCGACCACCTTGCCAAACAGACCACCGGTGACCGGGTACCAGGTTTTCAGATCCCTGACTTCGACCAGCGGTGCATCCTTGGCCAGATCTTCCTCGTTGCGCTTGACCTGGGGCAACAGGCGCTCGGCCGGCACATTCAGAGACTCACCATCCGCGCTCATGAAGTCGGAAACGGTGAGCAGGCGCCGCGGATTGCGGTCCAGCGCCGGGCGGCAGGCGATCAGGCCTCGGGTATAGGGGTGTTCGGCGCGCTGGAACAAAGCCTCGGTCGGACCTTCTTCAACCTTGTGGCTGCGGTACATGACCACGACCTGGTTGGCCACTTCGGCAATCACGCCCAGGTCGTGGGTGATGAACAGCAGGCTCATGCCGTATTTGGCCTGCAGATCGCCCATCAGGTCCAGGACCTGTTTCTGAATGGTTACATCCAGGGCCGTGGTCGGCTCGTCGGCAATCAGCAGGTCGGGCTCGCATGACATGGCCTGGGCAATCATCACGCGCTGTTTCTGGCCGCCGGATAACTGGTGCGGGTAGCTGTCGATCAACTGTTTGGGCCGGGGCAGGCCGACCTGATCCAGCAGTTCCAGGGTACGATCGCGCGCGGCCCGGCGCGACAGGCCTTCATGCTGGCGCAGCACCTCGGCGACCTGTTCGCCGATCCGATATACCGGATTCAGGCTGGTCATCGGCTCCTGGAATATCATGCCGATGCGCTTGCCGCGGATGCGGCGCATCGCCCGCTCAGACAGCTTGAGCAGATCCTGGCCGTCGAAATCGATGTGACCAGCGCTGATCTCCCCCGGCGGGGTCGGAATCAGCCGCATCAAGGTCATTGCGGTCACACTCTTGCCCGAGCCAGACTCCCCAACCAGGCCAACCGTACCGCCCTTCGGAATATCAAAGCTCAAGTCTTCGACCGCCCGCACCCGCCCGTCTTCGGTATGAAAATCCACCGTCAGCCCATCAATCCGAACCAATGCTTCACCAGACCCAGCAGCCTGCCCTGCAGCCTCCTGAACCCTGAACCCTGAACCCTGAACCCTTTCTTCAGTCATCACCGATCCTTCGGATCCAGCGCGTCGCGAAGACCGTCACCAAGGAAGTTCAGGCAGAACAGGGTCGCGGCCAGGAACAAGGCCGGGAAGAACAGACCCCAGGGCGAGGCTTCCATGTCCTGGGCGCCGGCGTTGACCAGCGCGCCCCACGAGGTGCCGGGCTCCTGCACACCCAAACCAAGAAAGCTCAAGAAGCTCTCGACCAGGATCACCTTGGGCACGGTGAGCGTGACATAAACCGCCACGATGCCAAGCAGGTTGGGCACGATATGGCGCCAGATGATCACCCAGGCGCGAACGCCTAAAGCTTCGGCGGCCTCGACAAATTCCTTCTGGCGCAGGCTCAAGGTTTGCCCGCGCACGATTCGAGCCATGTCCAGCCAGATGTAGGAGCCGATGGCAACAAAGATCAGCAGGATATTGCGCCCGAACACTACCATCAGCAGGATGACCAGGAACATGAATGGCAGTGCGTAGAGAATGTCGACGATGCGCATCATGACGTTGTCGACCCTCCCTCCGACAAAGCCGGCGATGGCGCCCCAGGCCACGCCGATGATTAGGGCAACACCGGTAGCGACCAGGCCAACCATCAGGCTCATGCGACCGCCGTACATGGTGCGCACGAACTGATCCCGTCCGATCGAGTCGGTGCCGAAGAAATGCCCGGTCTCCAGGCTCGGCGGGGCCGAGATACGCTCCCAGTGCGGGGTCGAGTAGTCGTACTGGCTAAGCAGTGGACCGAAGATCACCAGCAGTACGATCAGCCCCAGCACCACGGCCGCGGTGAGCGCGGCGCGGTTGCGCTTGAGCCTCAGCCAGGCCAGGTGCCAAAGGCTGCGGCCGCTGGCGGCTGAGGCATGATCAAAATTTGAGAGTGCGCTGGCCGGAGTACTCATTCGTAGCGGATCCTCGGGTCGATCAGGGCATAGATAATGTCGACGATCAGGTTGAACACCACGATCAGCACGCCGATGACAATGACCACGCCCATGACCAGGGTGTAATCACGGTTGAGCGCTCCCTGCACGAAGTAGCGACCCATGCCGGGCAAGCCGAAGATCTGTTCGATAACCACCGAGCCTGTGATGATGGCCGCGGCGGCGGGGCCCAGGTAGGACACCACCGGCAGCATCGCGACTTTCAGCGAGTGTTTGCCCAGAATCTTCCATTCCGGCAGGCCCTTGGCCCGGGCGGTGCGGACAAAGTCGGAGCGGAGCGTTTCAACCATGGAACCGCGCGTCAGGCGAGCGACATAGGCCATGTAGGGCAAGGCCAGTGCTATCACCGGCAGGACCATGTTGCGCAGCTGCCCCCCGCCCCAGCCGCCGGCAGGCAACCAGCCGGCATAGACGGCAAACAGCAGGATCAGGATCGGGGCGAGCACGAAGTTCGGTATCGCGATACCGGTCATGGCCGAGCCCATCAGCGCATAGTCCAGGCGAGAGTTCTGTCGCCAGGCGGCGATGGTGCCGATCAGAACCCCGAACACAAGAGCCAGCAGCAGGGCCGAGCCCCCCAGGCGCAGCGAGACCGGAAACCCTTCCGCGATCAGCTCGTTGACGGTGAAATCCGAGTACTGGAAGCTCGGCCCCAGGTCGCCGCGGGCCACCGAGCCCAGGTATAGGAAATACTGGATCACCAGCGGCTGGTCGAGGTTGTACTTGGCCTCGAGGTTGGCCATGATTTCCGGCGGCAACGCCTTGTCCTCGTCGAAAGGCCCGCCCGGGGCAATGCGGATCAGGAAAAACGCGATGGTTACCAGGATGAACAGGGTCGGAATCGCGCCGAGCAGGCGCTTGAGGATATAGCGCGGTAGCATTTAGTTGACCCTCTGCTCAACGGGGTCCTGGCGCAGCAGGAACATGAATCGGGTGGGGTGCTGGTCAAGCACGTTCGGCTCCCAGCCTCGCACATAGGGTTTGACCAGGCGCGCAGCGACGTAGGTGTAAATCGGCGCAAAGGGCTGGGCTTCGAGCAGCAGGATTTCCGCCTCGCGCAGCAGGCTCAGGCGCTCTTCCAGGTCGGCGGCGCGCGCCGCCCGGTTGAGCAGGCGGTCAAACTCCGGGTTGAAAAAGCCGACATCGTTCTGCGGATTGTCGCTGAAGAAGAGCTCGAGGAAATACATCGGATCGAGATAGTTGCCGATCCAGCCGGCACGAAACACCTCGGTCACGGCGCGCTGCCGGCGGGTGTTCAGAAAGACCCGGAACTCCTCGTTGATCAGCGAAGCGTAAACGCCCAGTGACTGCTGCCACATGGCGGCAATGGCCAGGGAAATGCGACGGTGGTCTTCATGGGTGTTGTAGCGTATCTCCAGGCGCAACGGATTGTCCGGCCCGAAACCGGCCTCGGCCAGCAGTGCCCGGGCTTGCTCCTCGCGCTGCTGCTGGGTCCAGAAGGCCCACTCCGGCTCCGGCGGCTCATAGCCGGGAATGCCCGGCGGAACAAAGGCAAAGGCCGGTCGCTGGCCGAAGCGGGTCAGCTTTTCGGTAATGATTTCCCGGTCGATGGCCATCGACAGGGCCCGGGTCACGCGCGGATCGTTGAACGGTTCGCGGGTGGTGTTGAAGCCGAAGAAGTAAATGCCGAGCCAGTCGCCAACCACCAGCTCATCGGCCAGATTGGCCTGAATCCAGTTGAACTGGGTGTTGGGCACCTCGTAAGTCCAGGACAACTCACCGGCTCTGTAGCGCATCAGCTCGGCGGACAGATCTTCGGTCGGATAGTGGAATACCTCATCGATGATGGTGTTGTCGTTATCCCAGTAGTAGGGGTTGCGTACCAGCCGGATATGCGACTGCATGGCCAGCTCTTTCAGCATGTACGCACCGTTGGTGACCATGGTGCCGGGCCGGGCCCATCGATCGCCGTGGGCCTCGACGCTGGGCCGATGCACGGGTGAGGCGAGGCTGTGCGTCAGCACCTCGGCCAACAGGGGGTTGGGTGCTTCGAGGCCGATTTCCAGGGTGAAGTCATCAATGACCCGCACGCCCAGGTCCTCGACCGGTCGGCGACCGGCAATGATGTCCTCGGCGTGGAGAATGGGATTGAGCAGGATGGCAAAGCGAGAGCCGGTAGCCGGATTGACGATGCGGCGGAAGCTGAACAGCCAGTCATCGGCGGTCATCAGGTCGCCGTTGGACCAGCGCGCATTCTCGCGCAGGAAAAAAGTCCAGGTATATCCGTCTTCGCTGACTTCCCAGCGCTCGGCCACACCCGGAATGATGGAGCTGTCGGCGGCCCGGGTCAGCAGGCCCTCGAACAGGTCACGCTGGATATTGCTGCTGGGCACGCCCTCGGTAACGTGAGGATCCAGGCCCTGCGGCTGGGTACCGTTACCACGGTGCAGGATCTGGACCGGGGCCAGGATCGACGGATCAGGCCGACCATCCTCGGTGAAGATGACCTCCGGCAGATTCCAGCGCTGTACCGGAGCTTCATCCGCAGGCTGCTGCGACGGGGTGCAGGCGATGAGCCCGAGCGCAATAGCCAGCATCGACGTGGATGTTACGATATAACGCATACTGGAATCATAGCAGCTTGACCGATCATGCAGCAGGCAGCGCCCCCCCTGCAGGATGATGCGATCAGTACGCTGGTGCAGAAAAAAAGGCGGTTCGAGGTCTCGTCAAGCATCATCCATCGAACCACAGGGGTTGAAGTCACTCAAAGCCGGGTCACCTGCAGTAAAAACCGACATGAAGCCTATCAGAATTTCAGCCGCCATCGCAGCTACCTTAATCATCGGCTGCACGCCGACCGAGCCGCCGGCCGCTGTCGAAGACGCCCCTGACACGGTGCCTATCGCGCCTATCGAGGCCAGCGAGCAGATGGAATACCCCGAGCAGGTTGCACTGCCGCTGGTTGCCCGTGGCCAGGAACCGGGCTGGATGGTGCGGGTCGAGGAAGATGGAATCGAACTCAA
>SKQS01000146.1 GCA_007118895.1 Wenzhouxiangella sp.
CATGGCAGCTCGCCTTTCATCCCCAGCCGATGACGGCCTTGCCGCTTGTCATGCTGTTGCTGGGGTTGCTGTGGCGCCTGCCCTTTGTGGCAGTGCGGATCGACCCTCTGCTCCTGTCTGCTGCGAGTTCGGCAAGACGGGGGGCAACGGAATTGGGTCAGGCATCAGGCTATGGATTCGCAGCCGCGGTGATCATTGTCATCCTGGCGGCCTGGGCCTTGCCGGCTGAACACATCACCACGCTGGAACGCGCCGATGCCGAGGAGTTGAAGATGCGGTTGAGTGCCCAGCTGGCTGACAGCGATGTCCGTCATGACCTGCGGCTGGACCGATCAGAAGAAGGAGTGCCGCGCCTGCACATCGTGGTCTATCGGCGCGGCATGCTTGACATCGGCTCCTTCGACCCGCTGCTTGCCGCCACCGAACTTGAGCGACGCGACCTGAGCATGTTCGCGCACCGTGCGAGCACGGCGGCCTTGTGGTTGGGCGCGCTGGGTGGCCTGGCGATGGCGTTGGCGTTGCTGCTGGGTCAGGCCAGAGTCGCCGGTCGCGCCAGCGGGCTTGATAGAAAGCAGGAGGCTGCCAGCGGCTGAACGAGTCCGGTCTGGTGAGCTGCGGCCCGATCAGGTCTTGCCGAGATACTGCTTGAACCAGCCCAGCACCCGTGCGTGATGGTCCTTGCCGTAGCACTCGATGAATCGCCGCGTATGCTCGTCGGCGGGATTTTCCAGGGCTTGAAAGCGCTGCTCGGCAAACTCCGATGTCAGCGGTATGCCGCACCAGTGCTCTATGCAGTGGCGCCAGTGATCGTAGCTTCGCGGTATTGGGTCGTCGTGGTCAGTCATGATGTGCCATCTCCCAGGTCGGGAACGGATCGTTCAGCTCAGCCCATGCCTCGGGGGTCATCTGCCGGGTATCGATCAGGCAGCTTTCCAGCCGCCGGCGCATGGCCTGCTCATCGAAGTCGATCCCGATGAAAACCAGCTCCTGGCGCCGGTCGCCGAAAACGGGGTGCCAGCGGGATTCGATCAGGTCGCGCCAGTGGGGGTCGTCTGGCCACTGCGATCGATCGATGGCAGCCCACCACAGCCCCATGGCCTGGTGGCGTACCAGCGGGCCGGCCTGGCTCAGCTCGCCGACCCATTCCGGCCGGGTGGCCAGCCAGAAATGGCCCTTGGCCCGAAGCACACCGGACCACTCGCTGTTGAGAAAGGCCATGAATTTTTCCGGGTGCAGCGGCCGCGGATCGCGCCAGGTGAAGTGGCGTATGCCGTATTCCTCTGTTTCGGGCACGTGGTCGCGAAAGTTGTAGAGCTCGCGGTACCACAGCGGGTGGGTGTGGGCGCGCTGAAAATCGAAACGCCCGGTATCGAGCACCTCGCTTAAGTCGACCTCGGCGAATCGGGTTTCGAGCAGATGGGCAGCCGGGTTGAGTGAGCGCACTACCTTGCGCACCAGTTCCAGCGTGGCCGAGTCGACCTGGTCGGTCTTGTTGATGACGATCGTATCGGCAAACTCGATCTGGTCGACCAGCAGATCAACCAGGGTGCGCTCGTCATCCTCGCCCAGCGACTCGCCTCGTTCGCGCAGAAACTCCTCGCTGGAATAGTCTTTCAACAGCGAGGCGGCATCGACCACGGTGACCATGGTGTCAAGCCGGGCTACATCACCCAGCGACTGGCCGTCTTCGTCGCGAAACTCGAACGTGGCGGCCACCGGCAGCGGTTCGGAGATGCCGGTGGACTCGATCAGCAGGTAGTCGAAGCGGCCGGATTCCGCCAGCCGCCTGACCTCCTTGAGCAGGTCATCGCGCAGGGTGCAGCAGATGCAGCCGTTGGTCATCTCTACCAGCTGTTCCTCGGTGCGTTGCAGGCTGTTCTGACCGGCTCGCACCAGTTCGGCGTCGATATTGACTTCGGACATGTCGTTGACGATGACCGCCACGCGACGGCCCTCGGTGTTGTTGAGCACACGGTTGAGCAGGGTGGTCTTGCCGGCCCCCAGAAAGCCGGAAAGCACGGTGACAGGTAAAGATTCCATTGGCCAGGTACCTTCGTCGACGGACGTTATATTATAACAATTTTTGCCAGCCAGGTTTTCTGGTCATGGTCAACGGCAAAGTTGCCGAAGCCTGAGATAAGGCCGTATTCACAGGGATTTGATCTTACGCTCACAGGTTGTCTACAGTTCAATGTTTGAATACAATTCAAAAATTGGGCTGAACTTGCAGAAGCTGAGATGGGTACCAGGGAACGACGGCAACGAGAATTCGAGGCTCGGGAACGGCTGTTCCTGGAAACTGCGCGCAGGCTGATTCGCGACGACGGCATTCTGTCGCTGCAGATGGCGCGTCTGGCACGGGCCTGTGACTACGCCACCGGGACGCTCTACCAGCACTTCAGCTCAAAAGAAGACTTGCTGGTTGCCCTGGCCACCCGGCGGTTGCAGGAACACGCCGATTATTTTTGCCAGGTCGCCGACTGGCAGGCGGGCTCGCGTGAGCGCATGTTCGCCCTGACCGTGGCTGACTTTCGCTTTGCGCGGAAGCATCCTGGCTTTTCTCGCCTGTTGCAGTACACCTTCACCGAAGTGGTCTGGGAGAGCGCCAGCGAGGATCGGCGAGCAGCCCTGCAGCGGGCCCTGCAGCCGCCTGCCAAGGCGGTGCGCGACATCGTGCAGCAGGCAATCGAGGCAGGTGATCTGCCCAGTCATGGCCAGGACGCCGGCGCGCTGATGCTCGGGCCGTGGGGCTTGTGTGCCGGCATCCAGTCGATGATCCAGACACGCGGGCTGCTGGATGGTCTGGGTATCAGCGAGCCTGGACGGCAGCTTTACCGGCATGCCCAGTTCCTGCTCAACGGGCTTGGCTGGCAGCCGCTGATGGACCCGGTGGACGATGACGCATTGAGCGCCCTGGTCAAACGTATCGAACGCGAGGTACTGGCGGTTGAGCGAAGGATCAGGGCTGCTGAAGCGCAGGAGATGCAACGATGAACAAGCGAATGGTCATCATGCTGGTGCTGGCCACGTTGCTGTTCGGCGGCATCTTCGGCTTCAAGGCCTTCATTGATCGGGTCATTGCCGATGTGTTCGACAGCATGGAGCCTGATGTGGTCACGATCACCGCGAGCACTGCCCGAACCGAAACCTGGACACCTCGTTTCGAGGCCGTGGGCACCCTGGCGCCGGTCAACGGGGCGGAGCTGGCCGTCGAGATCGGTGGCATCGTTCGCGCCGTACACTTCGAGAACGGCCAGCGGGTCGAGGCCGGGCAGCGCCTGGTGGAACTGGATACGCGCGTCGATCGGGCTGAACTGGCGCGACTTCAGGCCGCGCTGCGTCTGGCAGAACAGGAGGAGTCGCGTTTGCAGCGCCTGGTCGAGCAGCGCTCGGTTTCCCGCGCCGAGCTGGATCGGGTAGCCAGCGAAGCAGAACAGGCCCGCGCCGCAGTCGAAGCGCGTCAGGCTCTGATCGATCAGAAAACGGTAGTCGCCCCATTTGACGGGCGGGCCGGCATTCGCCGCGTCAACCCGGGCCAGTTTCTTGCCGGGGGAGCGCCTGTCGTCAGCCTGCAGCAGTTTGATCCGATCTTCGTCAATTTCAATCTGCCCCAGCGCAATCTGCCGCTACTGGGAGATGACGCAGAGACCAGGATTACCGTGGATGCCTTTCCCGAACAGACATTCGTCGGTCTGGTGACCGCCGTGGAGCCGCGGCTGGATACATCAACACGCACCATTCCGGTGCAGGCCACGCTCGACAATGCTGACGAGCTGTTGCGACCGGGCATGTTTGCCCGGGTGGAGCTTGATCTTGGCCAGCCGGAGTCATTGATCGTGATCCCACAGACCGCCATTCGCCATGCTCCCTATGGCGCGTCGGTGTTCGTCATCGAAAGTGATGGCGACGACACCATCGTGGTCCAGCGCTTTGTCCGCACCGGCGCGCGACGTGGCGACCTGATCGCCGTCACCGAGGGGCTGGAAGCGGGCGAGAAAGTGGCCAGCTCCGGGCTTTTGAAGCTGCAGAACAAGGCTCGCGTTCGGATCGACGAAGACGAGGCCGTTCAGCCCACCGAGGACGCCGATCCGCGTCCGACCAACGGCTGATCCCGAGGCTGATCGACATGCGCTTTACCGACGTCTTCATCAACAAGCCGGTGCTGGCCATCGTGGTCAGTCTGTTCATCGCACTATTGGGTCTGCGCGCCATGTTCGACCTCAACGTGCGCCAGTTTCCCGAGATCCAGAACGCGGTCATTACCGTCTCGACCCAGTATTTCGGCGCCGATGCCGAGCTGGTCCAGGGCTTCATCACCACGCCGCTGGAGCGCGAGGTGGCCCAGGCCGAGGGCATTGACTACCTGGTGTCCACTTCCGTGGCCGGTTTTTCTACCATCCAGGCCTACCTGCGCCTGGATGCCGATCCGAACGCCGTGCTGACCGAAGTCTCGGCCCAGGTCAACAAGCTGCGCTCGGATCTGCCGGCAGGATCGGAAGACCCGGTCATCGATCTGTCGGTAGGCGAACAGATCGCGGCGATGTACCTGTCGTTCTTTTCCGACATTCTTGACGACAGCCAGATCACCGATTACCTGGTGCGCGAGGTCGAGCCGCAGCTGGCCACCATCCCCGGCGTTCAACGCGCCGAGATCCTTGGCGCCGGCACCTTTGCCATGCGCATCTGGCTGGACCCGGAGCGCATGGCTGCCCTGGGCGTGACCGGGGCCGACATACGCCAGGCGCTGATGGCCAACAACGTGCTGTCTGCGGTCGGCCGTACCAAGGGCCAGATGGTGTCGGTGGACCTGACCGCCAATACCGACTTGAGCTCGGAAGACGACTTCAGGCGCATGGTGGTGCGTTCGGAAAATGGCGCCCTGGTGCGGCTGGAAGACTTCGCCGAGGTCGAGCTGGGACCGGAGAGCTTTGATGCCTCGGTGTCCTACAATGGGCTGGATGCCGTGTTCATCGGTGTCGAAATCTCGCCTGATGCGAATGCCCTGGACGTGATTGCCGAGGTGCGCGAGGTATGGGATGCCCAGGTCATCCCGCGCCTGCCCGAGGGGCTGCAGGCAACCATCTCCTATGACTCGACCGAGTAC
>SKQS01000026.1 GCA_007118895.1 Wenzhouxiangella sp.
GTGACTTCACGCTATCCGTGGCAGGGGCGGGTTGAGACCGACCGCGAGGTGCCGCTGACCATAAAGACCATGACAACTCGGGTCGCTGCCGTTCAGCGCCTGGTCGACGAGGTGCATCCCTACGAGGTGCCGGAGTTTCTGGTTGTGCCGGTCAGCGACGGATCGCCGGCCTACCTGGCCTGGCTGGGAGAAAGTGTTGATGCGAACTGATTTCTGGCTGACGGCGCTGCTGGCTGCCGTCATCTTCGCCTTGCCGGCCTGCGCCCAGGTCGGGCCGGATGACCTGCTACCGGTCGAGGAGGCCTTTGCCCTGTCGGCCAGCGCCGAGGGCGACATGATCGTGCTGGACTGGCAGATCGCCGATGGTTACTACCTGTATCGCCATGCCTTCGAGTTCGAGGAACTCACAGAGAGGCTCAAGCTGGGTGAAGCTCGCATCCCTGATGGCATACCCGACCACGATGATTTTTTTGGTGATATCGAGTCCTATCGGGATTCGGTGCGCATCATGCTGCCGGTGCTGGCTGCTCCCGAGGACGGACGCGCGCGACTTCGTGTGCGCTCCCAGGGCTGCGCCGATCTCGGCGTGTGCTATCCGCCGCATCGCCAGGAGGTCTCAGTCCAGGTCGACCCGCCCGCGGTCGCCTCGCCGGTCGATGGACTGGACCGCTTGCTTGGCCGCAATGGTGGCGGCGGGCTGATAGCGGAAGGCGATGCCGACCCTCTGCCGGCCGAACAGGCGTTCGGATTCGAGGCCATCGCGGTGGATCCGGCAACCCTGCTGGTGCGCTTTACCGCACGACCCGATTATTACCTCTATCGCGACCAGTTCGTCTTTGTCGTGCTTGATGACGATATCGAGGTGGCTCGTGCCAGCCTGCCGCCTGCCGAGCCGATTTTCGACGAGTTCTTTGGCGATACCTTCGTGTATTACCAGGAGGTCGAGATTCCGATCCACCTGTCGCGGCCGTCCGGTTCGGCCACCACCGTCCAGCTCCAGGCAGATTTTCAGGGCTGTCTGACCGACGGCATTTGCTATCCGCCGATGACCCGGGTGCTGAACGTGGATCTGCCGGCAGCACCCGAGGCGATTCGCCCGGCGGCAGTCGAGCAGACCGAGGCCCCAGCCGCCGCGGTCGTCGCCGTGGCCGAGCAGGACCGCCTTGCCGGCGCGCTAAGCCGCAATCCGATGCTGGCGCTGAGTCTGTTCTTCGTTGCCGGGCTGCTGCTGGCCTTCACCCCGTGCGTGTTTCCCATGGTGCCGATCCTGTCCGGCCTGATTGCCGGCGAAGGCGATCGTCTGACCACCTTCCGTGCGTTCCGGCTGTCGCTGGTCTACGTGCTGGCGATGGCGCTGGTCTACACGCTGTTCGGTGTGGTGGCCGGTCTGTTTGGTCAGAACCTTCAGGCGCTGTTCCAGCATCCGGCCGTGCTCGGTGGCTTTGCCGCGCTGTTCGTGCTGCTGTCGCTGGCGATGTTCGGCTTCTACGAGCTGCAGCTGCCGTCGTCCTGGCAGACCCGGCTCAACCAGCTCTCCAACCGCGCCGAGGGTGGCACCTTGATCGGAGCGGCGGTGATGGGCGCCTTGTCGGCGCTGATCGTCGGTCCCTGCGTGGCCCCGGCGCTGATGGGGGCGTTGATCTACATCGGCCAGACTGGGGACGCCGTTCTTGGCGGCAGCGCGCTGTTTGCCATGGCCATCGGCATGGGCGTGCCGCTGGTGGTATGGGGTACCTCGGCGGGCAAGCTGCTGCCACGGGCCGGAGGCTGGATGAACGCGGTCAAGGCGGTGTTTGGGGTCGGGCTGCTGGCGCTGGCGATCTGGATGCTGGAGCGGGTGGTGCCACCGGCAGTGGTGATGCTGATGTGGGGCGCGCTGCTGATTGCCTGCGGTGTCTATCTTGGCGCCCTGACGCGCCTTGATGCCAGCGTGTCGGGCTGGCGCAAGCTGTGGCAGGCACTTGGCGTGATCCTGCTGGTGCTGGGCGTTTTCCAGCTGATCGGGGCGGCCAGCGGCGCGCGCGACTGGATGCGCCCGCTTTCAGGTCTTGCCGGCAGTGGCGTCAGCGCGCCTGCGACGGTGGATTTCACGCCGGTTCGCAGCGTGGCCGAACTGGATGCGGCGCTGGCCGCGGCCGGCAGTCAGCCGGTTTTCCTGGACTTCTATGCCGACTGGTGCGTCGACTGCCGGCGCATGGAGCGACGTACCTTCCCCGATCCGGACGTTGCCGGCCGGCTGGCAGGTTTTGTCAACCTCAAGGTGGATGTGACCGCCTACAACGAGGATGACCGGCAACTGCTGGAGCGTTTCGGGCTGATCGGCCCGCCAGCCTACCTGTTTTTCATCGAGGAGCAGGAACTCGGCGCGCTTCGCCAGTACGGTTTTGTCTCCCCGGGGGAATTTGCCCGCCTGCTTGATCGGGTGGGGCGATGAAGAACCTCGGGCTGATCGTGCTGGTGGCGGTAATCGGGCTCGGGCTGGGGGTTGGTCTGTCGTGGATACAGCGACCGGTACCGCCCGAACCCGGACTGTCAGGCGCCGCGGTAGGCGACCAGCGGCCGGATTTCCGTCATGGCAGCCTGGACGGCAGCTGGGTGTCAGCCAGCGACTTCGACGGCCAGACTCTGCTGGTCAATTTCTGGGCGACCTGGTGCGCACCCTGTCGGCGCGAAATGCCGGTGCTGCAGGATGCCGCCCGACAGCACGCCGATCGGCTGGCAGTGGTCGGGATTGCCATTGACGATCCTGCGCCGGTGCGTGACTTCGTCGAGGAACTGGGCATTGATTACCCAATCCTGATCGGTGCTGCCGATGTCATGAACACCCAGCGTGCCTGGGGCAACAGCGCCGGTGCCTTGCCGTATACGGTGCTGGTCGATGCCGGGGGCATCATCCGCTGGCAGCACCTGGGTGAGGTCACCGGGGACGAGCTGGCAGCCGTGCTGGACGATCTCTGGCAATAACTTGATAGGGGCCAATTTCGGCCAACGTCGCCGAATGTGTGGACATTTCCGCTCTGATCGTGCACACTGCCGTGTTTTCTGAATAAGGAAACGGCATGAGCTCGGTACTGGTCGTTCACGGGCCCAACCTCGACTTGCTGGGCCGGCGCGAGCCGGAGATCTACGGACGCCAGAGCCTGGCCGAGATCGACACAGCAATGGAGCGGTTTGCCGCCCAGTGCAGCGTGGCCATCGAGGCGTTCCAGTCCAACAGCGAAGGCGAGATCATTGAGCGTTTGCATCGGGCGGCCGATGACGGCACCGACTGGATCATCATCAATCCTGCCGGTCTGACCCACAGCTCGGTGGTACTGCGCGATGCACTTGCCGCCATTGCCCTGCCGTTTGTAGAAGTTCACCTGAGCAACCCTGCGGCGCGGGAAGCGTTTCGCCATCGATCCCTGCTGGCCGACCTGGCGGTGGGTACGATTGCCGGGTTTGGCGCCGATTCCTATCTGCTGGCGTTGCAGGCAGTGGTCAACCGGATCGAGGTTTGAGGGAGTGTCATGGATTTACGCAAGATAAAGAAGCTGATCGAGCTGCTGGAAGAGTCGCAGCTTGCCGAGATCGAGATTCACGAGGGCGAGGAGTCGGTGCGGCTGACTCGGCAGCATGCGCAGACTGCTGTTGCCATGCCGGCTCATTACCCGACCGGCGGGATGTCTCCAGTCGCGCCAGCCGCACAGTCGTTTTCGCCGCCAGCCGGCGAGTCGGATGCAGCGCAGGAACCAAATGTCTCCCTGCCCGAAGGCGAGGTGGTGCGTTCGCCCATGGTCGGCACCTACTTTGCCCGCCCCAACCCGGATGCCGACCCCTATGTCAAGGTCGGCAGTCGCGTCGGTTCCGGAGATACGCTGTGCCTGATCGAGGCGATGAAGATGTTCAACCAGATCGAGGCCGAATTCTCTGGCGAGATTGTGGCGGTGCTGGTCGAGGACGGGCAGCCGGTGGAGTTTGACGAGCCCCTGTTCGTGATTCGCAAGGGCTGATCATGCGGCCATTCAAGAAGATCCTGATCGCCAACCGCGGCGAAATCGCGCTGCGCATCCTGCGCGCCTGCCAAGCGATGGATATCCGCACCGTCGCCGTGCACTCGACTGTCGATCGCAACCTCAAGCATGTCGGGATGGCCGATGAGTCGGTCTGTATCGGGCCGGCGGCGGCCGCTCAGAGCTACCTGAACATACCGGGAATCATTGCGGCAATGGAGGTGACCGATGCCGAGGCGGTTCACCCCGGCTACGGTTTCCTGGCCGAGAACGCCGACTTCGCCGAGCGCGTCGAGGAGTCCGGCTTCACCTTCATCGGTCCGCGCGCCGAAACCATCCGGCTGATGGGCGACAAGGTTTCGGCCATCAACGCCATGCGTCAGGCCGGCGTGCCCTGTGTGCCAGGCTCTAACGGCCCGCTCAACGATGATCCGGCCCGTACCCGTCGGCTGGCCGATGAAATCGGCTTTCCGGTGCTGGTCAAGGCCGCCGCCGGCGGCGGAGGGCGCGGCATGCGGGTGGTCGACAAGGCCGAAGACCTGACCCGGGCGGTGACGCTGACCCGCCAGGAGGCGCAGGCTGCCTTCGGTGATGCCACGGTCTACATGGAGAAATTCCTGACCAACCCGCGCCATGTTGAAATCCAGGTGCTGGCCGACCAACACGGCAACGTGGTGCATCTGGGCGAACGCGACTGCTCGATGCAGCGCCGCCATCAGAAGGTGATCGAAGAGGCGCCTGCGCCGGGCATCAGTGAAGCACAGAGAGAGAAGATCGGGAAGATCTGTGTCGATGCCTGCCGTCGTATCGGCTACCTTGGCGCCGGTACTTTCGAGTTCCTTTTCGAGAACGACGAGTTCTACTTCATCGAAATGAATACCCGGATCCAGGTCGAGCATCCGGTTACCGAGTGTGTCACCGGGTTGGACCTGATTCGGGCTCAGATCATGGCTGCCGCCGGCCTGCCGCTGCCGTTTGCCCAGGACGACGTGCGCATCCACGGGCATGCCATCGAATGTCGTATCAATGCGGAGGACCCGGAAAGCTTCATGCCGCGACCCGGAACCGTGGAAGCCTTCCACGCTCCGGGCGGTCCCGGCATCCGGGTTGATTCACATGTCTACGATGGATACCAGGTGCCGCCGAACTATGATTCCATGATCGGCAAGCTGATTGCTCACGGCGAGGATCGTGAAACCGCGATGGCGCGGATGCGCGTGGCGCTGGATGAAATGGTGCTGCGCGGGCTGGTGACCAATATTCCCGTGCATCAGCGGCTGCTTCGCGATTCGGGCTTCATCCAGGGCGGGACCAATATCCACTACCTGGAAAAGCTGCTCAAGGGAATGGGCTAAACCAGTTGCCCGGGCAGCCCCCGGTCAGCCAGTCAGCGGTAGCGAGCCGAAGGCGGCGTGGCCGACCAGGTGACTCAGACGTTCCAGGTCGGGAATCACCGCTTCGGTGCTGTCGATGATCACGGTGCCGGCGACGCTGATCGGGTTGTGCTCGCTGGGTACTTCGGTCAGATTTTCCCTGGTGACCGTGGTCAGTCGGGGAAACCCCTGGGCCAGAATGCCCACGTAGGGCATGCGTGGGTTTTCGACCAGGCTCTTGGTAATGCAGATACGGGCGCCGGCGATCGACTCCGTTTCGGCCGCCTCGGTCAATACCGCAAAGCTGACCAGCGGCACTCGCCAGCCATGCCATTCGACGGTGCCGAGCAGCCAATCCGGAGAACCCGGCAGCGGGTCGGGCTGGCTGTAGCCGATTACTTCGGCAATGGTGGCGTTGGGCATCAGCAGGTGCTGGCCGGTCAGCGGAACCAGTACGCTGCGAATCTCGTTGGCATCCATGGCCTGTTATCCCTCCTGCTTGATCTGCTCTAGCAACTCGAAGACGTTCATCACCAGGTCGGTCTCCTGGTAAGGCTTGCTGAGATAGCGGTTGACGCCGAGCTGCCGGGCGTGCTGACGATGTTTCTCGCCGGCCCGTGAAGTGATCATCATCATCGGGATATGGCGTAGACGCGGATCGTTGCGGACGTGTGTGGCCAGCTGGTATCCATCCATTCGCGGCATCTCGATGTCGAGCAGAATGATGTCCGGGATGCGGTCGTACATGACCTCGACGGCATCCAGTCCGTCGCGCGCGGTCAGCACTTCCAGACCGCGATGCTCGAGGACTCGGGCGGTCACTCGACGCATGGTGATCGAATCGTCGACCACCAGCACCAGCGGGGTGCGCTTGACCTCGGCTTCGACTTCCTCGTCGACCGCCTCGGCCTGAGCCCAGGGCGTCAGCTCGTTTTCGAAGGCATGGCGCACCAAAGGCCCCATGTCCAGAATTGGCACCACCTGGCCATCGCCGGTAATGGTGCCGCCGAGAATGCCGGTTATGGAGCTGATCTGGGGGCCCACCGGCTTGATCACGATCTCTCTGTGACCGTGGAGTTCGGTCACACGCAGCGCGGCGCTCTGGTCGCCAGCCCTTATCATCAACAGCGAGAACGTGCCTTCTTCCATCGGCTGAGAGTCAAAGCCCAGCAGGGGGTCGAGTTCGAGCACCGGATACTGCTCGCCGGCATATTCATGGACGTGGTCTTCGGAGGCCACCACCTCGCGCCAGTGCTGCGCGGTCACGCGGCTGACACCTCGCACTGCCTGTAGCGGGATGGCGAAGCTGCGATCGCCGGACTTGACCATGATCGCCTGCATCACCGTCAGCGACAGCGGAATGCGGATGGTAAAGGTGGTTCCCTTGCCCGCTTCGGTGGCTGCGCTGACGTTACCGCCAACCTGGCGGACGTCGTTGGAAACTACATCCATGCCAACCCCGCGACCGGCCAGTTCGCTGACCTGCTCGGCAGTGGTGAAGCCTGACTCGAAGATCAGCCCGATCAGGCGCTGCTCATCCAGACTGTCGTCAGCCTGGATCAGCCCGCGCTCGATGGCGCGGCTGCGGATGGCGTCTACGTCCAGACCGCGACCGTCGTCGACAATCCGGATCACCAGTTCGGTAGCTTCGCGGGTGACCTCGATGCTGATGGTGCCGGTTTCCGGCTTGCCGGCGGCACGGCGAGCGTCCGGGGTTTCGATGCCGTGGGCCACGGCATTGCGCAGCATGTGCTCCAGCGGCGCGGTGACCCGCTCCAGCACGTTGCGGTCCAGCTCACCCTCGCCCTCGAGATTGACTGCAATCTGGACCTGCTTGTTGATATCCCGGGCGGCGTTGCGAACGACCCGGCGCAGGCGTGGCAGCACGGTGTTGAACGACACCATGCGCGCCTGCATCAAGCCTTCCTGCAGCTCGGTGTTGACCCGTGACTGCTGCATCAGAAGGGTTTCGGACTGGCGCGTGGCGTCGTCAAGTATGCCGGACAGGCTGGTCAGGTCGTTGACCGATTCGGCCAGGGCCCGCGACAGCTGCTGGATCGTCGAGTAACGGTCCAGTTCCAGCGGGTCGAAGGTCTCGTCGATCGGGCCGTGCTCGCTTTCGTAGCGCGCCAGGATCTGCGCCTCGGTCTCGATTTCCAGCTTGCGGAGCTGCTCACGCAGACGAATGACTGTCTCGTCGAACTCACCGACGTTGTTGCGGAACACGCTGACCTGCTGTTCCAGGCGGGACCGGAATATGCTGATTTCGCCAGCGTAATTGACCAGGTCGTCGATCAGCGGCGCCGGTACGCGCAGCGTCTCGACCTTCTCTGAAGCTCGTTCGGTGCCGGTCGCCAGCGCGGCGGCCTCTGCCGATTCGACCATCTCGGCCAGCGCCTCGTCCTGTTCTTCGAGCAGGTCAACCGGCAGTGCCGGCATCGGCTGGCGTTCAGTCACCGCATCGAGCATGGCGTGGAGGTGGTCGCAGCCGGATTCCAGTGCGTCGATGCTCTCTGCGCCGGCGCTGCGCGCGCCGCCAACGATGCCTTCCAGCACTTCTTCCATCAGGTGGGCAACCTGGCCGACCGCATCAAGGCCGGCCATGCGTGAGCTGCCCTTGATGGTGTGGAGATCACGCTGCAGGGCAGTGATCAGGCTGCGGTCATCGGGTGCTTCTCGCCACTGCTGAAGGACGTCATCGGCATGTTCCAGGATCTCCTGGCCTTCTTCGAGGAAGGCTTCAAGCAGATCCTGATCCAGATCGGCATACAGCTCCTCGGGCTCAGGTTCAGGCTCTGGTTCGGGTTCCGGCTCCGGCTCGGGTTCTTCAATCTCCGGCTCTTCAAGCTCGGGCTCTTCCAGCTCCGGCTCTTCAAGCTCGGGCTCTTCCAGCTCCGGCTCTTCAAGCTCGGACTCATCCAGCTCGGCCTCATCCAGCTCGGACTCATCCAGCTCGGACTCATCCAGCTCGGCCTCATCCAGCTCGGCCTCATCCAGCTCGGCCTCATCCAGCTCGGCCTCATCCAGCTCAGGCGCTTCCAGCTCGGGCGCTTCCAGCTCAGGCGCTTCCAGCTCAGGCGCTTCCAGCTCAGGCGCTTCCAGCTCGTGCTCTTCCAGCTCGGACTCATCCAGCTCGGGCTCTTCCAGTTCGGGTTCTTCCAGCTCGGGCTCTTCCAGCTCGGGCTCTTCCAGCTCAGGCGCTTCCAGCTCAGGCGCTTCCAGCTCAGGCGCTTCCAGCTCAGGCGCTTCCAGCTCGGGTTCTTCCAGCTCGGGTTCTTCCAGCTCGGGTTCTTCCAGCTCGGGTTCTTCCAGCTCGGGTTCTTCCAGCTCAGGCTCATCCAGCTCAGGCTCCGACTCGAAAGTCGATTCGGCGTCGAACTCCTCGGCCTCCTGGTCATCGAGATCGCTGGTGAAAGTTTCTGCCGAGTCGTCGGCATCCTCTTCACTGGCAAGTTCCCCTTCAAGCTGTTCCGGTGCGTCCCGCTCGTCTTCGGTACTTTCCTCGCCAAGATCGAAGATCGACGCTTCTTCCTCCGCATCAACGCCTTCGGCAGCCAGTGCGTCTTCCGATTCGAAGAACGGCTCCTGTTCCTCTTCAGGCGCCTCGGCCGGTTTCTGCTCGGATTCGTCCGACGACTCGATTTGCGGGGCCGGGGATTCCGCCCCTGATTTGTGCAGCAAGTGAGTGAGCTGATCTGCCAGCTCGGCGCTTTCGAAAGACTCGTCTGGGATGGGTTGTCCGTTGAGTCGGTCCAGGCGCTTGCGCAACAGGGCAGCGCACTGTCCGATCACGGTGAGCGCTTCGTCAGCAGGTGCATTGTGTGATTCGGCCAGTTCCTCAAGGTAGTTTTCGAGGATTCGAATGGTTTCGGCTTCGTCGCCAACCGGCGCCAGTCGCAGGGTGCCCTTCATGGTGTGTACCGAAAGCACCAGCCGCTCGTCTACCGGGTCAGCCCAGCCGCGACGATCAGCTTCCTCCAGGTAGCTGTCGAGCAGCTCAAGGTGCTCGGACAGCTCGCGGATCATCAGGTCGACCAGTGTCGGATCAAGGCCTTCGATTTCTTCACGAACCGGTTCGGCCGGCTCGACTCGTCGTCCTTCGGCAAAGGCGGCAGCTCGATCTGCAAGTTCGGCACAGGCATGTTCGTCATGTGTGCCGGTCTCGCCAACCAGTCGGGCGCGCAGGCTGGGCAGGGCATCAACGGCATCGGCCACCAGCTGAACAACTTCATCGCTGGCCTGGATACGGTTGTCGAGTACCCGGTTGAGCATGTTCTCGATCTGCCAGGCGAATTCGCCGATCTCGGTAGCGCCCACCATTCGCCCGGAACCCTTGAGCGAGTGGAACGAACGCCGAATGGTCACCAGGGTCTCTTCGTTGCCGCGACGCTCGCGCCACTGAGGCACCAGTTCCCTGAGGCTCTCAAGCTCCTGGTCGAACTCTTCCAGGAAGATCTCCTGCATGTCGAAGTCTTCCAGGGCACTGATGTCGTCGGCGTCTTGGGCCGTGACTACCGGCGGTTCATCGGGTGCCTGCCCGGCCATCGGCTCGGGCTCGTCGGTGGACTCGTCAGCTTCGGGCTCGAGATCTGTTTCCAGATCGAACTCCTCGCCCGCTTCGGCTTCGGCTTCGGCAGCCAGCAGCTCTGCTTCCAGCTCGGCTTCGGCTTCTGCTTCGGCGCTGATTGCATCCTGAGCCTGCTTGAAGGCCTCATCGAGTTCGGCCTGGGTTTCAGCAGCCTCATCGGTCCAGTAGCCCAGTGCCTTGAGACGGTCCCGGGCAGACTCCAGGTAGCGGCTGCCGCGGTCGTCAAGACGAGACAGGCTCTCAAGGTAGAACTCGGTGACGGTCAAGGCTTCTGCCAGAGCCGCCAGTCGGTCAAGGTTGGATTCTTCCGTCGGTTCCACCAGTTCGTCGAGGACGCAGCGGTTGGCCGCTGCGATCATGTCGGCAGCCTCGTCCAGACCGGACACGGTCAGCGCGCCGGTTACCCGGTCGAGGGTGGCATGGGCTTCCTGACCGGCGCCGGCCTCGGCCTTCTGGCGGTTGACTGCATCGAGCAGATGCTTGGCGTGAGCCAGGTCCTCCAGAACCTCTCGGATGAGCTGGCGCATGACCCGGCGATGTTCGGAGGCCGGTAGCATCAGTTTGCCGATGGTTTGGCCATCCTCCTCGTCGTCACCGGCATGCCCGGCCGAGCTGATGCTCTCTTCCAGCCTGCCTTCTACCATCAGCAGCTCGCGGGCAACTTCAAGCAGTATCGGGCTGTCAGGATCGGCTTCCAGCTCTTCAAGTCGGGTCGACTGGGCCTGCACCCGCTCGGCGAGCCGTTCCAGGCCAAGCATGGCCAGACTTTCTCCGACCGCCGACAGCTGGTCGGCCTGGCGTGAAATCACCGCCGGGTCGGGTTGTCCTTCAAGCTGCTGACCCAGCGCATCCTTGATCTGCGAGAGGTCCTCGCGGGCTGCCTGGGCAACGGCGGCAAACAGGGCCCGGTTGCGACCGGCAAGAAAGCCGCGGGCCCGCTCGAGCTCGAACTTGTCCGGCAGGTGGGCGTCCAGATCGTATTCCTGGGCCAGCGCCTGCAGGTTTTCATCTCGCGACCTGGCAACGGCTACCTGGAACAGCAGGTGGCGCGCCAGTTCGTCGGCCTTGTTGTCGTTCTGCGGTGAGTCGGCATTTTCGGCAAGGTCTTTGAGCAGCAGATCAAAGCGGGCGAACAGGCGATTGACCGCCGGGCCCGGCGACAGACGACCAATAGCCATGGAATGGCTCAGCGCGGCCGAGATCCAGGCTGTGCGGCGCACCGATTCGGAGAAGCTGGCGCAGTTGCCCAGCTGTCCGGACAGCTGGGACATGATCTGAGCGGCGTCACGTTCCTCCTGCCCCTTGATCAGCTTGACCAGTGACAACTGGTAAGTGCGTCGTATCTGGCCAACTTCCAGTGCATCGCCGGTTGGTTCCGGCAGCGGTGCCTCGTTCAGGCGCGGCCGGAACAGCGAGAACTCGTCAACCAGCGGGGCACCGGCCAGCGTCCGCAGATCGTTGATGATGGGAAGGACGACGATCGGTGCGTCCTTGTGGTGAGTTTCGACGTATTCCAGGTAGTCCGGCAGGATGGCGGTCGCCTCCAGCAGCGACTGGACTGCCTCGCCGGGGGATTCGATTGACTCATCGCCGAGCGCACGTAGCACCGTGGCCATGGCCTCGGCCATTTGCTGGCCACTCACCGAACCGAGCAGTGACAGCGAACCGGCCAGCTGCTCGCAGGCAGCGATGCCTTCATCCAGGCTCGGCTTTTCGGTGCTGTCTTCGTCGAAGTGATCCTCCACGATCTGTCGCACCTGAATGCACAGCTCGTCGAGAAACGGTCGAGTCCACTGTAATCCCTGGCTGCTTGCTTGCGCACTCATCAGGTCATTGCCCCGCTATCTGTTGAATGGCATTGGCATCAGCCCCGGCCAATGGGCCCGGGCACCTGCCTGTCCAGTTGTACGTATGCGCCGGGAGCACGAAATCAGGACTCTTCCTCACCGGGGAGCTTGAAGTCGGCCACGGAATCGCGCAGCTCGCGCACCAGTTCGGCCAGGTTGGCCACCGATTTGGCGGTCTCGCCGGTGCCTTCGGTGGTCTGGACCGAGATATCGCGAATGCTGTTCATCAGCTGAGCGATGCGGGTTGCGTTGCGTGATTCTTCCTGGGCCTGCTTTGAAATTTCCTGAATCAGCGTGGCCAGGTCGTTCGACACCTTTTCGATCGATTCCAGTGCCTCACCGGCATCCTCCGCCAGGCGTGCACCCGAGACCACCTGGGAGGTCGTGGTCTCCATCGAGCTGACCGCCTCGGAGGTGTCGGCCTGAATGGTCTGGACCAGGGTCTCGATGCGTCGGGTTGCGTTCGTGGCGCGTTCGGCCAGGCGCTGCACTTCATCGGCGACCACCGCAAATCCGCGGCCCGCGCCACCGGCCGATGCGGCCTGAATGGCGGCATTCAGCGCCAGCACGTTGGTCTGCTCGGAGATGCCGTTGATCAGCTCGACGATATCGCCGATCTCCTGGGAGGACTCACCCAGGCGCTTGATTCGCTTGGAAGTTTCCTGGATCTGGTCACGGATGTTGTCCATGCCGGAGATGGTCTGGCGGACCATGTCGGCGCCGCGATTGGCGATTTCGACCGAATTCTGGGCTACCTCGGCAGATTCGCTCGAGCGTCTCGCCATGTCGTCGAACGAACGCGCCATTTCGTTGATGGTGTCGGTGGCCGAGCGGATCTCGCGCGCCTGGTGCTCGCTGGCCTCGGCCAACTGCATGGTGGTAGCGCGGGTTTCCTGAGCCTGGGCCGCCACTTGCTGGGCGGTGCTGTTGACCCCGGAGACCAGGTCACGCAGGGCTTCAACGGCGTAGTTCACCGAGTCTGCAATGGCCCCGGTCACGTCTTCGGTTACGGTGGCCTGCACGGTCAGATCCCCGTCAGCCAGCGAGCTCATTTCGTCAAGCAGGCGCAAAATGGCGTCCTGGTTGCGCTGGTTGATTTCCGAGGTCGCGCGCGCGCGGCGGCGCTGTGCCAGGTACAGGTTGAAACCGATCAGGAACAGGATCAACAGGGCCGCTGCAGCAATGGCAAGGCCGGCCAGCAGGCTGGGCCACAGGGAATCCTCGCCGAGGCCGGCGTAATCGCCAGCCAGGGTACGTGCCTGTTCGGTCAGGTCCTCGGCATCGAGGAAGATTTCGTCAGCTGACTCACGCACCTCGAACAGATCGGTTGAGGCAGCCAGAATCGTGTCCACGTCCAACCGGATATCCTCAAACAGCGGCATCACCTCTGCCAGTTCGGCCAACACGGTTTCGTTACGGACGGCGCTGAGGTTGAGCCCCTGGTCGCCGGCGATCAGCCCCTGCAGAACGCGGTCAAACAGGCTGGCGTCGCGGCTGAAGGCGTCGGTTGCGGTAATGGCTCCAGTGCCGCCAGCCAGGATTTCACCGACTCGGCGCAGCATGCGATCGGCCAGCACCAGCTGTCGGCTGGCAATGTAGATCTGTACGCTTGGCGCGCCGGTTTCGATCATCCGTCGGACGACGGCATCGGACTGGGCTTGCAGCAGCGGAATGTTGGTCGAGAAGGCGACCGCACTGTCGGCCAGCTCAATCACAAGGTCGGTACGGTCGAGAATGCGGTTGGTGTCTTCTTCGATTCGGTTCCAGGTCTCTTCAAGCGTTGCCAGGGAACCACTGACCTGGGCCGGAGACGGCGGCAGACCGGTAGCCGGATTGCCGCGCCTGAGCTGGTTGACGGCGCCGCGAATGATATCGCGTGTTTCGCGCAACTCGTCGAAGGCGTCGAAGTTGCCGACCGCCGATTCACCTGCTGCCTTGGCCAGCTGCTGTGCGCGCACCTGGATTTCCGTGGTCAGGGTCAGGTATTGGGTCTCCCACTGATTTCGCTGGTTCAGCAGGTAGAAGTTGAACGCCACTGTTGCCAGCAGAACAACCAGGAGGATAAACAGCAGTATCTGTACTGAAGACAGCCTCTGCTCGGATTGCTTGACCGCGCTACTCATTCCTTATACCTCATTGCTCGTCGTGCTCTTGGCCTGGGCCGCATTGATCGCTACGCGCCAGCGGCCGCTGCTTGTTTGTGGATTCATGCATTCAACTCCCGAATCCATGATTGTTCCGCGAAATGGATCACGGTTTATTAGTTACTGATGGCCAGCATTCCTGATTCCGGCCTCAATCCTGTCTGGCGCCCACCGTGAACTCACGCTGTTTGACCAGGGTTTCCATGTTGAACACGCCCCAGCGTCTCTCGTTGGTTTCGAATACGTGGGTGACCAGACCCTTCATCGGCGTTTGATCCCACTCCTCGTCGCGATTCAAGTCGTCGGTGTGGAAATGACGCTGGCCGAACACCTCGTCGACGACGAGTCCGGCGAGTCTTCCCTGCAGTTTGGTCAGGATCAGGCGGGTTCTGGCGGTCACCGGCGTTCTGGTGCCGAACAGATACCAGCCCAGATCGGATATGGGTGCCAGATTGCCGCGCACGTTGGCGATGCCAAGCAGCCAGTCCTTCGACCCCGGAATCGGGGTGTAGGCGGGAAAGGCAATCACTTCCTCCACCTGCTCAATGCGGCAGGTCAGGTGGAAATCGCCCAGGCGAAAGACCACGCCATCCCAGTTGCTGATCTGCTGCTGGCCGGCGTCGCCAACTTCGTGCTCGAGGCTTCGTCTCTGGTAGTCAATCAGTCGGCCGAATAGCTCGCCGGCCTGCGATGACTGTTCGATGTGATCTTCCCCTTGCATGATGAATTCTCCCTCGCGGCTATGGTCGGGTCAGGCCTCTTGCCCCCTGGCCTTCTGCCTGACTGCTTCCAGCAGTTCATCGCGGGTGAACGGCTTGGTCAGGTAATGGTCCGAGCCGACGATGCGGCCTCTTGCCTTGTCGAACAATCCGTCCTTGCTGGTCAGCATGATGACCGGTACCTGCTCGAAACGGGCATTGTTCTTGATGATTGCGCAAGTCTGGTAGCCGTCCAGCCGCGGCATCATGATATCGACAAAAATCAGGTCGGGTTCGTGCTTGTGGATCAGGGCCAGGGCCTCGAAGCCGTCGTTGGCTGTGATGACCTCACAGCCCTCTCGCGACAACATGGTCTCTGCCGATCGTCTGATGGTGCGGCTGTCATCGATCAGCATGATCTTCAGCCCGCTCAGATTGCCGTTGGCCTGGCCGTTCCCCTGCGCTTCGTTTGCTTTCTGGTCGTCACTCATCGGCGTCGGCTCGCTTGATAATGTCGTGAGAGTTGTCTGTGAGTTAAGGCTGTAGGTTAGTCTATCCATGACGCTTTTGCCAACCCGGTAGAGTTATTTCGGCAAAGTTGATGTAAAAAATCGCAATTTTTCCGGTTACAGGCAGCAAAACCGGGGCTGTCTGGCGGCATGAACCGACGGAAGGCACCAAATCATGCGCAAGAATCTGATCGTGGTCATGGACCCGATCACCGAAATAGACACCCGCAAGGACACCACTTTCGCCATGTTGCTGGAGGGCCAGCGACGAGGTTATTCGGTGTGGTATTGCGAGGAAAGTGACCTCAGCCTGGGGCCTGACGGGCTGACCGCATCACTGCGCCGTCTGGAGGTGGTCGACCGCCAAGATGACTTTTTCACCCTCGGTGATCCGCTGGAACGCCCCATTGGCGATGAAGATCTGGTGCTGATGCGCTGCGACCCGCCGGTGGATGCCAACTACCTGTACACGACCTGGCTGCTCGATCAGGCCGAGCGCGACGGGGCGCTGGTGGTCAATCGTCCGTCCAGTCTGCGTGACTTCAACGAAAAGCTGGCGATTGCCGCTTTCCCGCAGTGGATGCCGCCCACCGAGGTCAGCGCCAGCAAGCAGCGGCTGAAGGCCTTTGTGCAGGGCCGTGGCAAGGCCATTCTCAAGCCACTGGACGGCATGGGTGGTCGCGGTATCTTCATCGCCAAGGCCGATGATCCCAATCTGAACGTGATTGTCGAGACCCTGACCGAACAAGGATCACGGCCGGCCATGGCCCAGGCTTTTCTGCCAGCCATTGCCGATGGCGACAAGCGGGTGCTGCTGATCAACGGTGAGCCAGTGCCCTACATGCTGGCTCGCGTTCCGGGAGCCGACGATTTTCGCGGCAACCTGGCGCGAGGCGGGCGTGGCGAGGGCCGTCCGCTGGATCAGGCCGGCCTGGCCATTGCCCGTGCGGTGGGGCCGGTGCTGCGCAGGCATGGTGTCCTGTTCGCCGGGCTGGATGTGATCGGTGACCGGCTGACCGAAGTCAATGTCACTTCTCCGACTTGTGTTCGCGAACTGGATGCGCAATTTGGAATCAATATCTGCCGAGACCTTTTCGACGTGATTGATCCGTGAGAGCATCCTGGCAACAATCAGCCGGCGGTAATGCCATGGCCATGGCGGTGGCCTCGGCGATTGCTGTGCATGCCGCGCTCATCGGCCTGGTGCATTTCGATGTGCTCAAGCCGCGCAGCGATCGCATGCCACCCAGCCTTGATGTCATCCTGGTCGATTGGGCCACCGAAAAACCGCCCGATGAGGCCGATTTCCTGGCCCAGGCGACTCAGCGCGGTGGCGGCGAGAACCCGGAGCGGGAGCGTCCGGCCGAGGCCATGCCGCTGATCGAGGAAATGCCGGTCGAGGCACCAGAGCCTCAGCCCGAGGTGGCCGGTCCTGCCGAGCCCACCGAGCTGGCCAGTGAACTGATCGCGGTGCGCGAGCGTGACGCGCCGGCTCCTGAAACCCGTGAGGAAGCCGAGCCAAGTCTTCAACAGCGCGATGCGCGACAGCTGATCGAGCAGTCGCTGGCGATGGCCCGGCGAAACCCGGACCTGGTGGCCGAAACTCGCGACTTTCCAGAACAGCCTCGCCGACGGTTCGTTTCTGCCAATACCCGCGAACACCTGTATGCCGGTTACATGAGGGCCTGGGTATCCAAGGTCGAGCGCGTTGGCAACCTGAACTACCCGGAGCAGGCCCGGCGCCAGAACATCGAGGGCTCGCTGGTGCTCAGCGTCGATGTCCTGCCCGATGGCAGCGTCGGACAGATCAACGTGCTGCGCTCCTCAGGCCATGCGCTGCTTGACGAGGCGGCGGTGCGGATCGTCCGCCTGTCGTCGCCGTTTGCACCGCTGCCGGAGGATATCCTGGCCGAGACCGATATCCTGACCATCACCCGCACCTGGCAATTTTCTGCCAGTCGGGGGCTTGGGAGCCACTGATTGACCGTGGTCTGGCGACGGTCTGCTACCATAAGACCATGAGCTACCTGGAGCAGCAATTCCTGATCGCGATGCCGGCGCTGGCCGACCCCAATTTCAACCATGGGGTAACCCTGCTATGTCAGCACAACGCCGAGGGCGCGCTGGGTATTACCATCAATCGCCTGTCGGAATTCACCCTGGGAGACCTGTTCGAGCAGCTCGATATCGAGTGCGAGGATGAGGCAGTCGGCGCCCTGCCGGTTTTCGAAGGCGGGCCGGTACATCGCGAGCGCGGTTTCGTCCTGCACAGTCCGGACCGGCAGTGGGAATCGACCGTGGCGGTCGGCCCCGACATCATGATCACCACCTCGCGCGATGTGTTGCAGGCGATTGCCTCCGGCACCGGCCCCGGCAGGTTTCTGGTTGCTCTGGGTTACGCGGGCTGGGGCGCCGGGCAGCTCGAGGACGAGCTGAAGGAGAATGCCTGGCTCAACACCATGGCCGATGCCAGCATCATTTTCGACTCGCCGGTGGATTCGCGCTGGCAGGACGCTGTGGCACGCCTGGGAATCGACTCGGCCAGTCTGCAGCCCGTCGGTGGCCATGCCTGAGGGGCCGGCAGGCCCCGTTCTTGGAATCGACTACGGTACCCGGACCATTGGTCTGGCGCTAGGTCATCCCCTGTTGGGCACGGCGCGACCGCTTGAGCCGCTGCGCCAGCGGTCCGGAACCCCGCCGGTATCCGCTCTGGATGCGGTGCTCGAACACTGGCGGCCGGCCTGCATCGTCATTGGCCTGCCGCTTGATTCCGATGGCGGTGACACGGCGATGAGCCGTCTGATTCGCGAGTTCGCCGATGAACTCCGGAGTCGTCATCCGGACATTCAGCTGGAGCTGCACGATGAACGCCTGAGTTCGGTAGCTGCCGGCGAGCGATTCGCCGACTCCCGTGCGGCCGGTCAGAGCCGCCGCAAGGACAAGCGGCTGCTCGATAGCCTGGCTGCCGCCGTGATTGTCGAATCATGGATGTCGAATCGTGGATGAGTCGAATCGGCAGTCGACCCTGATGCATAATCGGCCGGGGTCCATTACGTCCTGATCATGACCAGACATTTCCTCGATATTTCTTCGCTGTGCGATCGCAGTATCGACCGGCTGCTACAGCGCGCCCTGGCGCTGGCCGATGGTGCACCACCGGCCCGGCTGAGTGGTTCGGTTGGCAACCTGTTCCTGGAGCCAAGTACCCGCACCCGGGTGTCATTTGAAATGGCGGCCCGCGCGGTCGGTCTGGACGTGATCAATATCGAGCAGGATCGCTCCTCGGCAACCAAGGGCGAGAGCCTGATCGACACCGCGCGAACGCTGGTTGCCATGGGCATCGGGGTGCTGGTGATTCGGCACCCGGAGACCGGCATTGCCGCCCGGCTGGCGGCTGAACTTCCCGACAAGGTGGCGGTGATCAACGCTGGTGATGGCACCGGCGAACACCCCAGCCAGGCGTTGCTGGACGCCGCGACACTGCTGCGCTCGGGCCTGGATTTTTCCACCGCGCGCATGGCCATGGTCGGCGACCTGCGTCATTCCCGGGTAGCCCGCTCGGGGCTGGCCCTGTTCGATCGTCTCGGGACCAGGGAACTGCGCATCGCCGGGCCCAAGGCGCTGTTGCCGGAACAGGTTCCGGCGCGTGTTCGGATCTGCCGCAGCCTGACCGAAGCAGTGACCGATGCCGACGTGATCATGATGCTGCGCATCCAGAAGGAGCGCATCGACCGTGAGCTGTGGCCTGAAAGCAGTGATTACCACGCCGAGTGGGGGCTGCGCCCGGAACACCTGACGCTGGCCGCTGCTGATTGCCGGGTGATGCACCCGGGGCCGATCAATCGCGGGGTGGAGATTGCCGATAGCGTGGCCGATGGCGATCAATCGTTGATTCTGGATCAGGTCCGCATGGGCGTTGCGGCCCGCACAGCGCTGTTCGAGTGGGTGCTGGGCTGAGCATATCTCGATCGCCAGAATGCACCACAGAGGCACGGAGGTCACAGAGAAAGATCAGAAAAATATTTCTCTTCTCTGTGATCTCCGTGTCTCTGTGGTGAATTCAAGGGGTTACGCTACGCGATTCCCTGCGCTGGGCGAGGATGTCAAATATTTGATGGCCACGCCTGAGCCCGCGGCGTTCGAAGTGGGTCTGCGGTCGCCAGGCTGGACGGGAAACATAGGGGTCTCCGAGCAGCTTAAGCCGTTTGGCGGCTGATAGCACCTCCACCATCCATTCGGCATAGGGCGCCCAGTCGGTTGCCAGGTGCAGCAGACCGCCCGGCTTGATCCGTGCGCTTGCCAGCTCGATGAAGTCCGGCTGGATCAGCCGCCGCTTGTGGTGGCGCTTTTTCGGCCACGGGTCAGGAAAGAATATCCTTACCTCATCGAGGCTGTCGGCTACCGTCTGCCGGCTGAGTACTTCCACCGCATCGGTCATGGCTACCCGCACGTTGGCCAATGCTTCGCTTTCCAGGCTGCGCAGCAGGCGACCGACCCCCGGTTCGTGGACCTCGATGCCGATGAAGCGCTTGTCCGGCTCGTTGGCCGCCATCCAGGCCAGTGCCTGACCATTGCCGAAGCCGATTTCCACCACCAGGGGCGCCTGGGAGTCGAAGGCATCACGCAGGTCAGTCAGATCGGAATTGACCGCGTAGCGCGGCAGCAACTCATCCAGGGCGCGGCGCTGGGCATCAGTCATTCGACCCGGTCGCCGCACGAAGCTGCGCACCCGACGCAGCCGGTCCGGATCCGGAGTCATCAAAAGAAGGTGCCGTCCAGCGGTGAAGAGGCCGATGCAAACCGCTTGCGGGGAATCCGGCCTGACAGGTAGGCCAGTCGGCCGGCCTCGATGGCCAGTTTCATCGCGCGCGCCATGGATACCGGGTCGGCTGCTTCGGCGATGGCGGTATTCATCAATACGCCGTCGCAACCCAGTTCCATGGCAACGGCGGCATCGGAGGCGGTACCGACACCGGCATCGACCAGGATCGGCACTGTGGCCTCCTCGACGATGGTCAGGATGTTCCAGCGATTCTGGATCCCCAGTCCGGAGCCGATTGGCGCGGCCAGAGGCATCACTGCCACGCAGCCCATCTCTGCCAGACGGCGCGCGATGACCGGATCGTCATTGGTGTAGACCATGACATCGAAGCCGTCAGCGATCAGGATTTCCGCGGCTTTCAGCGTGGCCACCATGTCCGGGAACAGGGTTTTTTCATCGCCGAGCACCTCCAGCTTGACCAGCTTGTGGCCATCCAGCAGCTCGCGGGCCAGTCTACAGGTGCGCACCGCATCTTCCACCGTGTAGCAGCCGGCGGTGTTGGGCAGGATGGTGTAGTGCTCAGGCGGCAGAGCGTCCAGCAGGTTGGGCTCGCCGGCAGACTGGCCGATATTGGTCCGGCGGATGGCAACGGTGACGATTTCGGCGCCGGCCGCCTCGGTGGCCTTGCGGGTCTGTTCCAGATCGGCATACTTGCCGGTGCCGGTAAGCAGGCGTGACTGGTAGCGGCGACCGGCGATGATCAGCGGTCGGTCTTCGGGTAGCTTGCGCATGTGGTCAACCTCCGCCGATGGCCTGGACGATCTCGATTCGATCGCCGCCGGTCAGCTGTACCTTGTCATGCTGGCTGCGCGGAACCAGCTCGCCGTTGCGTTCGACGGCGATCCGCTTGTTGCCCAGTTCCAGTTCTTCGAGCAGTGCGGCCACCGTCAGCTCGCCGCTCAGCCGCCGAGATTGTCCATTGATGATGATTTCCATGCGGTGATTTTACCTTGATCCCATGCCGCGGTCTGGCTGCGCCGGTAGTATGATGACCGCATGCGACCGCTGATCGCCGGTCGTTCAACCAACAAAGAGAACGTTTCGAATCGGCATGGATGGTGGTCTGACTCTCAGTGGCGACATGATCATGGTGCTCATGCTGCTGGGGCTGACCATTATCCTGTTCGTCTTCGAGATCGTGCGCATCGACATCGCGGCGATCTGCATCATGGTGCTGATCGGGCTGCTGGGCATCCTTCCCGGCGACCAGCTGTTTACCGGCTTTGCCTCCAATGCCGTGATCTCCATCATCGCGGTGATGATCATTGGCGCCGGCCTGGATCGTACCGGGGTGATGAACGTGGTGGCCGGGTTCATCGTGCGAATCGGCGGGCGCTCGGAGTCGCGCATCATGTCCATGGTGTCATCTACCGTGGGCGTGACCTCCGGTTTCATGCAGAACACCGGCGCCACGGCGCTGTTTCTCCCGGTGGTCAGCCGGATTTCGGCGCGCCTGGATCTGCCCCTGCCCAGGCTGCTGATGCCGATGGGATTCTGCGCCATCGTCGGCGGCACCATCACCATGGTCGGCTCGTCTCCGCTGATCCTGCTCAACGACCTGATATTGACCTCCAATCGTTCACTGCCGCCAGGTGCGGAGGCGATGCGGCCCTTCGCGCTGTTCGATGTCACCCTGGTCGGACTGGCCTTGCTGGCCGGGGCGCTGGCCTATTTTCTGTTGCTGGGCCGGTTCTTTCTGCCGCGAGTCGAAGCCAAGCGGCCGGCGGCACCCGGTCGGACCAAGAGCTACTTCGCCGAGGTCTACGGCATCGAGGGTGACGTCTATGAAATGCTGGTCACGGTCGATTCACCGCTGGTCGGCATGCGCATCGCCGAGGCTGAGAAGCTCGAAGGCGCGCCATTGATGCTGGCCATCCAGAATACCGACAAGCCCCGGCTGGCGCCGCCGGCCGACGAGATGATCTGGGTTGGCACGGTGTTGGGCGTGATGGGTACGCGCGACCAGGTGGGCGAGTTTGCCCTGGCCAACAAGCTCAGGCTGCAGCCGCGGCTGAGAACCTTCGGTGCCCTGTTCAATGCCACCCGGGCGGGGATCTCCGAGGTCGTCATCCCGCCCGGGTCCAGGCTGGTGGGTCAGAGCATCGGCGCGGCGCGGCTACGCTCGCGCTTCGGTATCTCCGTGCTGGCGGTCAACCGTCGCAACGAAATCATCACCCGGGATCTGCGCGATGTCGAGCTGCAGGTTGGTGACTGTCTGGTCAGTCACTCGACCTGGCGCGACCTGGCCAACGTCGCCCGCGACAAGGACTTCATTGTCGCCACCGATATTCCCAAGGAAGAGCAGCGCCCGCAGAAGGTGCCGCATGCGCTGATCTTTTTCGCCCTGGCCATGTTCCTGGTGCTGTTTACCGACTTTCAGCTTTCGGTGGCTCTGCTGACCGGCGCCGTCGGGATGATTCTGACCGGCGTGTTGAGCATCGACGAGGCCTATCAGTCGGTGAGCTGGAAGACGGTGTTCCTGATGGCCAGCCTGATTCCGCTGGGTATGGCGATGGAGGTGACCGGCACCGCGGCCTGGGTGGCTCAGACCGTGCTCGGCGTGCTCGGCGAGGTTCCGGAGCTGGGCATACAGGTGGCGCTGGCGCTGCTGGCGACGCTGTTTACCCTGGTAATGTCGAATGTCGGCGCCACCGTGCTGCTGGTTCCGATTGCGATCAACATCGCCCTGGCAACCGGCGGCAACCCGGCGGTCTATGCGCTGATCATCGCGCTGGGCACCTCCAATGCCTTCATCCTGCCGACCCATCCGGTCAATGCCCTGATCATGGGGCCGGGTGGCTACCGGGTGATGGATTTCGTGCGCGCCGGCGGCGGCATGAGCGTGATTTACCTGGCGATCATGATCACCGCGGTCAATCTGGTGTTCTGATCAGTGCAGGTAACCCTCGACAATTTCATCGTAGCGACCGGATTCGCGCAACTCGCCCAGGGCCTGGTTGAAGCGCTCGACGATGGACTCATCCACGCTGGCCTGGCTGAACATCAGGTGGACCGGGCCGGAACCGAAGTCCAGATCCAGCGCGATAATTTCCTGGCCCCAGTTGCGCCGACGCTGTATTGCGGCGGCGACGAACGGGTCTTCGAGGAAACCGTCGATTCGGTAGTCGAGCAGGTGGGTGAAGTTGAGTTCGCCCACTGCGGCTTCGACGAATTGCTCGCTCAGCTCGGTATCGGCCTGCAGATCACGCACTTCCGTGCTGTAAACATAACCCTGGGTAACACCTAGGCGAAATCCGTCGGCCAGCAGTTCTTCCAGTGTGCGGTTTGCATGCTGCTCCTGGTCCGATTCGAGAACGTACAGGCGAAACTCCTCGTCACGATAGGCCTCGGAAAAGTGGGCAAACTGCTCTCTTTCCGGTGTCTGGGTGGCACCCAGCAGCAGATCAAGATCTCCGGCCTGGATCATGCGCAGCAGCCCGGCCCAGTCGCCCTGCAGGAATTCCAGCTCGCAGCCGGCATGCTCTGCCAGCGCGACGACCAGGTCGATATCCAGCCCCTGGATGCTGCCGCCGGCACCGCTGTAGCTGTACGGCTCCCACGGATCCCAGCCGACCGTCAACTCGCAGTCAACCGGCGGCACGGCTTCGACCACCTCGGCAGGCGTACCCTCGGGTGCTGGTTCTGCGGGCTCAGGCCGGGCGTCGGGCTCACCCTGGCAGCCAACGATCAGGAACAACGAGGCCAGCAGGCCCGGAAGCAATCGTGTCATGGCTCAGACTCCTGTTCCTGTGATTCTGCTCACCACTGTATCCAATTCAACAGCCGTCGGCAAACCGGCAGGCCATCCTGCGTCGCAGTAGGCAGGCTGGTGAATAAGGTGGGTTCAAGCAAATGGCCGGGTCAATCAGCGGCCAGGATCTGCCCCTGGTGTTCGCGGACCGTGATGGGCTTGAGCGCAGCGCCTCGGCAAGGACCCGAAACGCATTGCCCGGAGTCGGCCTCGAACACCGCGCCGTGATGGGCGCAGACCAGCCGACCCTGGCCGTCGGTGAGGAACCGGTTGGGCGCGAAATTCAGCGCTCGGCCCTGGTGCGGACAGACGTTGAGCCAGGCCATCGGCTGCCCCTGGCATCGGGTCAGGATCAGGTATTGTGGCGCCTGTTCGGCGCCGGTCAGGCGGGCTTCCAGGAACTGGCCTTCCTCCAGCTCATCGGCAAGGCACAGGAACGATTTTGAGGTCATCGGGTCACAGCAGTATGAAAAATCCCTGGGGCACAGTCTATCAGCCGCCGACCAATCCGCTGGCGCGCGCCGCACTGGTACTGGCCGGTATTGGCGTACTGGCACTGAGCTTCGTGCTTGGCCTGTTCATCCTTGCGATCGCCATGGGTCTGGCGCTGGTTGGCCTGGTCGTGGTTCTGTTCCGGCGCTGGTTCCAGCTCGGTCGATCGCGGCCTCAGGCCGATGACTCTCTGAAAGTGGAATATCGCGTGGTGCGACGAGAGCGCCGCGACCAGGACTGATCGGTCAGTTGACTGGTCCGCTGATCGGTCAGCGAATTCCGAACAGCAACAGCGCTGCCAGCAGTACGGCGGTCCACATCGCCATCGAGCCGGTCGGCCAGGAACGGGCCAGCTTGCCGTCGCGACCGTGCTTGCGGTCAACCCGCTCGGCCTGGGCTGCCAGAAGCTCCGACACTCGAGTCCGGGTACGACGGTTGATGCCGACGATCAGCTCACCGATCCAGCCAACCAGCCGGCGTCCCCCCTTGCGATAGAACCAGTCGGTGTCGGCGCTGATTTTTGCTTCCCCGCCGACATGCTTGAGCAGCAGGAAAAAGCCCAGACCGGTAAACAGCAGCAGCTGCAGTTCCTTGAGCACATGGCCGGTGGTGTAGGCGTTGTAATCGACCGGTCCAGGCAGGATGGCGTAAAGTGCGGCCGGATAGACGCCGATGAAGATGCACAGGAAGGCAGCGATTCCCATCGCGATCAGCATGTTCAGCGGCGCTTCCTTGGGTCTTAGCCCGGAATCGGGTCCCATGAAGGTAAACCAGGGCAGTTTCAGCCCGGTGTGCAGGAAGGTGCCGGCCGAGGCGCACAGCAGCATCAGAAAGATCACTGGTCGGTAGTCGGCGGCAGCCGCCTCGACCACCATGGTCTTGCTGACAAAGCCTGAAAACAGCGGGAATGCCGAGATCGAGAAGGCACCGACCATGTAAAGCACGAAGGTCCAGGGCATGTACTTGTAGATACCCCCCAGTTCGGTCAGCTTGGCCTTGCCGGTCATGTGGATGACCGCACCGGCGCCCATGAATAAAAGCGCCTTGTACAGGATATGGGTAAAGGCGTGCGAGGCCGCGCCGTTGAGCGCCAGTAGCGTCCCCATACCGACACCGGCCACCATGTAACCGACCTGGCTGATGATGTGGTAGGCCAGCAGACGGCGGATGTCATTGGCCAGCACCGCGTAGACCACCCCGTACAGAGCCATGATCGCGCCCAGCCAGACCAGGATTTCGGTTCCGGGGTAGCCGCGAATCAGGGTGTAGACCGCGGTCTTGGTAGTCAGCGCACTGAGGAAGATCGCTCCGGTGACGGTGGACTCCGGATAGGCATCGGCCAGCCAGGCGTGTAGCGGCGGCACTGCGGCATTGATCAGGAAGGCAATCAGGATCAGCCAGAAGGCCGGGCCGCCGATCTGGATCTGGTCGAAAGCGATCGAGCCGGTGCTGGCGTAGTAAACCACCACGCCGGCCAGAAGCAGCACACCACCGAGGGCATGGACCAGCAGGTATCGCATCCCGGCGGCATAGGAGACCGGGTTCTGACGTCGCCAGATCAGCCACACCGAGGTGATGACCATCAGCTCCCAGAACACGTAAAGGGTCACCAGGTCGCCGGCGAACACCACGCCCAGCGCCGAGGCGGCGTAGCAGAAAGCAGCCACGTGCTGGATCCGGTCATTGACGTGCAGGGCATAGATTGCCCCGACCAGCAGGATGATGCCGAACACGTAGGCAAACACCAGGCTGAGGCGGTCGACCCGTCCGGCAGTCAGCTCCAGGCCAAGGAAGGAAAACTGGCCGTATAGTCCGGGCTCCAGACCCAGGATCAGCAGCAGCACGATCACCGGCAGAATCAGCATCCAGGCCTGGCGCAGACGGCCCTTGAGGAAGGCCAGCAACAGGCTGCCGACGATCAGCACCAGCGATGGATGAATCCACTCAATCATCAGCGGTCTCTTCCTCGTAGTAGTCCTCGGGCTTGTACAGCAGGGCGTAGCCCAGGGCCTTGGAGACCACGATGATCAGGATGCAGGAGACGAATCCGTAGATCGCACCGAAACCGCCGATGCCGTCCCAGACGTAGCGCCGGTAAGCCGGCTCAATGAGCAGGTCGGCAATCACCAGGCCGGCCATGATGACCAGCATGACAATGCTCAGCAATCGCCCGTGACGGACCATCCACTCCAGCAGCCTGCCCAGCTTCATGGCCAGTCGCTCCTCGTCATCTCGATATTGCGCTCCTGGATTTTCAGCATCGATCATCCGGTGTTCAGGCAAAGACCAGCTGCATCAGCCGGTGCGGCAGGCCAGCGGCAAAAAACAGCACCATCGATCCCGCCGCGGTCAGGGTCAGCGGCACCACGCACATCAGCGGCGCTTCCTTCAGCGTCGCCGGCTCACCTTCCGGCAGTGGCTTGAGAAAGGCCCTCAACACCGGTGGTAGCAGGTAGGCGATGTTGAGCAGCGTGCTGAGCAGAAAGGCCGCCAGGACCACGGCATGGCCGGCCTCGAATGCCCCCGTCACCAGGTGCCACTTGCTCCACAGCCCACCCATTGGCGGGATGCCGATCACGCACAGCGCCCCGAGCAGGAACGCGGCCATGGTGAAAGGCATCCGGCGGCCGATCCCGTCGAGTTCGCTGACCAGGGTCTTGTGACTGGCCAGATAAATCGCGCCGGCGCAGAAGAACAGGGTGATCTTGCCGTAGCCGTGCATCACCATGTGCATGCCGCCGCCGATTGCGGCCACCTGGGTGGCGAGCAGGGCACCGACCACGATGTAGGCCAGCTGGGAGACGGTGGAGTAGGCCAGGCGCGCTTTCAGGTTGTCCTGGTGAATGGCAATCAGCGAGGCGGCGATCATGGTGAAGGTGGCCACGTAAAGGACGAAATCGGTCAGCGGGATCTCGGCCAGAAAATCCAGTCCGAAGACATAAAGAGCCAGCTTGAGGGCGACGAACACCCCGGCCTTGACCACCGCCACCGCGTGAAGCAGTGCCGAAACCGGGGTCGGCGCCACCATTGCTGACGGCAGCCAGCGGTGGAACGGCATCAGCGCCGCCTTGCCGGTACCGAACATAAACAACAGCAACAGCAGGCCAGCCTGGGTCGGGCCGAGATGGCCGGCCAGGATGCCACCTTGGGCAAATTCCAGCGTGCCGGTGGCGATAAAGGTCCAGATCATCGCCGGCAGCCAGAAACAGATACTGGTCAGCAGCAGTATGCCCAGGTAGGTTCGCGCGCCCTGGCGCGCCTTTGCGGTACCGGTGTGGGCGACCAGCGGGTAGGTCGATACCGACAGGATCTCGTAGAAGATGAACATCGTCAGGAGATTGTCGGCAAAGGCGATGCCGGCGGCCGCGCCGAGTGCAATGGCGTAGCAGGCAAAGAAGCGGGCCAGGCTGGTATAGCCGCCGTTGACCATATAGCCGATCGCGTACGGGGTGGCGACGATCCACAGGCTGGAGGCCAGCAGGGCAAAGATCATTCCCAGCGGCTCGATCGAGAAGGCGATCGGCAGTCCGGGCAGGATTTCCCAGACCAGCTGTCGCGGTGTCTCTCCGGCCAGCACCGCGCCGAGCTGGCCGAGCACGGCCAGCAGGAACAGCGCCGAGGTGGTCCAGGAAATCAGCTGCTGTGTTTTCCACGAGCGTGCCGCCAGGCCGATCAGCGCCGCCCCGATGAACGGGATCAGCACCACCGTCAGGGGCGATACCTGCGGCAGCCAATTCATGGCATCAGCCCTCCGACCCCAAGCAGCGCCTCGGCCGCAGCTGTAGAGGCGCCGACGGTCAGCCGGGTGTCAATCCCGAAGTAGAAGTTCAGGGCCACCATCAGCCAGGTGGGCGCCAGCAGCGCCAACGGCGCTTCGCGAACCGCCGGACTTCCGGCTGGACGCTCCTGCATCCAGGCGGCCTCGATCACCCGCCAGATGTAGTAGACCGCCATCATCGAGGTGATCACGATCAGCCCGACCAGCCACCAGTGGCCCGCTTCCGCTGCAGCCAGGATCAGATACCACTTGCTGATGAAACCGGCAGTGGTGGGCACACCGATGATCGACAGGCCGGCCAGGGCGAAAGCGGTCAGCGTCCATGGCATTTGCCGACCGAGGCCGCGGATATCTTGGAGCTTGATCGATCCGATGCGGTACATGATGGTGCCTACGGCCATGAACAACGCAACCTTGATCAGCGCATGGTTGAACATGTGCAGAAACGCTGCGGTCAGTCCGGCAGCGGAAAAAAGCGACACGCCCAGCACCATGTAGCCGACCTGGGCGACCGATGAGTAGGCCAGCATGCGCTTGAGATGATCCTGGAACATTGCCACCCAGGACCCGGCGAACATCCCGGCCACGCCTAGCGCCATCAGCACGATCGCCAGCGGCAGCACGGTGAAGCTGTATTCGCCGCCGAACACGGTGAAGATGAACCGGACCATGACATACAGCGCGACCTTGGTTGCCGTGCCGGCCAGGAAGATGGTGACGAAATTCGGTGCGTAGGCATAGGCGTTGGGCAGCCACAGGTGCAGCGGCAGCATGGCCAGCTTCAGGCCCATGCCAACGACGATGAATGCCAGCGCGGCATCGACTGTTCGGGTGTGCTGGACTTCCGGCAGCCGCACCGCCAGGTCGGCCATGTTCAGCGTGCCGGTCATCATGTACAAAAGGGCGATACCGATCAGCAGGAAGGTTGCGCCGATGGTGCCCATGATCAGGTACCGGAACGAGGCCAGCAGGGCGCGCCGGTCGCGGCCGTGGGCAATCAGCGCGTAGGTTGCCAGCGAGGAAATTTCCAGGAATACGAACACGTTGAAGGCATCGCCGGTCAGGGTGATGCCGAGCAGGCCGGCCAGGGCGAGCAGGAACAGGGCATAGAACGCTCCCTGGCGTTCGGGAACCTCACGGTCTATGCTGACCTTGGCCCACGGCAGGCTAAGCGCGGCCATGCCGGCGACCAGCAAGGCGACAAAGGCATTGGCAGCGTCAACCCGGTACTCGATACCGATCGGTGGCGGCCAGTTGCCGAACGGGTAGGACAGCGTGCTCTCCAGCGCCGCCGGCAGGGTCAGCGCGGCGATCACCGTGGCAACAATTGCCGCCAGCAGGGTTATTGCCCATGGCCAGAATCGACCGGGCAGCAGGGCGACCACGCCGGAAGCGATCAGCGGCGCCAGCACGCTGAAGGGCATGAGATCGACGATTGCCATCAGCCCCGCTGCTCCTCCTCGAACGGGCCATCATCCTCGCCGTCGTCGCCCAGGTGATCATCCTCGATCGTGCCGTAGGCTTCCTGGATGCGAACGGCCAGGGCCAGTCCCACCGCGGTGATCGCCACGCCGACCACGATCGCGGTGAGGATCAGAACGTGCGGTAGCGGGTTGGAGTAGACCTCCACGCCCTCGCGCAGGATCGGCGTCGACCCGCCGACCACCTTGCCGGCGGAAATGAACAGAATGAACACCGAGGTCTGGAACAGGTTGAGACCAATGATCTTCTTGATCATGTTGCCGCGTGCGATCACGCAATACAGGCCGATCATCATCAGGATGATCACCACCCAGTAATTGAAGAATCCGAGGACGGTCATCACTCGGGCTCCTCTTCGCTGAGCGCTTCCCACTCGCTCTTGCGGCGGGCAAAGTAGGTGAAGATCAGCATCACCACGGTGGCGACAGTAACGCCGACGCCGAACTCGACGGTAATGATGCCGAACTGCTGGGCGGCGTGCTCGCCGGGCAGCAGCGGGTAAAAGTCCAGATACCGACCGCCGAGGATCACGCCCATCAGGCCGGTAATGGCATAGAGCAGGACACCGAAGGCGGCCAGCACGTACATCACCCGCTCGGGGATGACCTTGAGCGCCGCCTCCAGCCCGTAGATCAGGGCGAACAGGATCCAGCCGGCCGCGACCACCACACCGGCCTGGAATCCGCCGCCCGGCGAGTACTCGCCATGGAACTGGATGTATAGCCCGAACAGCATGATCAGCGGGATCAGGAAGCGGGCGACGATACGCAGAATGCCATTTTCCCTCACGAGGCGTCCTCCTCTTCGGGCTCCCTGCGCCGTCGGAAGCGGCCGCTTCGCGGTCGTACCCCCAGCAGGGCGTAGACGGCCAGGCCGGCAGCGAAAATCACGAAGGCCTCGCCCATGGTGTCGATGGAGCGATAGCTGGCCAGCACTGCCGCGACCATGTTCGGCACGCCCATGTCGGGATAGCTTTGCTCGATGTAGTAAGGCCCGACATGGACCTGGGCCGGGTTGTCTGCTGACCCGAACTCCGGCAGATCCAGGGTGGCGTAGATCAGGGCGGCGCCGGTAATCAGCACTACCAGCAGGGCGACCAGGTTATGGCCGCCGGTCGGATGCTCATAGCGACGCGCCAGGGCTAGCACTGCCAGAATCAGGATGGTCGAGATCCCGGCGCCGACCGCGGCCTCGGTCAGGGCCACATCGCCGGCATCGAGCACTGCGAACAGGGCGGCTGACAGCAGCGAGTAGATTGCAAACAGCATGGCCGCGGCGAACAGATCGCGCGTGCGCACCACGGCGATGGCGATCACCACCATGAAGGTCAGCAGGCCGATATCGATCAAATATTCGATGAAGGCTCTCCCGGTGCAGGTCGATTCTCGCTGGACTGTTTTGCGATCACCTCGGGCTCGACCTCGTCGACCATCGCGGCACGGGCCAGGGCGTGGGTCGCCGTCGGCGCGGTAAACAGCAGGAAAAGCAGGATCAGCAGCAGTTTGATGGTCAGCAGGCTGAAGCCTGACTGCAGCACCAGGCCGAGAACGATCAGCACGGCGCACAGGGTTTCGGTCACCCCGGCGGCATGCAGTCGGCTGTAGAAATCCGGGAATCGCAGCAGGCCGAGCCCGCCGAGAATGCCGAAGGCGCCGCCGGCCAGCAGGAAGATCGCCGACAGCACGTTGATCACGGTTTCAGCCATCGGTGATGTCTCCTTCGCCGGCCTTGGCCAGATCGCGCATTTTGACCAGCTTGAGCACCGCAACAATCGCGATGAAGTTGATCAGCGCGTAGACAAGCGCCACGTCGATCAGGTCAGCGTGGCCTGTCACGTAGGTAATCAGGGCGACCACCAGCACCGTCTTGGTGCCAAACACGTTGACCGCGACAATGCGGTCGTAAATGGTTGGCCCTTTCAGAGCGCGAATCAGCGCCAGCGCCATGGTTGCAAAGATTGCCATGGTGGCGATGACCAGAACGGCAGTCATTGCGCGTCGACTCGCTCGGAGCCTTCCAGCCAGGCGATCCGTTGCGCCATGGCCCCCGTTTTCAGGTCGTCGGCCGACCGGTCATCCAAGGCATGAACGGTAAGCGTCTCCGGAGTCAGGTGCAGGGCCACGGTGCCCGGGGTCAGCGTGCAGGAGTTGGCATAGGTCACCTTGGCCACGGCGTGCCGATGTGGCACCGGGACGTCGATGATGTGCGGCCGGATGCGGCTGGGTGTGAGCGCCAGCATGGCCACGTGAAAATTGGTCTTGACCACTTCCCCGACCAGCCATGCCCAGTACAGCGGCAGGCGCCAGGAATAAAGCACCGGATTGTGTTCCACACCGACCACCTCCATTCGCAGCGACAGCCAGACCACCAGGGCCACCGAGCCGGCGCCCAGCACGAACAACAACGGCTTGTAGACCCCGGAAACGGCCAGCCAGAGTGCGATCAGAACGATAGTGAGTGATACAACGTAGCGCATAGTTGTCGGGATATTACCAAACTCGGCGTCAATAGCCGTCACCACGTCAGGCGGCCGCCGAGACCGGCCGTCTGCGGCCGGCTGGACGCTTCAAACTCGCCAGTTCAGCGACGATACGACGGCGCTGTTCGGGATCGATCATAGTTGCGGCTTTTGTGGTCATCGTGGCATTGACCTGGTCGAGGGTAATGACCGGTAGCTCGGCAGCTTCGGCGTTGTCAACGACGGCGCCAGGGCGACTGAAGCACACCACGCCCTGGACCGGCACCGCCAGGCTATGACGCATCAGCCATGTTTCCAGCGCGGCAATCTGCGGCCTGATCTGCAGCAGCGGGTTGGGCAGGGTGCGCCACACCGGGCGCGAACCGCAGCCGGCTCTTTGCAGCACCGGCCACTGGCGCTTGTCCGGCGCCACGTGGATCCGTCCCGGTGAATTCTTGACCTCGATGATGTCGACGCCGGACGGGCCGACAACCACGAAGTCCAGTTCACGCCGGCCGCCGGGCAAGGTATCGTCCGGCAGCATCAGGCGATTGAATACCACGTGGTCATCGGACAGCTTGCCCAGCTCGTTGAGTACCGCCTGCTCGCCGCTGGCGCCGATCAGCTCATGGGCCGGCACCGAGCTGCCGCCATCGATGGCCAGGAAGAACAGCACCAGGCAGCAGACAAAGGCGATGACGAAGCCCAGCGGCGGCAGCAGCCAGAAGCCGAAGGCAACGGCCGGCGCCATGGGCACAGCGGCCAGCAGCAGCTTGCGGCGACGTGCCTGTCGCAGACGGTCCTGGTCGCGGCGGTGTCGTTCGATGCTGCCGTAGGCGCTGACGTGACGGGTATCGGCCATGGCCAGAATTGTGCCATGTGGGCCGACAGGCATGGCGAGTGCCGCCGTTTTGACGCAAAATGCGCAGTCGGACTGTTACCCGGGCCTGGAAGTGACAACGACAAGGACTGCCCCCCAAACTGCGGTCAACCCGGCCGAATTGCGGGAACTGACCGCGCTGATCCGCGGCGGCGCTTCACTGATCGTGATCGAAACCCATGATGAGCCACACGCGCTGGCCTTGTTCGCCGAGCTTCGGCGGGCACTGGGTCGTCCGCTGTTCAAGTGGACCGCCACCTCGGGACTTGAGTGGGTGGAGCGCAACCAGGTGGTCTCGGCGCAGCTGACCGAACCGGACGATGCGCTCAACCACATCGGCAGGCGGCGCGACCAGGGCATTTACCTGCTGCTGGATTTTCATCCCTACCTGTCCAATCCGGTCATCGTCCGCCACCTGCGCGAGCTGGCGCGCGGGGGTGAAGGTGTCGACGATCGTACCCTGGTTCTGGTCAGCCCGGAGATCCGCCTGCCGGCCGAGCTTCGTGCCGGCGCCAGGCGCTTTGCACTGAAGCCGCCGGATGCCAAGACCCTGGAGGCGATGGTGCGCGAGGAAGCCGCAACCTGGGCCGGCGCCCGCGGCAAGCAGCCCCGGCCGATCTGCGAGGACGCGCTGCAGCAGCTGCTGGTCAACCTGGCCGGTCTGAGCATGAAGGATGCCCGGCGCCTGGCGCGCAATGCCATTCATGATGACGGGGTGCTGGCGGTTAGCGACTTGCCGGAGCTGATGCGGGCCAAGTTCGAGCTGCTAAACCCCGACGGCATCCTCGGCTTCGAAATGGAAACGGCGCGCTTTGCCGATGTCGCCGGCATGCCTCGGCTCAAGCGCTGGCTGGAGCAGCGGGCCCCGGTATTTGCCGCCAGCGAGCCGCCGCCGGGGCTGGATCCGCCGCGCGGCATGCTGCTGCTGGGAGTGCAGGGCTGCGGCAAGTCGCTTGCTGCCCGCGCCGCCGCCGGCCTGTTCGGCGTGCCGCTTTTGCACCTGGATTTCGGCGCATTGTTCAATCGATATCATGGTGAGAGCGAGCGCAACCTGCGCAGTGCGCTGGCCGGCGCCGACCTGATGGCGCCGTGCGTGCTGTGGATGGACGAGATCGAAAAAGGGCTGGCGACCTCGGAGACCGACGGTGGCACCTCGCGGCGGATGCTGGGCACCCTGCTGACCTGGATGGCCGAGCGCACCAGCCGGGTATTTCTTGCTGCCACCGCCAACGACATCAGCGCCCTGCCGCCGGAACTGGTGCGCAAGGGCCGCTTCGACGAAATCTTCTTCGTCGACCTGCCCGACGCCGAGACTCGGGAAGCCGTTCTGGCCATCCATCTCAAGCGCCGCCAGCACAAGCCGGAACTGTATCCGCTGGACAAGCTGGCCGCCGCCACCGAGGGCTTTTCCGGGGCGGAACTGGAGCATGTGATCGTTGCCGGCCTCTACACCGCCCATGCCGAGGGTGAACGGCTGTCGACCGAGCACCTGCTGGCCGAGATAGACCACACCCGCCCGCTGTCGGTGATGATGGCCGAGTCCATCGATCAGCTGCGCGCCTGGGCCGGCGAGCGGGCGGTAAAGGCATAAGAGGCGCGGATGAACTTGGGGTCGGTCACGGCGGTCTACATTCCACGGACCTGCACAAGGAGATTGCAAACATGAACGGCTGTTCGAAGTTGATTCGACGTTTTCTGATCGTATCGGGCTTTTTCCTGATGCCGTTGGCGTCAGCGGCCACCGAGACCGGCCCGGTTGACGAGCTCTCACCAGGCGAATTTCGTGTTGCCGAGCGGGTAGCTGAGCGTACCGGCATTTCCCGGGATGAGGCGATCGATTTGCGCCACTCGGGCCTTGGCTGGGGTGATGTCGAGATCGCCGCTGTGGTTTCGGCTGCCGTCGATGCGCCGTTGGCCACCGTCGTCGAGTTATGGCAGGTGGCTGACAGGGAGTGGTCAATCGTGGCAGAGGAATACGGAATCCAGCCCCTGGGCCAGCTGATCAGCGAGCACAAGCGCGCCAGTCGAGGTACCGGCCGAGTCGGCGATCAGCGCTGACTGACGTTCCCGACCCGACAGTCCCGGGCAGGCTGACGGGTTTGAATTGTCGGAGCAGGAGCAACGGCCGCTCGGCAGGGCGGGGATGGTCAGCGACCGATTCAACCCGTCAGCGCGCCGGGTCCATATTGCGCCGGCAGCTCAGCTGTAGCACTGGTAATCCTTCGGAGCATCTCATTCCGAAATGCCTGTTTGCTTGACGGTGCAGCCTGTGATTGCGTAATGTTGCGGTCGCTTCAGCAAGGTGACCGCCGTGGACGCGTCAGCACAAGCAGCTTCCGATTCAACGGATAGCCCCGAGGGCCGGTCCATGGGCCTGCCCAGGGAGCAGGTGGCTGCCGGGCTGCCATGGGCCATTGCCTCGCTGGTTCTCGATGTCATCGAGGTAATGGTACTGACGGAAATCATATTTTTCGACAAACCACGCTCGCAGATCGGCTCTGGAGTCGGCTTTCTCGAATACTATTTCGCGTTCACTGTGGCCGGCACACTCGGCCAGGCACTCGGCGTTTTGCTGGTTACCCGCAACTGGTTCATCAGCGGTGGTATCCTGCAGATCGTCTCAAGCGCCACCCAGGTGGTCAAGATTGACGGAATTGTCGGGGTGATCGGCGGAATCAAGGCCTACCAGTACGGTCGCCGGTTGCGTCGCCAGTCTTGAGCCGGAGCGCGCCACAGCCTCTGGCTGGAAATATACCGTTGCAGCGGATAAGCTATGCCCAACAGGCGCCTGTGCCAAGGGCGATAACAACTATCACAGAGGGAAAATCCACGGAATGAACGATCATGTGCTGCCTGCGGCGCAGGAATCTGCTAGCCCGCATCTGCCGTACTTGCCGCATCCGGCTCATTTATGGAAGCGTGCAGTCCTGATTGCATCGATCCTGGTTCTGCTCTATACGCTCAATCTGATCACCGTGTTGCTGGGGGATTTCTGGTTGCTCCAGGCCCTGGAGCTGGAGAGCGTATTCTGGACCAACTTTCGCATGGGCGCGCAGCTCTACCTGCTTGGTCTGGTCACCTTTCTGGCCGCAGTCCTGGTGCCGGCATTCGCCCACCCGCTCAAGTCCGCCAGGCGCGGCTGGATCATCGCACCCGGTGTCCTGGCGGCCACGGTTGCAGCTCTTTACTTGTGCCTGAAGTATCACGTCTTTCTGCTCGGCAGCCAGGACATCGGTTTCGGGGAGACCGAGGCGGTGTTCGGCAGAGATCTCGGATTTTACGTATTCAAGCTGCCATACCTGTGGGAGCTGTGGCGCTTTGCCCTGATGGCGGCGCTGGCTTTTCTTGCCTATGGAGTGGCCTGTGCAATCGTCGACGGCCGCGATCGTTTTGCTGACGATCCGGAGCCTGGTGACGTGATCGAGCGGATTGGACGAATCGCCACCTGGCCGGTCCGGGTGGCGGTCACTCTGATCGCGGTGGTCGGTGCGGTAGGCTTCTGGCTGAGCCGGTATGAACTGCTGTTGAAGGACAATAGTGCCTCCAGCGTCCACGTAGGCGCCGATTACGTTGACGTCACCGGCATACTGTCCAACCTCAATTACATATATCTGAGCGCAATCCTTTGCCTGGTCGTCGCCGCGCTGCTCTATCTGATCCTGGCGCGCTGGCATCGACGCGCCGTGAATGCCGGCACTGATCGCGAAACTGCATCGGGTAACCGCGCTGCGGGTGGCGGTTACAGCACCCGGCCGCTGTGGCTGGCGGTACTGGCGCTGGTCATCGTCGACTTCACTTTCAAGGCGGCGGTGGAGCTGCGGGATGCGCTGTTCGTCAAGCCCAACGAGCCGGTCATCCAGCTCGAATTCATCGAGCGGCACATCAAGGCAACCCGTCACGGTGCTCGTCTCGATGGCATCGAGCGCATCGAGTACCTGCCCAATCGACCGCAGGCGCCCCTGCCGCCGATCAATGAACTGCTTGATGCGGTTGCTGTGCGCAACGCGCCACTTTGGCCCGGGTTTTCGAGTTATCTCGAGCGCCTGCTGGATCCGCAACATGCCGAACGCGTGCTGCTTACCGGCGGCGATCACATGGTGTACGGGCCGACCCTTGAACACATGCAACAGAAGCAGAAACTCCGTGCCTACTACCGTTTCATGGGCGTGGATTTTGCCCGCTACCCGATTGATGGTGAGCAGCGCATGGTCGTCAGTGCGGTTCGGGAGTTGCCTTTGTACGAACCGGAGCCCTGGCTCGGCTATTTCGGGCAGCGCTACATGCTGTTTACTCACGGTTTCGGCATGGTCATGGCGCCGGCCAACGAGATCGGGCCAAATGGCGGCCTGAACTTTGTTGCCCAGAACATCCCCGGCGAGTTCTCCTGGCCCGAGATTGCCCTGGAAAACGAGCGTGTCTATTATGGCGAAGGTTCGGCAACCATGGCGTTTTCCAATGTCGACCGGATGCTCGAGCTCGATTTTCCGACCGACCAGGACCGGGCCGAGATTTTTTTGCCCCCTGGCGAAACAACCGCTGTCGAAGTCAGCTCGGTCTGGCGGCGGCTTGTGTTCGGGTGGCGCAGCGGGCACTTCGTCGAGTTCCTGTTTTCCAGCCTGATCACGCGCGATACGCGCGTACATTACTACCGCAGGCCGATTGAGCGGCTGGAGCGCATTGCCCCGTTCATGTTCTATGACACCAATGCCTACGCGGTGTCGGCTGACGGCGGCATTCACTGGATGGTCAATGCCATGACTACATCCGATCGTCTGCCGTATTCGCGCTTCGGCCAGCTGGGAGACAAGTCAGACCAGCGGACCCCCTATCCGATCGAGCATCGCTGGATCAATTATGTGGAGGATTCAGTCAAGGCGGTGGTGGATGCCTACAGTGGCGAAGTCAGCCTGTACCGGCTCAGTGACGATCCGGTCATCGCCACCTGGGCCGCGGTGTATCCGGAACTGTTCAAGGACATTTCGGACATGCCGCCGTCGCTGTTGCGTCACCTGACCTATCCGACGCAGCTGTTCCACTACCAGTTCGATGATCTGTGGATCTATTACCACATGGAAGATCCGATGTACTTCTTCAATCTGGAGGATATGTGGGATGATGCGGACGAAGTGCTTGGCCCCATTCTTGATGAGGGCAAGGCCATTCGCTTCTCGATTGAACCGTATCCGCTGATTATTGAGCCCGGTGGGTTCTTGCCGGACGCCGGATCATCGACCCAGTTCGCCAAGTTCCTGGTTTTCACGCCGGAAAAGGCGCTTAATCTGCGCGGAATCCCGGTGGTCTATCAGGACTGGCCAGACTATGGCCGGCTGGCGGTACTCGAGGTACCCAAAGGGATCTACATCATGGGTCCGGAGCAGGCCGACGCGCTGATCGATCAGGATCCGGAAATCTCCCGCGACTTTGCACTCTGGAACCGCATGGGCATGGATGTCATTCGCGGCCATACCATCACCATTCCGCTGGCCGGCGAAGTGCTCTACATCGAGCCGATCTTCCTGCGCTCGCGGCAGAACCCGGTCACCCAGCTGCACAAGGTGGCCGTGGTGTTTCGCGATCAGGTGGCCATGGGTGATAGCGTCGAGGAGGCGCTTGCCGGCGTGTATGCCAGGCTGGTTGCTCGCGGGGCTGAAATTTCCGACGCTCGCCCACACCATGAGCCGGGTCTGATACTTGACGGGAGCGAGGACGAGGCCTTGGAAATCGATGTGCTGAATGGAGATAACGACGATGATGAATGAGACGCTTCTTCAGCGCGAATATCCGCCGGCCACTGGCGGTCAACTGGTTGCCGGCATCGGTTTGGGCTACCTGATAGCTGCCGGCTTGCTGACCAGCCTGGTGATGGCGGCCGGCGTGTGGAACTTTCTTGGCATCAGCCGCCTGCTCGATCCGCTGATTCAGGGCGGCATCGTTCAGTATCACGACAAGCAGCTCGGGTTTATCGCCGGCGTGCCGGAGCTCAAGTACTACGTGATGAGCCAGGATCCGGTCAAGTGGGGCATCGCGATGCTGGCCGTGCTCGGCATGCTGGCGTTCTGGGCCCTGAAGAGCATCCAGTTTCATGGCTTGGCTCGCGGCATCGGCATCTCTGGCGGTCTCGGCGATGACAGCCGCGCTTTCCTGTTCGGTCAGGGGCTGAATCGCTGGCTTCCGTTCGGCCTGGGGGATAATGGCATCGTGATGGCAATGGGTCGGATGTCGGGCGACAACGGGCGGGCGGCCGCGACGCTGCAGCTCACCCGATTCTTGATGCTGTTCGAAATTCTCTTTTTCGCCGCCATCGGCCTTCTGTTTCTGGGCTGGGGGATGTGGCTGTCGCAGATCTTCTGGGCGCTGGTGATACTGGTGGCCACCGCCGCACTGGTCAGACCAGTAGGGGCGCTCAATGACAGCCTGGAGTTCTTCGTTGGCCTGAAGCCCACGCTTGACTGGTTGATGCAGCGCCCGGCCCTGGCGGTGCAACTGGTGATCCTGTCGATCGCCGCTTTCTTCCTCGAGCATGTCTCGGTATTCTTGTTGTCCCAGGCATTTACCTCGACCAACGTGATTCTCAATATCGAGTTCCACGTTTTCCTGATGGCGCTGGTGGCCGGCAACATCGCCAGGCTGGTGCCGGTGACGCCCGGTGGACTGGGGCAGTTCGAGTGGGGATTCGCTGCCGCGATTTACCTCAGTGGCACGGGCATGCCCGAGGCCGTCAGCATCGCGCTGCTGTTCGCCATGTTGCGCTACCTGGTCGGTTTTGCGATCACGGCCAGCCTGCGCCTGTTTTATGGTGTGGAAGTAACCATGCGCGATGTGCTGGGAGCGGTTCGGGTTGGCAACTGATCAGCCGTTCAGACTGACGCCAACCAGCCACATCTGGAAATGCAGTACGGCGACTGCCAGAATGATGGCTGTCAAGGTGACTGGTACGCCGATTCTGACATACAGCCAGTAGGACACCTCGACGCCGCGCGCGCGCAGGATGCGGAACCACATCAGCGCCGCCAGCGAACCGATCGGCAGCATCTTGGGTCCGAGGTCACCTCCTATCAGGGCCGCGTAGACCATCAGGTTGGTCTGCAGGCGCGGCAGATCGAAGTCCTGAACCACCCAGATCATCAGGCCAGCGGTTGGATGGTTGTTGATCAGTGAGGAGCATGCGCCGCTGATCAGCGCAGTCGCGAACAGCAGCCCGTTCTCGCCCATCAGGGCCGTGATCTGCTCGATTGTCTCACCGATCAGGTGAGTGAGGCCGGCATTGCGTGCACCCATGGCGACCAGGAAGATGCCGATGACGAACACGATCACGTCCCAGCCGACCTGGCCGATGATGGGTGTGACCGGGCCATTCTGCGCACGGTAAAGCGCCAGCAGGATCAGGGCACCTGCCGCAGCGACCACCGCGATCGGTACGCCAGTCAATCCTTGCAGAAAGAATCCCGCCAGGGTCAGGCCCATCACCAGGGCGCAGGCCCGGGCCATGGGCGGCAGTGGTGTCGACGAGGCATTGTTTGCGGGCAGTCTGTAACGGTTCGGAATCCGGCTACGAAAGGCAATTCGCAGGCCGAAGTAGCTGACCAGAATGCTGGCTACTGCCGGAAAGAACATCCACAGCGCGTACTCCAGAAACCCGATGTCAAAGAAGCTGCCGACGATGATGTTGATCGGGTTGCTGATGATGAACGCGCCAGCCAGGTTGCCGACGTAGAGCACGGCGAAATAAAACGGCAGCTTGTGGCTCAGGGTCCAGGACTCATCCGAGACTTCCTCGATCAGTGCGTAAACCAGCGGAGTGAAGATCAGGATTGCCGCATCGTTGGTGAAGACCATACCGACCGAGGCGCCGACAAAAAAAATCAGGGTAAACAGTCGCATGCCGCTGCCTCGCCCGGCACGGACCACGCCCTGGGTCAGCCACTGCAGCAGTCCGGATTGCTCGGCCAGCAGGGTGATGATCATCAGGCTGACGATGGTGACCAGTGGGTAGGCCAGCATTTTCAGGGTGTTCAGGGCGAGGTCGTAGGGCACCAGGCCGGTCAACAGCATCAGGCCGGCGCCGAGCGTGGCCGCGCTGCCATGCTCGAAGCGAAAGCCGACGACCGTTGGCCTTGCAAGGGCCAGTACCAGGGTCAGCACCAGAATAACGACCGCCAGCAACCCCAACGTCAACCCCAAAAGTTCAGAATGGTCGGGGAGCTCTCAGGAGTCGTGGCGCTGGTGCGGCGGACCGCGACCCTCGTCTTCTTCGTCGTCTTCGGCTTCCTCGATCAGCTGCCACTCCGGGATGCCGGTCGGCTCGTCAACGTCCACCATGCCGCTGACTTGCTGGTAAATCAGGTCGCCTTCCTGACGGTCACGGACCACCAGATTCCCGCCGACACCGACTGCTGCGATATTGCCGCGAGCGCTCGAGATGGTCAGATTGCCACCGACATTCCGGAACAGGGAGTTTCCGCGCTCGGCTCGCAGGACATCGACATTGCCGCCGACGTTCTCGACGATGGTCTCGCCGCGGTCGCGCTCCAGGGTCAGATCGCCGGTGATGTTGCGAATGGTCAGGTCACCCTGCATGGAGCGCACCCGCGCCGATCCGGCCACCCCGTCTAGATTGAGTTCGCCTCGTCGCTTGTCGATCTTCAGGCTGCCCACGTTGGTGATGTGTACCGGTTCACGCTCGGTCTCGATTTCCAGCGCCAGCGAGGCCGGCACATGCAGCGTCAGATGGAACTTGGCGAAGGCGGCTTCCGGGTGGTTGGCGCCTTCAGGTAGCCGGTCCGACAAGTTGAGGACGCTATCGACCGGCTCTAGATCAAGGCCGAAGTCCCGAAGCAGGTCATCCTCCCTGGCGCAAGCCCGCCCGCTGACCCGGATCTCGTCAAGCGCGTCGTCGCCGATCACCCTGAGGATTCCGCTGCCGGTCTGGATCCGGACCAGGGTTACCGATTCGGCGCTGACGGCGCGGTCAAACTGCCCGGGCTCGGAGCAGACCAGGTCGCTGGCCTCGGCTGCGAATACGGTGACAAGAAGCGGCAATACGGCAAGCACTACGATTGACTTCACGGCAGGGATTCCAGGCTGGGGACTTGACTACCGAGCATAGTCCAATCGGGGCGAGTTGTCACCCGCCTGGTGGTGTCGGATCAGGCAGGGGGATGATCAGGACTGGTTCAGCCCGGCGCCGGCCTCGGCAGGCATTGACATGGCCCTAGGTTTTGCTAACATGAGCGTTGGGTTGAAAGGTCTCTGGCCA
>SKQS01000070.1 GCA_007118895.1 Wenzhouxiangella sp.
CGTGCGTGACCGAGAGATCCGGCACGGCGTCAAATGGCGGCGTGGGCAACGCCTGGCGATAGGCCTTGACGATCTCGCCAACCAGCCCGGGCCTGCCCTTCGGTTTCTCGAAAAGCATCAGTCCACAAACATGAATGGGATTTGACCGGCTCTCGGCCAGCAGCCACATCACATCCAGCAGCGGAATCTTTCTGGCCAAGCTGCACTCCTGACTCAGTCAGTCATCAAGAGTATAAGCGGGCTGGCCGCTACCCGCTGCACGCCGCCGCCGCTGGCGATTGCATTGGTCCGAGAAAACGCTGCAGGGCAAGGTCGTCAACCGGTTCGCATGGGTAACCGGCAGCGGCCAGAAAGCGCTGGAACTCGCCACGCTCCTGTGCCGGCACCAGGAAACCGGCCAGCACGCGGCCGTAAGCGGCGCCATGGTTGCGGTAATGAAACAGACTGATCGACCAGCGTCCCTTGAGCTGGGAGAGGAATTCTTCCAGCGCGCCGGGGCGTTCGGGAAAGCGAAAGCGATACAGCAGCTCGTCCTGTTCGGCCGGGCAGCGGCCGCCGACCATGTGGCGCAAGTGGTCTCGTGCCAGTTCGTTGTCGGTCAGATCCAGCACCTCGAAGCCTGCCGCAGCAAGCCGGGCAAACAGCTCCTGGCGATGGGCCCGGCCATTTTCCTGCCGCAGACCGACAAAGACATGGGCCTGCTGCAACGAAGCGTAACGGTAGTTGAATTCGGTCAGCTCGGGTCGGCCCAGGGCGCGACAGAACTTGAGGAAACTGCCTGGACGCTCGGGAATGGTGGCGGTAAACAGGATCTCCCGACCGGCGCCAATCTCGGCCCGTTCAATCACATGAGCCATACGCTCCAGGCTGATGTTGGCGCCAGAGTTGATCGCCACCAGGTGCTCGCCCGGCCCGCCGTCTGCCAGATAACGACGGATGCCGGCCACGGCCAGGGCACCGGCCGGCTCGATCAACGCACGGGTGTCGAGAAACACATCGTGGACGGCTGCACAGATCTCATCGACGCTTACCTCGATCATCTCGTCGACCAGCCCGGCTGCGATCCGGTACGGCCACTCGCCAACCTTGCGCACCGCCACCCCGTCGGCGAACAGGTTGACCGGCCCGATATCCACCGGCCGGCCAGCGGCCAGCGCCGCGGCGAAGCTGGCCGCACCGCGCGGCTCCACGCCGATCACCCGGGTGTCGGGCGAAATCGCCTTGATGGCGCCAGCCACCCCGGCCAGCAAGCCCCCGCCACCGACCGGCACGAATACCGCATCCGGCCGGAATGTCATCTGCCGCAGCAGCTCGATGGCGACCGTGCCCTGCCCTGCGATCACATCCAGATCATCAAAGGGATGGATGAAGACTGCGCCGAGCTCTGCACTGTCGGCATGGGCACGGGCCTGGGCCGCATCGTAACCGTCACCGTGCAGCACCACCTCGGCGCCGAGGCGACGCACCGCCTCGACCTTGATGGTCGGCGTGGTCCGCGGCATCACCACCCTTGCATGCAGGCCCAGCCGGGCAGCCGCCAGCGCCACCCCCTGGGCGTGATTGCCGGCGCTGGCCGCAATTACGCCGCGACGGCGCTCATTCGGGCTCAGCCGGACCATGCGTGCATAGGCCCCGCGCAGCTTGAACGAGAACACCGGCTGCAGATCCTCGCGTTTGAGCCAGATCGTTCGCCCCAGGCGCTCGGTCAGCAGCCCGGCCTTTTCCAGCGGGGTCTCGCGCGCCACCGCCTGGACCGGGGCGGCGACAATTCTCTTCAGCAGCTCAAGCGGGCTCATGATGAGTTTCAGGAATGCGCGGCCAGTGAAGCGACGCGCTGGTCGGTAGACAGCGGCCTGGCCGAGGCTTTATGCCCGGCACCTTGCAGAAGCCGTTCACGCACCGCCGCCCCGGCGGCCCGGGTTGACAAGCTGCCGCCCAGGTCGGTGGTTGTCTGACCGGCCGCGATGCAGGCATCGATGGCCTGCTCGACCTGCCTGGCCTCCTCGACCAGGCCCAAAGAATGCTGAAACATCATCGCCACCGACAGCAGCATGCCGTGCGGATTGGCGATGTTGCGCCCGGCCAGGTCGGGCGCCGAACCATGGATTGGCTCATACAGCGCTGGACCATGGTCGCCTAACGAGGCCGAGGGCAGCAGGCCCATCGATCCTGCCAGCATGGCGGCCTCGTCGGTGAGTATGTCGCCGAACAGGTTTTCGGTCACGATCACGTCGAAGTCCGCCGGCCGCGTGATCAGATGCATGGCGGCCGCATCGACCAGCAGGACCTCCAGTTCCAGGTCCGGGAACTCGCGCTCGATCACCTCCCGGGTCACGCTGCGCCACAATCGCGAAGTGGCCAGCACGTTGGCCTTGTCGACCAGGGTCAGGCGGCCGCGACGCGATCTGGCCAGCAGCGCCGCGCGCCTGACCACCCGCTCGATCTCGGCCCGGCTATAGCGGCAAACATCCTCGGCCAGGTCTTTCAGCTGCAGCTTGCGCCCGAAATAAAGCCCCCCGGTCAACTCGCGGACCACGACCAGGTCGACACCGGCCAGGCGCTCCGGACGAATCGGACTTAAGCCATGCAGCGCCGGCAACACTCGCACCGGACGCAGATTGGCATACAGACCCAGGGTCTGGCGCAACTGCAACAGCCCCTGTTCGGGCCGAATGCTGGCCGCCGGGTCATCCCACTGCGGACCGCCGACGGCACCGAGCAGAATGGCGTCGGCATGTCGGCAGTCCGCCAGCGTATTCGATGGCAGAGGCTGTCCCACCGCGTCGATGGCCGCACCGCCGATCGGACGGCGCTTGAGCTGGAAATGATGCCGGCCTATCCGTGCCACGGTCTCCAGCAGACGTTCTGCCTCGGCCATGATTTCCGGTCCAATGCCGTCGCCCGGCAGCAGCGTGATTGTTGCCTCCATTACGCTGCCTCCTGACGTCGATGCTCGAAGGCGCTGATCAGTGCCTGCTGATCGAGCAGATGGCCCAGGGCATCGACACCCTCGAGCAGGCAGTGGCGAGCAAACGGATCCAGCGCGAACTCCACGGCCCGATCGTCCGGCAGCCTCAGAGTGGACCTGGTTACATCGATCTCTACCCTTGCTTCCGGGTGGGCCAGCAGCCAGCCATGTGTGGGCTCATCGACCTCGATCGCCAGCAGGCCGTTCTTGAGCGCGTTGGCGCGAAAGATATCGGCCAGCCGGCTGCTGATCACGACCCAGAAGCCAAACTGCATCAGCGCCCAGACCGCATGCTCGCGGGAGGATCCGCAGCCGAAGTTCTCTCCGGCAACCAGGATGTTGCGCTCGGAAAAATCCGGTGCATTGAGCGGACACTCCGGCCGCGACCGGCCGGCTGAGTCAAAACGCCAGTCGGCGAATGCGACCTCGCCCAGGCCCTGGCGACTGGTGGTGGTCAGAAATCGCGCCGGCACGATCTGGTCGGTGTCGATATTGTCCTGGTGCAGGACCAGGATCTTTGAACTCATCTGTCGCAGGGGCTTCATGCTCGGGCCTCCATTTGGCGGGGAGACGGAAAGTGGATGGCCAGTTCCGGTGGCTGGACAACCGGCCGATCGAGATAACGCGGGTCGCTGATGCAGCCGTTGACCGCGCAGGCGGCCGCGGTGGCCGGACTGGCCAGGAAAGTCCGACTACCCGGCCCCTGCCGACCCTCGAAGTTTCGGTTGGAGGTGCTGACCGCGGTCTGCCCGGGACCCACGCGGTCGCCGTTCATGGCAATGCACATCGAGCAGCCCGATTCGTGCCACTCGGCGCCAGCCGCGGTGAATACCCTATCCAGGCCCTCGGCCTCGGCTGCCGTTCGCACCTGTTCCGAGCCGGGAACCACCAGCATGCGCACACCAGCGGCAACCTTGCGCCCGCGCAGGATGTCAGCCGCCGCGCGCAGATCGCCCAGCCGCGAATTGGTGCAGGAGCCGAGAAAGACCACATCGACGGGCCGTCCCAGCAGAGGCTGACCGGGCGTGACCTGCATGTATTCCAGCGCCCGCGCCGCGCCCTCATCGGTTGCCGGCGGCACCGGCTGGTCGATTGCCACCACCATGCCGGGGTGAGTGCCGTAGGTGATGGTCGGAGCGATCTCCTCGGCAACGAAATGGAACTCGCGATCGAAGCTGGCATCAGCATCGCTGGCCAGGCTCAGCCATTCCGCCGCCGCCCGATCGAATGCCGCACCTTCCGGACAGTGCATGCGCCCACGCAGCCAGTCGATGGTGGTCTGATCCGGTGCAATCAACCCGGCGCGCGCGCCGGCCTCGATCGCCATGTTGCAGACTGTCATCCGCCCTTCCATGTCCAGCGCACGGATGGCGCTGCCGGCAAACTCGATGACATGCCCGGTGCCGGCATGGACGCCGACGGCTCCAATGACATGCAGCACCAAATCCTTGGCACTGACCCCGGGGCCCAGTCGCCCGTCGACGGTGATTCGCATGGTCTTAGGCTTGCGCTGCAGCAGGCACTGGGTGGCCAGAACGTGGGTAACCTCGCTGGATCCGATGCCGAAAGCCAGGGTGCCGAAAGCGCCGTGGGTCGAGGTGTGGGAGTCGCCGCAGACGATGGTCATGCCGGGTCGGGTCAGGCCCAGCTCCGGGGCCATCACGTGGACCACCCCGCGATTCGGGCTGTCCCAGTCATGCAGGGCGATGCCGTGGCGATCACAATTTTCCATCAGCGTGCGCACCTGTTCCCAGGCCTGCTCACTGCCGTAACGCCGCTGCCCCTGCAGATCGGCAGCCCAGGTCGGCGTGGAGTGGTCCATGGTGGCCACAGTGAGGTCCGGCCGGCGCACGCCAAGGCCGCGTTGGGCCAGTTCGGCAAAGGCCTGGGGACTGGTCACCTCGTGAATCAGATGCAGATCGACATACAACAGCGCCGGAGATTCTTCGGTCTCCGGGCGGACGATGTGGGCATTCCACAGCTTGTCAAACAGCGTTTGCGACATGGGGCAACTCCTGGTGAGCGGTTGAAACGGGGGCAAAGTGGGTCAGCCAGCCGTGCCGGTCGGGCTGGCTGCCGTCAAACAG
>SKQS01000075.1 GCA_007118895.1 Wenzhouxiangella sp.
GCACTGGATGCCGGGCTGGGCCGCATTCGCGCCCGACTCGACGGCAAACCTGCCATCTGGCTGGAACCGGGCCGCTTTCTGGTCGCCGAGGCCGGCGTGCTGCTGGCCAGGGTTACCCAGACCAAGGGCAAGGGCGAGGTGCGCTACGTAGGCATCGCCACCGGCATGAACTCGCTGATCCGACCGGCCCTGTATGGCGCCTGGCACGAAATCGTCAACTTGAGCCGGCTCGACCAGCCCGGCGATCACGTCTACAACATCGTCGGACCGATCTGCGAGACCGGCGACATCCTGGGCCTGGACCGCCTGCTGCCCGACTGTCGCGAGGGCGACGTGATGCTGATCGCCAATGCCGGCGCCTATGGTGCAGTGATGTCCTCAAACTACAACCTGCGCGATCCGGCCGAGGAATTGGTGCTGGGGAACTAACCTCAGTGCGGCGGTGCGGCGGTGCGCCAGTGCGCCAGTGCGTCAGTGCGGCGGTGCGTCAGTGCGTCAGGGCGCGGGACGTCGGAGAGAACGCTTTGCCCTCTCTCCCTCTGAGCTTCTATCCCTCTCCCCAGGCTAAACGGGAGACGGTGCGCCGGTGCGTCAGTACGTCGGTGCGGCGGTGCGTCAGTGCGTCAGTGCGGCGTCGGTCTCACAGACGCACAGACGCACGGACGCACAGACGTACAAATCACTCCTACCAACCCGTCTACCCCTGAACCCTGAAACCTGAGCCCTGAACCCTAACCTCCCATCGGCAGAGCGTGCCTCCTGCAGCAGAATCCGGCATCCTGTCCCGGAAACCGTCTTTCCCTTGAACCTAAGACCCCGTGCCGGCGCGTCCAAATCGCGCCAGGGAATCCGTTCCGTAAACGGCGCGTTCGCCCAGCCGGGCGGCGATGCGCAGCAGCTGGTTGTACTTGGCCACGCGGTCGGAGCGGCACAATGAGCCGGTCTTGATCTGGCCGACCGCACTGGCCACCGCCAGATCGGCGATGGTGGTGTCCTCGGTCTCGCCGGAGCGATGCGAAATCACCGCGCCGAAGCCCGCTCCGCGCGCCATGTCGATGGCCTGCAGGGTCTCGGTCAGGGTGCCGATCTGGTTGAGCTTGATCAGGATGGCGTTGGCCACATGCTCTTCGATCCCGCGCTTGAGGATGCTGGTATTGGTCACGAAAAGGTCGTCTCCGACCAGCTGGACCCGGTCTCCGAGCTTCTCGGTCAGAATGTGCCAGCCGGTCCAGTCGTTCTCATCCATGCCGTCTTCGATCGATATGATCGGATAGCGGTCGACCAGCTCACGCAGGTAATCGGCAAACGGCTCGGAACCGAACGCCCTACCCTCGGCATCGAGCACATACTGGCCATCACGGTAGAACTCGCTGGAAGCCACATCCAGCGCCAGCGCAACCTGCTCGCCGGGCCGGTAGCCGGCATCAACAATGGCCAGCATCAAGAGCTCCAGGGCCGATTCGTTGGAGCTCAGGTTGGGTGCAAAGCCGCCCTCGTCGCCGACATTGGTATTCAGGCCACGGCTTTTCAGGGTCGCGCGCAGGGCATGGAAGATTTCCACCCCGGCCTGCAGTGCCGACGGGAAATCATCGAAACCGATCGGCATGATCATGAACTCCTGGATGTCGACGGCGTTGTCGGCGTGGGCGCCACCGTTGAGGATGTTCATCATCGGCACCGGCAGGCTCGGCTGCTGCCCGGTAATCTCGCCAAGATACTCGTACGGCCACTGACCGCGCGCCGCCGCCATCGCGTGGGCGCAGGCCAGCGACACGCCAAGCAGCGCGTTGGCGCCCAGATTCGACTTGTTGTCGGTGCCGTCGAGCTCGATCAGCCGGGCGTCGATGGTGGCCTGATCGGCCGCATCGGCATCGACCAGCGCCTTGGCGATCGGCCCGTTGACGTTATCCACCGCTTGACGCACGCCCTTGCCCAGATAACGCGACGCCTCGCCGTCCCTCAGTTCGACGGCTTCATGAACGCCGGTCGAAGCACCGGACGGCACCGCGGCGCGACCGATGCTGCCATCGGCCAGAGTGACTTCAGCCTCCAGCGTGGGGTTGCCGCGGGAGTCGAGAATTTCCAGGGCCTGGATGTGGGTGATTTTCATGGTTTCCTATTTGGTTTCCTATATAGCCTGTGTCCGTAAATCTCTGAACAAGGAAGACGGAAGGAAAACGGTGCGTCTGTACGTCTGTACGTCTGTACGTCCGTGCGTCCGTGTGTCCGTACCGCCGCACTGACGCACTGACGCACTGACGCACCGTCCTCCGTCTCCCGTCTACCCTTCCTTCACCACCCGGTCCAGCGCGACCAGGGTCTTAAGCAGCGCCGGCATCTCGGCCAGCGGCATCGAGTTCGGGCCGTCGCACAGGGCGCGATCGGGGTCCGGATGGGTTTCGCAAAATATGCCGGCCACGCCGACCGCGGCCGCGGCCCGGGCCAGCACGGGGATGAATTCGCGCATGCCGCCGGATGACTCGCCCTGCCCGCCGGGCAGCTGAACCGAGTGGGTGGCGTCGAAGACCACCGGGCAGCCGGTTTCGCGCATGATCGCCAGCGAGCGCATGTCGGCGACCAGGTTGTTGTAGCCGAACATGTAGCCGCGCTCGCACACCATCAGCTGGTCGTTGCCTGCGTCTCGCGCTTTTTCAACCACGCGGCTCATTTCCCACGGCGACAGGAACTGGCCCTTCTTGATGTTCATCGGCTTGCCGACACGGGCCACGCGCTGGATGAAATTGGTCTGCCGACACAAAAAGGCCGGGGTCTGCAGCACGTCGACCACCTCGCTGATTTCATCCAGCGGGGTGTCCTCGTGAACATCGGTCAGCACCGGCACGCCAATCTGACGGCGCACCTCGGCAAGCATCTTCATGCCGCCTTCCAGGCCCGGGCCGCGGTAACTCTTCACCGATGTCCGGTTGGCCTTGTCGAAACTGCCTTTGAAAACGTAGGACAGACCCAGCTGCCGACAGCACTGATCGAGGGTGCCGGCAACCTCCAGGCACAGCTGAAGGCTTTCCAGGGTGTCGGGGCCGGCAATCAGGAACAGCGGCTTGTCGGCGCCGATCTCGAACCCAGCCAGCTTCATGCCTCGGCAACCTCGGTGGGGCGATCCTGAGCCTTGCGATGCTTGAGCGCCGCTCGAACGAATCCGGTAAACAGCGGATGTCCCTCGCGCGGCGTGGAGGTGAACTCGGGATGGAACTGGCAGGCCACGAACCACGGGTGGTCGACCAACTCGACCATCTCGACCAGCATGCCGTCGGTGGAAAAGCCCGACAGGCGCATGCCGTGCCCCTCGATGGTCTCACGATAGTTGTTGTTGAACTCGTAGCGGTGACGGTGACGCTCGAGGATTTCGTCGCGGCCGTAGAGCTTGCGCGCCATGCTGTCGGGAACCAGCCGGCAGCGCTGGGCGCCCAGGCGCATGGTCCCGCCCAGGTCGGAATCCGGCCCGCGAATCTCGCGCTGGCCCTTCTCGTCCAGCCATTCGGTGATCATGCCGATAACAGGGTGGGCGCAATCGGGCTGCACTTCGGTCGAATGCGCATCGTCCAGCCCGCACACGTTGCGCGCGAACTCAACCACCGCGCTCTGCATTCCGAGGCATATCCCCAGGTAGGGAATGCCTTTCTCACGGGCATGGCGGATGGCGGCAATCTTGCCGTCGTAGCCGCGCTCGCCGAATCCGCCGGGCACCAGGATGGCATCGACCCCTTCCAGCACGCCCAGCCCGGAGGCTTCCAGCTCCTCTGATTCCACCGGCCGGATCCTGACCCGCACCCGGTCCGGCAGCCCGCCGTGGACCAGCGCCTCGGTCAGCGACTTGTAGGCATCGGCATGCTCGACGTACTTGCCTACCATCGCCACCGTAACCTCGTGGCGCGGGCGGGCCATGCGCTCGACCACGTCCTCCCAGTCCTCCAGGTTGGCCGGTGCGGCCTTCAGCCCGAGCTGCTCGAGGACGATGCGATCCAGGCCCTGGCGCTGGTAGAACAGCGGAATCTTGTAGATATTGTCGACATCCACCGCCGAGATCACCGCCTCCTGCTCGACGTTGGTGAACAGCGCGATCTTGCGCCGCTCCTCGTCGGACAGCATGCGCTCGCAACGGCACAGCAGGACATCGGGCTGGATGCCGATCGAGCGCAGCTCCTTGACCGAATGCTGGGTCGGCTTGGTCTTGATCTCGTTGGCCGCGCGCAGGTAGGGAACCAGTGTCAGGTGCATGAACACGGCGCGCCGACCGTACTCGGTGCCAAGTTGACGGATCGCCTCGAGAAACGGCAGCGACTCGATATCACCGACCGTGCCGCCGATCTCGATCAGCGCCACGTCGAAGCCGTCTACCGCCTGTTCGACCGAGTCCTTGATTTCGTCGGTGATATGCGGAATAACCTGGACCGTAGATCCCAGGTAGTCCCCACGCCGCTCCCTGGCGATGACGTTGGCGTAGATTCTGCCGGTGGTGAAATTGTTGCGCTGGGTCATGCGGGTGCGCACGAAGCGCTCGTAATGGCCCAGGTCAAGATCCGTCTCGGCGCCGTCCTCGGTAACGAACACCTCGCCGTGCTGAAACGGGCTCATCGTGCCCGGATCGACATTGATGTAGGGATCGAGCTTGAGCAGTGTCACCCGCAGCCCGCGCGACTCCAGGATCGACCCCAGCGACGCCGACGCAATACCCTTGCCCAGCGAGGACACCACGCCGCCAGTTACAAAAATGAGAGAGGCCATTCCCGGATTCCGTTTCAGTCATTCATCCGGGATGGCATTGTACCGCACAGTCGGGAGCAGCGCCGGTGTGGGATGGTATGGGCAGAGGAATAGAAGGTCAGAGGGAGAGAGGGCAGAGCGTTCATTCCGACTTTCGACGCACCGACGCACTGGCGCACTGTCTCCCAGCTCCTACGGGGCTACAACCAACGCCGGATCACCCAATATCGTCCAGCCACGGATCACGTCCAGGGCCTGCGGGTTGCGGCGGGCCACAGCGTGCCGGGCTTCGGTCAGGGCCTGACCGATGGTCAGGTCGCCGGCCGACAGC
>SKQS01000094.1 GCA_007118895.1 Wenzhouxiangella sp.
ACATCACTCGACAGGCCCGCGCTGAAGACTCCTGCCGAGCCGATCAGCTCGGCGCTGCCGCCGGTCGGGGGCCTGCCGTCGAAGTTACCGAGATCGGTGATGCCGACGCCGCCACCAACGCCGGCTCCGACGGAAAGACAAAAGCTGGTGCCCTGGGAGGTGTGGTGGATCGCCACGCCGAAACCAAAGATGGCGTAGAAGGACGCGGTAATGCCGATCGTACCAGTGGGGTCAACCTTGCTTGCCGGATCGTTGCCGACGTAAACAAACAGATTGGTTTGCCGGCCGCCGATCAGCAAGGGGTCGGCGCTGGTGAAACGCCCACTTTCAGGGTCATAGTCGCGCAATCCAAAGCGGACCCAGCCGGTGACCGGGTCGACCAGACCGCCGGCAAAGCCGAACGGCAGATCGAACCCTGTCGCCGGATCAATCACCAGACCCCAGGTATCCGTGGCGAAAGTGGCCAGCACGTTGCCGTCGGCATCGGAAATGACGCGCGGCGTGCCCAAATGGTCGGTGGCTATCGCAAACACTTCATCGTTGCGAATAATGGCCGCGATGTGACCCACTTCATCGTGGAAGAACTCCGAGATCTCTCCATCAGGTTGGATCATTGCCGTTGGCCGCAGTGGATGTTCGCGGTCGCCGTAAATGACCACGGTGGTTGCGCTGTCATCAATGGTCCAGCCCGCTCGCCTGCCCAGGTGGTCAAGGTGGTAGCGGATGCTGGTGCCGTCGACTTCGGCCGCCAGCAGATCGCCAGTGGCGGCCCAGGTGAAAGTGCTTGCACCGAAGGCCGTGGTCTGGCCATCGTCGTTGACGCTGACCGCCAGTGCGCCCAACTGGGTCAGGCGGCCACCGCTGTCGTACTGCGCGCTGACGGGCATGCTGTCATTTGCGCCGAGTCGGCTGGTGCGATTGCCGTCGATATCGTAGGCGTAGCTTTCGAGCAGCATTCCGCTTTCGTCGTGAACGGCGGTCAATTGCCCGTCGGCATCGTAGGTGAACTCTCTGATCGATGACTGCCCGGCTATTGTTTCTTCCAGCCTGGCGGTTCTTCCCATGGTATCGCGCTCGATTTCAATGCGGTAGAGCTCGCCGGCAAGCGGGTGACTGTGGACGCGTTCGGCCAGTCGCGTGCGTTCATCCACGCTGATCATGGTCTGGGTATCGCCTACGCTTTGCGCGACCGGCGTGCTGCGTTCCTGGTCGCGCTCGACCTGGAGTGGACCTTTCTGAAGCAGCAAATTGTCGGCATCGCGCTGCAGCTCGCGTATCGGCAGTTGAGTGCCCGCAGCGGTCAGGCGCCAGCCGGTGGGTGCCAGTTGGCCGCTGAACTGATAGTCGATTGCGGCCGTGATGCTGTCGGCTGTATCGGCGTTGACCGTGGTGACCACGCGGGTGATGGCCGGCCCGTCGACTTCGGTCTGGATTTCGGTGGTGCGCTGGGCGGGGCTTTCGGGCTCCGCAGTCGCCGTGGTCAGTGCCGGCACCAGGGTGCCAGGAGCGGCTGACCAGGTGCGCTCTATGCCCGGTGCAGTGGTCGAGCCCGGCTGCAGGCCGGCAGGATTGTCCGTTCGGATGGCTCCGGATGGATAGCTGGTTGAAACCAGACGGCCATCCGGGTCGAGGGTCCGGATCAGCTCGTTCTCTGTCCACGGCGGACGCCAACGCAGCAGACGATTCTGGTGATCGAGTACGAATTCGTGCTGCGCCCCCGACGGCAGGCTCAGGCTGGACAACTGGCCGCGCGCGTTCAGGGTGGCGACTTCCTGTCCTCCTCCGGGGCGAATTGTCAGCAGGTGGCGACCGGCCGCATCATGGTCGAACTGGATCTGGCTGCCATCGGGTCGGTCCACCTCGACCAGCAGGCCAAGCTCATCGCGGGTGAATTCCGTGGTCTGCCCGTCGATGTTCAGTTGGGCCAGGCCAAAACCGTCCCAGGTGGCGGTTACCGGGTCGGTGCCGGCGGTTTCCTGGGTGCTGATCAGGCGGCCTGAGTCGTCAAATTCGGCTTCGCGCACGCGTCCTTCCGCGCTGGTCGCGATGATCCGGCGCTCGCTGCCGACAAAGCTGACGGTCGAGGCTGGGGCACCATCAATGCTGATGGTGGCCGTGGACGACGGATTGCCGTTAAAGTCGACGGAAGCAGTCAGCGAGTTTTCACGCGTGCGGGTCAGTCCGCCGGGCGTTTCGATGATTTCCCGGGCAACAATCATGGCCCCGGTTCCAAATCTGGGATGAGCTGCCGGTTCGCTGATGGTCACCGTGCCGTCGGGCAAGGTGACCGTGCGCACGCCGTCCGGGCCGGTGTGGTCGGTCGTCACCGCGCCGTCTGCGTCAGTGATGGTGCGCTCGACGCCGCCTCCGGGAAGAGCCTGCAGGCGGTAGATCGTCGTCAGCCCGGCGGCACTGGTGCGCGCGATTTCGGTCAGCTGGGCTTGATCGATCAGGCGAGCAAATGTTTGTGTGCCGCCGTCGGGGGCGGTACTGGCGGTCAGTCTTCCGCGATCATCGTAGGCGTAGCTGGAGACCTGGCCGGCCGGATCGGTGCGCTGGACGATCAGGCCCTGTTCGACCACAAACTCCGTACGCCGCCCGGTCGGATCAATGATGGCGATCAGGTCACCGACACCGTTCAGCTCAAGCTCGGTGCGCAGCCCGTCGGGACTGACGATGGCCATGGGCAGGCCGTCGCCATCGCGCTCGACTTCGGTCAGCTGGTCGGCTGCATCGATGATGGCGTTCAAGCGACCGTCGGCGTCATATTCAAAGCGATGCGTGACCACCCCCGTCACCGCGCTACGCGTTTGCAAATGTCGGCCACTGGGCGACAACTCATAGACTTCCAGACCGTCCAGGCTGGGTACGGTCAGGTCCCCGGCGTTATAGGCGGGGTCGGCCGGCCGCACGCGCAAGACCGCCGTCGAGTTTTGCCCACCGCCCCGGGACACGGCGAACACGGTGCCGTCCGGAGCTGCATCAAGGTCCCAGATTGGTCGCATTTCGGCACCGGTTGCAGGGCCCGGGAAGCCCGCGCCTACCTGGGTGCCGGAGGGCTGATCGCCCCCTCGGCCCAGCACCGGAACCGCACGGTCCTCGCTCAATCGGCAGGCCTGTGTACCGCGACCGACCAGCACTTCGCCATTGGCCGTCATGGCCAGCGGAAGGCGAGCATCCCAGGCCGGGTTGGACCCAACCGCTTCCAGTCCGGGCTGTCCGCTGCAGGGCGTGTAGGTGCCGCCGTGCCCGGTGACGCCGCCGCCGATGACCCGCTGACACAGCTGCAGTCCACCGTCGTTCAAGTTGCCGACACGGCAGCGAAAAACCGAGTTTCGCCAGAACATGTCCGGCTGGAAGATATCGATCGCGCCGATCGAGCCGAAAGTCAGATAGAGGTCGCCCCCGCTGTTGACAGCGATACCGCTCGCCAGCGCAGGCAATCCGAAAGCAGACCTGATCGTGCCCCCCGGTTCGACCTGACGCAGGCGGCGGTTGCCTTCGTCCACCACGTACAGGATGCCGGCCTGACTGATTGCAATGTAAATTTTTAGGTCGTACTCAGACGGATTCAGGCAAGCGTCAAGCAAGCGCAGCCCGATTGAAGCCTCGACCGCCGGACCGTCGTCGCCGGCACCCGCGTCACCCGTAAAGTTCTGGAAGTCGCAGGTCGTTCGCGCGGGTTCACCGTTGCCGACGACGGTGTCAATGATGCCGGTGTCGAGATCGATGCGACGAATTCGATAGTCTTCGCTATCGGCCACGTACAGTGCGCCGTCGGGTCCGAAGGCCATGTCGGTGATCCAGCGCAGATAGGCTTCGGTGGCCGGACCACCGTCCCCCAGCTCCAGGTCAATGCCGATGCGGCCGGCGATCAGCTCGCCAGCCGCCGCGAAAGGCGCGTCGGTGAACAGCTCATCGGGATCCCAGGCAAAAATTTGGCGGCCGCCCGATGCAATAAAGACTCGGCCGTCCGGGCCAACGGCGATGTTCCGGCGAAGACCAGACAGCCCGCGCCGCTGCACTTCGGCTTCCGGCACCGTGCGCTCGCTGCCGTCGCCGAGCAGCAGCCGTGGAGCGAGCAGGTCGTGTTCATAGACGTGGTGGGGCGACAGCGTCCAGCCGCCGAGATGACCGTGCTCGCTTCCATCCACCGTGCCGACCCGTCCGGAAAAAGTGCGCGGCAGGCGCACCTGAGAGAGCGGCGAGCTGAATTCGGCCCCCACCACAGTCAGCATCTCGCCGCTGGGCAACATCATGCTGCTAGTCACGCCGGGTCGGCGGACGGTGGTCGGCATGCTCCAAAAAGTCCAGCCAACGGTGAGTGTGGCGGCTTGCGTGCCGGCCAGGGGCCGCCCGTAAGCGTCCTTGCCGTCCCAGGTCACGCTCTCTGAGAGATTTTCCAGAACGCTGGCCGGCTCGTCGAGCAGACGGTCGACGCGGCCACTCCAGGTCTGGCCGGCAATTTCCAGTGTCCAGTCGACCGCGCGCAGGGGGTCCGGGACCTCGGCTCCAGTCAGGGCAAAGTCCACGCTGTAGTCAGCGCGGTTGCCGCGCGCGCGATGACTCGTGTGAACCAGCTGGAACTCGGTGCCCGCGATAGGGTGGCTTTGACGTACGGACTGCCGCTCGCAGTCGATCAAGCTGCCCTGCGACTGGCAGGGATCGCGCGGCCGGTTGGGATTTCTGAAAGGGTTTTCGAAATCCGGGAAGCGCGAGCCGGGCGGTGCCCGAAACTGCCAGTTGCAGTCGATCGGCGTGAAATGATCAATGCTCGCTCGCCACAGCACCTCCCCGATCTCTCGGGTTTGCGCCAGCATGGCCAGCTCCTCGTCGTCAATGCCCCAGATGTCCTTGAGTTCGCTGGAAGCTGGGGTGCCGCTACCGTCCAGATCAAGCACGGCCATGCTGTCGACGATATCGAGAATCTCGACCACCACACCGTCCTGCTCGGCATGCCATCGCCCGTAGTTGCGGTCGAAATACATCAGCGGCACGTTGGTGCCAACGGGCAGGCCGGTCGTGGCCGACTCGCCCTCGGCTTCGAAAT
>SKQS01000219.1 GCA_007118895.1 Wenzhouxiangella sp.
AAACGACTGACCTGGCGCACGTTGCGGGCCACCTCGGTCACCCCTTTCTTGGCTCGATCCAGCTCCTCGAGCACGATCATCGGCAGAAAGATGTCATGTTCGTCGAAGCGAAACAACGCGGTGGGGTCATGCATCAATACGTTGGTATCAAGCAGGTACAGGCGACTGCCCTTGGCCATCTAGGGACTCCGGGGTAAAGGAAGGATCGATAAGTTCGGGGGTTGGCCCGTTCCGGTCATCAACCGGCAAGCTCCCGGGCCGCTTCCAGCACTTCGTCGACATGGCCGGGCACGCGCACCTTGCGCCAGCTTTTGACGATGCAGCCTTCGGCATCGAGCAGAAAGGTGCTGCGCTCGATGCCCATGACCTTGCGTCCGTACATGTTCTTCTCCCGTATGACGTCAAACTGACGGCACAACAGCTCGTCCTCATCGGCGATCAGCGGGAAGGGAAAGCCCTGTTTCTCGGCAAATTTTTCGTGGCTTTTCAGCGAATCTCGCGACACCCCCAGCACCGCACACCCAACGGCCTGGAAATCATCATGGCGGTCGCGGAAATCCTGGCCCTGGCGGGTGCAGCCAGGGGTGTTGTCGCGCGGATAGAAGTAAATCACCAGCGGATGGCCGCGGAAGTCCTCGATCGAGAGTTCCTGGCCACCGGTGGCCGGCAGGGCAGGGCTGGATACAGGCTTGTTTTTGCTGGACATCGGGTTTGCTTTAAGTTGATGAATTACGGATTCAGCGGGTTGCAAGGGAAACTACGCCCGGTCGGCATGGTCAAAACCCACCGCCCGGGAGTCGCAAGGCGTGCATGCTTGCGGGTCCGTCTCTCGGCAAGTAGTATGCCTCAGCCCGCCGCAGGAAGTGTCCACAACGATGTTCAAAGGTTCCATTCCCGCTCTGGTGACGCCGCTGACGCCCGACGACACGCTGGATATCGAGTCCTGGCGTGCGCTGGTGGAATGGCAGATCGTCAGCGGCAGCAGCGCCCTGGTCGTTGCCGGCACGACGGGTGAGTCGCCGAATCTCGATGAGGCTGAGTTCACCGAGCTGCTGTCTGCCGCAGTCGAGACAGCCGACGGCAGGGTGCCGGTGATCGCGGGAACAGGTTCGGCCTCGACAAGGTCGACGGTGGCCCGGACACGTCTGGCAGCCAGCCTTGGTGCCGATGCCGCGCTGGTGGTGACGCCCTACTACAATCGCCCGCCGCAACGTGGACTGATCGCTCACTACCTGGCCGTCGCCGATACGGTCGCTCTGCCGCTGATTCCCTACAACGTACCCGGTCGAACCGGGGTCGATCTGGCGCCGGAAAGCATGATTGAGCTGGCCCGGCATCCCGGCATTGTTGCGATCAAGGAGGCCGTTGCCGACATGGAACGGGTGCGGCTGCTGGTTGGCGCCGGGATTCGCGTGCTCAGCGGTGATGATCCCAGTGCCCGGACGGCGATGCTGAATGGTGCAAGCGGCGTGATATCCGTGGCGGCGAACGTTGTTCCATCGACCATGGCGCAGCTGTGTCGTCTTGCCGTGGAGGGGCAGATCGAGGGCAGCGCGTCAATCGATGAGTCGCTGGCCAGTCTGTACCGGTTCCTGGCTTGCGAATCCAATCCCGTCCCGCTGAAGTGGTTGCTGGCGCGCAGCGGCCGGATTTCCCCGGCGCTTAGGCTGCCGCTGGTCGAGCTGGACGAGCGCTGGCATGAAGCCGGTCAGGCACTGGCAGACCAGTTCGAGGCGCTGGAGTCCAGCGCCGAGCTATAATGATCAATCGCCCAGGGGTATGAAGATTTGCCAATGACCTTACCGCGTCGAATCTGTCGCGGACTGCTGATCGCAGTCGCCGTCGTTTCCGTGTGCGCCTGTGCCGGCCGTGACCGGACGCCGGTCTATGTCGACAGTGAAGAAGTCAGGACAATCGAAGTGCCGGAGGGGTTGACGCCGCCACCGGTACGACAGACTTTCGACATTCCCGGCTACTCCCTGCCAGAGCTGGCCGGCAGTGGAGAAGCGCGTCCACCCCAGGTGCTGCCCAGCGCCATTGCCGAGCGTGCCCGCTCGCGCATTCGGTTCGGTCCGACGGGCCTCTACCTGCAGGTTGATGATGACGTAGACAGCGTCTTTCGACGCCTGGGCTTTGCGCTCAATCGCGGCGGCATGGCGGTGCGCGAAGTCGACCCCGATGTACGCATGTACCTGTTCAGCTTCGAGCATGAGCCGGTCGAGCAAACCCGCCATGGTATGGCTCGTCTGGCGTTCTGGCGGGGTACCGAGACCATCGACTACAGCGGGATTTACCGGATCCGGGTCGAGTCGGAAGGACAACAGAGCACACGGGTGGCGTTGCTGGATGCCGAAGGCCGCCTGCTCGCACTGGAGCACGCTGAATTCGTACTCGCCCGGCTTCGCGACCGGCTCGGTTAAGCCGCCTATCGCTCCAGATACTTGCGCTTGTCGGGCACGTCTTCCCACTCCTTGGCGTCTGCCGGAGCAGGTTTCATCTCGCTGATCACCGGCCACTCCCTCGACAACTCGGCGTTGATCTCGAGAAAGTCACGCTGGTCGGCCGGCAGGTCATCCTCGGGGTAGATGGCCTCGACCGGGCACTCCGGTTCACACAGCGTACAGTCGATGCATTCCTCCGGGTCGATGACCAGGAAATTGGGCCCTTCGTGGAAACAGTCGACAGGACATACCTCAACACAATCGGTGTACTTGCACTTGATGCAATTTTCGGTGACAACAAACGTCATGGTGGAATCGGCCTGGTTGAACGAACGGAGCCAAATCGCCCACGGCGGGAGGGCTGCCGGCGGTTTGGTGCTAGAATTCGTATTATAACGACGGTAGTGCAACCTCCGTCTGTTTCCGACACCTGGCGATATTGAATCAGCCCTTGACCGACCCACTTCGCATTATCGACCGCGAGGAACATGGCATTGACCGTTGTCAGGTCAGTGCCAATGCCTGCAAGGTCACCGAACAGCTCCAGGCCGCCGGCTACCATGCCTTCATCGTGGGTGGTGGTGTGCGCGATCTGTTGCTTGACCAGGCACCCAAGGATTTTGATGTTGCCACCGACGCCACGCCGGACGAGGTCGTCAAGGTGTTCCGCCGCGCGCGCCTGATCGGCCGGCGTTTCCGCATCGTGCATGTGCGTTTCGGGCGTGAGGTCATAGAGGTCGCCACTTTTCGCAGTGAGCCGCGCCCGGAACAGCGTGATCATGATCGTGGACGCCTGCTTACCGATAATGTCTTCGGCACCGAGGCCGAAGATGCCCGGCGCCGGGATTTCACGATCAATGCGCTGATGTACGATCCGTCGACCGAAACGGTTCGAGATCATGTCGACGGTTACCGCGATGTGGTCGAGCGCAGGCTGCGCCTGATAGGTCACCCGGTGACGCGCTATCGCGAGGATCCGGTACGTCTGCTGCGCGCGGTGAGATTTCTGGTCAAGCTGGATTTGAGCCTTGAGCCCGATACCGCCGGTCCGATTGTCGGCATGGCGCCCCTGTTGGCCAATATTCCCCCCGCGCGCCTGTTTGACGAGACACTCAAGCTGTTTCTGGGCGGCCATGCCTGGGAGACCTTCCAGGCCCTGGTGCGCTTTCGTCTCTGGGAACAGCTGTTCCCGGCGGCCATGGCTGACCCGGACGATCCGCCGCCACTGGTTCGGCAGGCGCTGATCAATACCGATGCCCGGGTTGCCGAGAACAAGCCGGTCACGCCGGGCTTTCTGTTTGCGGCACTGCTGTGGCCTCAGGTCCAGACTCTGGCCAGACAGTTGATAGCCGACGGTGTGCCGCCGGTCGACGCGCTTGGTCGGGCGGGGGAAGCGGCCTTGAGTGAACAGGCGCGGCATGTGGCCATTCCGCGACGATTCGGCGCCATGAGCAAGGAAATCTGGTGCTTTCAGCCGCGCTTTGAACGCCGCAGGGGCAAGCGGGTGCTGCGTCTGATGCGCGAACGCCGTTTCCGCGCGGCCTATGACTTTTTGCTGTTGCGGGCTGCCGAACAGCCCGAGCTGGCTGAGCTGGCTGAATGGTGGACCCGAATCCAGGAAGTCGATGAGGCGCAGCGCCAGCGCATGATCCACGGCAAGGGCAAGGGCAGGGGCAAGGACAAACGTCGTGAAGGCCAGTCCGATGTCAGGGCCGGGGCCCGGGCGTGACCTTGGCATGGATCGGGCTGGGCAGCAATCAGCACCGACCGTTCGAGCAGATCCAGGCGGGGTTGAAGGCAATCGACGACCTGCCTGGTAGTCGCCTGGTTGACGTATCGCAGGCTTATCGGAGTGCGCCCTGGGGGGGCGTTGAGCAACCGGATTTCGTCAACGCGGTGGCTTCGCTGGATACAGCACTGGATGCCAGAACCCTGCTTGACCATCTGCAGGCCATCGAGAACCGCCAGGGTCGCCGTCGTCTGGTGCGCTGGGGTCCGAGGACGCTGGATCTGGACTTGCTGGTTTTCGGCGACCAGCAGTGCGATGGCCCGGAGCTGACCCTGCCGCACCCGCGCCTGCATCAGCGCGCCTTCGTGCTGCTGCCGCTGGCCAGCCTGGCACCACAGCTGGAGGTTCCGGGCAAGGGTCGGGTCGATGCGCTGCTTTCGGCCCTTCCGGCCAGCGAAAAGGCATCGGTGCGGGTCATGGAGTCGGTGAAGCTACAATATCGTTAAGGGCATACGACCCGCTCGATAGCCGGCCAACCCCCGTTTCCGAATGGAGTCATCGATGAACCACAGGACTGACAAGGTGACGGTACCCGACCTGAAGCGCTTCAAGGTCGAGGCTTCACTCATTACCATGCTGACGGCCTATGATGCCAGCTTCGCCCGACTGGTCGACCAGGCCGGTTGTGACTGCGTGCTGGTCGGTGACTCACTGGGCAACGTGATCCAGGGGCATGATTCGACCCTGAGGGTCAGCGTCGATGACATTGCCTACCATGTCGAGGCCGTTGGTCGGGGCCTGTCGCGGGCGCTGCTGATTGCCGACATGCCGTTTCTGTCCTATCACGACCGCACGACGACGATGGCAGCGGCAGGCACGCTGATGCGTGCCGGCGCGGAAATGGTCAAGCTCGAGGGTGCCGGTCCGGTGATCGACCGAGTGGCCGAACTGGTCGAACACGGGATTCCGGTTTGCGCCCACCTGGGATTGACGCCCCAGCATGTGCATCAGCTTGGCGGTTATCGGGTGCAGGCCCGCGATCAGCGAGTCGCCGAAGCGCTGCTGGCCGATGCCGAGCGACTGCAGCAGGCCGGGGCCGGTCTGCTGGTCGTCGAATGTGTGCCCGAGTCGGTTGGCGCCATGCTCTCGTCTGCCCTGGAAATTCCTGTCATTGGTATCGGTGCCGGCGCGGAGGTTGATGGCCAGGTGCTGGTGCTGTACGACGTGCTCGGCATCAGCATACCGCCCCGACCCCGGTTCGTCGCAGACTTTCTGTGCGGCTGCGACAGTGTCCAGGAGGCACTGTCAGCCTACGTCGATGCCGTTCGCGAGCGCAAGTTCCCAGGTCGCGAGCACGTCTATTCATGAGACCACCGGTCGTTGTTTCCGATCCGGCAGTACTGGCTGATCGACTGCACGCCTGGCGCTCGGTCGGCAGTTCGGTCGGCCTGGTGCCGACCATGGGTAACCTGCATGAGGGGCATTTGGGCCTGGTGCGCTCGGCAGCGGCCTCGGTGCGGCATGTCATCGTCAGCATCTTCGTCAACCCCACCCAGTTCGGCCCGAACGAGGACTTCGCACGGTATCCACGCACGCTTGAACACGATCTTGCGCAGTTGACCGGATCGGGCTGCGACCTGGTATGGGCGCCGAGCGTGGCGACGATGTACCCACTGGGCCCTGGCCAGGGTTTCGGGGTAAGTGTTCCGGCAGAGCTGGGAAATATTCTGTGCGGAGACGCCCGCCCCGGTCACTTTGATGGCGTAGCCAGTGTGGTGCTGCGACTGTTCAACCAGGTTGGTCCCGACATGGCTTTTTTCGGAGAAAAGGATTTTCAGCAGTTGCGGATCATCGAACACATGGTGAACGACCTGTCGCTTTCGGTGCGGATCAAGGCGCTGCCGACGGTGCGCGAAACTGACGGCCTGGCAATGAGTTCACGCAACGGCTACCTGGATTCGGGCCAGCGCCGCCAGGCGCCACTGCTTCATCGCGTACTCAGCCAGTGCGTTGCACGCCTGGACGCCGGTCAGGACTGGACGGCAGTGCAAACTGAAGGCCTGGCCGAGCTCGCGACCGCTGGTTTTGACGTCGATTACCTGGCGCTGTGCGATGCCGAAACCCTCGCCGGTCCGGATCCCCGGCGGCCGATGCGACTGCTGGTGGCGGCTCGCCTGGGCTCGACCCGGCTGATCGACAACCTGGCTGTTCAGCCGCGCGGTACCGTGGGAACCTCGTGACCGTAGCGGGGTCTTAAATGCCAAGGTTGTCGTGCCCGGTCTGACCCGGCCCAAGGCGCAGCCAGGTAGCTGATCGGCGATCGCCAGTGAGCTTTCCGAAAGGGCTTGGCATGAACGCAAATGTTGTGGTAGACTTACAACCAATCTTGGCGAATTTGCAACGATACACCAAGGTTACCAGGGCGCGAAGCGAGGTACATCACTCCGACTATTACCTCTCCCCCTAACCGGGGAGGGGTTTTTTTTTGCCACTCAGATTGAAACTGGAATGCTGACGTCATGCAAGTGACCATGCTCAAGGCCAAGATCCATCGGGCCACCGTGACCCGGGTCGAACTGGACTATGAAGGCTCCTGCGCGATCGACGAGGCGCTGCTGGAAGCGGCCGGAATTCTCGAGTACGAACAAATACATATCTACAACATCGCCAATGGTGAGCGGTTCGTTACCTACGCCATTCGGGCCGAGCGCGACAGTGGCGTGATCAGCGTCAACGGTGCTGCCGCGCACAAGGCCAGCCCCGGTGACCTGATCATCATCGCCGCTTATGGTCGGCTTGATCAGGCTGCTGCCGCGGCTCACCAGCCCCGGTTGGTCTATCCCGACGAAAACAATCGCATCTCGCGCACGGCTGACGCCATCCCGGTGCAGGCAGCCTGAGCACTTTGTTGTAAAGTTACAACAATGAAACCGCTATCCGATCTGCTCGACCACGAACCGGATCGGCAGCGGGAAATGTGCCGAGGGGGCAATGACTGGCTGCTCGACCTGAGCCGGCTTCCGATCAGTAGCGCGCACTTCGCCGATTTAACCAGGCGGCGGTCCACAATCGAACTGGAACGAGCGGTCAGAGACCTGTTTGCAGGCAATGTCGTCAACCACTCGGAAGATCGGCCGGCCCTGCATATGGCGCTCAGGTCGCTGGACGGCGACGTTGAGCTGCCCGGCGCTGCCGTCGAACGTGCAAGCACTGCCCGCCGGCGTTTTCTTGCGGTTGCCGACTCGCTGCATTCCGGAGCTGCCGGCGTTCGGGATGTGCTGCATATCGGAATCGGCGGTTCGGACCTGGGGCCGAGGCTGATTGCCGATGCGCTCGACTCCGGTGACAGTGCCGTGCGCGTGCACTGGATTTCCACTTTAGATGGACGACGCTTTGACCGCCTGACCGGTCGGTTGAATCCGATGACCACGGCCATGGTGGTGGCATCGAAATCCTTTGGTACCGAAGAGACTCTGACCCAGGCCAGGGCTTTCCGTGACTGGCTGGGTCCGGACTGGTCAAAACGCAGCTGGGCGGTGACAAGCCAGCATCGGCGCGCCGCCGAATTCGGGTTCTCCGACCAGGCGATCATGGACCTGCCGGCATGGGTCGGCGGGCGCTTTTCGCTGTGGTCGGCAGTTGGCCTGAGTGCGGCCGCCGTGATCGGGCCTTCCCGCTTTGTCAACCTGCTCGCTGGTGCCGCCCGCGCCGATGCCGAATTCGCCGGGCCTGGGCGCCAGCAGGGTCTGGCCATCATGCTGGCCGTGGCAATTGATTTTCTGCGCTGCCAGGCCGGACTGCCCGCCCTCGGCGTGGTCAGCTACGAGCCGCGATTGGGCCTGCTGGCCGATCATCTGCAGCAACTGGTGACAGAAAGTCTGGGCAAATCGGTCACCGTGGCCGGAGATCCGGTCGCCAGCCAGACCTCGCCACTGTTGTTTGGCGGGCGCGGGACAGACTTGCAGCACAGTCTGTTCCAGGCATTGCACCAGGGCACCGATACCCATCCGCTGCTGTTGATCGGCACTGCTCGCTGCGACCATGGCCGCCCCGACTGGCACCGAGTACAGCTCGCTCACCTGCTCGGTCAGGCCAGCGTTCTGGCGCGTGGCCGGCCGGATGGACCGCCTCACGCCCGATTGCCGGGTCAGCGTCCAGCTGCTGTCCTCCTGCTCGATAAGCTTGAACCTGACCGTCTGGGCTGGCTTCTGGCCAGCCTGGAACACTGTGTTTTCGCTCTCGCTCACTTCTGGCAAATCAATGCCTTCGATCAGTGGGGAGTGGAAGAGGGGAAAAGGGTTGCCGGCCGATTCGCCGCCAGCCTCGATCGTGGAGAAACCAGCCCGGATCCATCGGCTGGCCCGCTGCTCGACTTCATTCGCCGATTTCAGCACGATTGAGCGCATTGGCTCCAGCCTTCGGCTAAACTGGTGGCAGGCGACGGGAGCCCCGGCTTCGGCCCAACCGGGCCAGGCGCCGACTGCGGTCGCTTACAGTCACTGTTTCACCATTCCCCAAGGAGAAGCACCATGCGTTATCTGATTTTTTCGGTGATGTTTGCAGCTCTGGTTCTGACCGGCTGCCAGCGAGATGACGACCACGACCATGACGCTGTCGACGATTACGAAGTCGAGGAGGTGGTTGAAGAGGTAACGGAAGAGGCCGAGCAGATTTTCGACGATGCCATGGAGGCGGCCGAAGAGGCCGAGCAGGACATCGAACAATTACTGGAAAACGACGAACAGGTTGATCATGATGCCAACGTCGAGCGCATGTGGTCGCGAGCCGAAGAGCTGATTGCCGGTGCACAGCAGCGACTGGACTGGGCCCTGGAACAGGCGCGCGAGGGAGGTGAGGAAGTGGCCGAGCGGGCACGCACTGGCGCCGCGCGCGCGCTGGAGCAGGCCGAAGCAGCCTTGGGCGAGGCGCGCGAATTTGGCGCCGATTCAGCCGAGGATGCCGCGGCTGCGGCCGAGTCGGCCTGGGAGGAGCTCAAGAAGCGCTGGGGCGAACTGGATGACGATGCGGCCGCCGACGATAGCGAAGATAGCCACGACAGCTGAATCGGCCAACCGTGATCGAGCCCTACAATCCGCGCGAAATCGAGCGCCAGGTACAGCAGCGCTGGTCTTCCGAGCCGGGGTTTTCCCGCTCGGGAGACAGCGCCGACCGATTCTATTGCCTGAGCATGTTTCCCTACCCGTCGGGCAAGCTGCACATGGGGCACATGCGCAACTACACCATTGGCGACGTGATCTCGCGCTATCACGCAATGCGCGGTCGGGCGGTGCTGCAGCCGATGGGCTGGGATGCCTTCGGGCTGCCGGCCGAGAATGCGGCGATGGCCAACGGCGTGCCGCCGGCCGAGTGGACCCGCAACAATATCGACCACATGCGCAGCCAGCTCAAGGCGCTGGGCTTTGCGATCGACTGGGACCGCGAGCTGGCCACCTGCGAACCTGAATACTATCGCTGGAACCAGTGGCTTTTCCTGAGGCTGCTGGAACAGGGCATCGCCTACAAGAAGACTGGCGTGGTCAACTGGGATCCGGTCGACCAGACCGTGCTGGCCAATGAGCAGGTCATAGACGGTCGCGGCTGGCGCACCGGGGCGGTGGTGGAAAAGCGCGAAATCCCGATGTATTACCTGCGCATCACAGACTACGCCCAGGAACTGCTCGACAGCCTGGCACAGCTCGACGAGTGGCCGGAGCGCGTTCGCACCATGCAGGCCAACTGGATCGGCCGCAGTGAGGGTGCCGAGATCTCCTTTGCCTGTGGTCAGCACATCATCAAGGTATTCACCACCCGTCCCGATACCCTGATGGGGGCAACCTACATGGCGGTGGCTGCCGAGCATCCGCTGGCCCGTGAGGCTGCCCGGGACAACCCGGCGCTGGCCGAATTCATTGCGGCCTGTCAGCATGGCGGGGTCTCCGAGGCCGAAATCGCCACCCAGGAGAAACTCGGCATGGATACCGGTCTGCGGGCGATCCATCCGCTGACCGGCGCCGAGCTGCCGGTCTGGGTGGCCAACTACGTGCTGATGGGCTACGGCGAGGGCGCGATCATGGCGGTGCCCGGGCACGATGAGCGCGATTTTGAATTTGCCCGCAAGTACGAGCTGCCGATCGTGCAGGTCATCACCCGGCCTGACGACCAGCCCTACGACGCTACAAAGTGGCATGAGGACTATGCCGGCCGCGACGGCCGACTGGTCAACTCCGGCCCCCATGATGGTCTGAGCTGCGAGCAGGGATTCGAAGCGATCGTGGCCGATCTCGAGCGGCAGGATGCCGGCCGTGCCCGGGTTCAGTTCCGGCTGCGTGACTGGGGAATCTCGCGCCAGCGCTACTGGGGCTGTCCAATCCCCATCATTCACTGCGAGCATTGCGGTGATGTGCCAGTACCGGATGAGGATCTGCCGGTGCGTTTGCCCGAAGACCTGGTGCCAGACGGTGCCGGCAACCCGCTGGCGCGCACCCCCGAGTTTGTCGATTGCAGCTGTCCGAGCTGCGGTCGGCCGGCCCGGCGCGAGACCGACACCATGGATACCTTCGTCGACTCGTCGTGGTATTTCATGCGCTACCCCTGCGCCGACAACGACAAGGCCATGGTCGATCAGCGCACCGATGACTGGATGCCGGTCGATCAGTATATCGGCGGCATCGAGCACGCCATTCTGCACCTGCTTTACGCCCGATTCTGGACCAAGGCAATGCGCGATCTCGGCCTGGTCAACCACGACGAGCCGTTCGCCCGCCTGCTGACCCAGGGCATGGTGCTGGCCGAGACCTTTTACCGCGAGGACGAGGCCGGACGCCGCACCTGGTACAACCCGGCCGATGTCGATATAGAGCGCGACGACAAGGGTCGGATGATTGGCGCGGTGCTGCGCAGTGACGGCAACCCGGTCCTGGCCGGCGGCATCGAAAAGATGGCCAAGTCCAAGAACAACGGCGTCGACCCGCAAAGCCTGATCGAGCACTACGGCGCCGACACGGTCCGGCTGTTTTCGATGTTTGCCGCACCGCCGGAGCAGTCGCTGGAATGGTCGGATGCCGGTGTCGAGGGCGCGTGGCGCTTTCTGCGCCGATTGTGGCAGCATTGCCGCTCTCATGCGCTGGCCGGCGCCATGCCTGGTGCGCGCCCTGACGGCGGCAAGCTGGCCGCAGGTGGACGCGAACTCAGGCGCCGGCTGCATGAAACCATAGCCAAGGTTGGCGATGACTTCGGCCGGCGCTATACGTTCAATACTGCCATCGCGGCGGTGATGGAGCTTTCCAACGAGCTGCAGCGATTCAAGCCGGCCGATGACAATGACAGGGCGCTGTGCCAGGAGGCCTGGGAAACCGTGGTGCGGCTGATCGCTCCGGTGACCCCGCATATTGCCGAAGTGCTGTGGGCCGACCTCGGTCACCAGGGGTCGGTGTTCGCCGCCGGCTGGCCTGAAGTCGACCCGGCGGCCTTGATCCGGGATGCGGTGACCGTGGTCGTTCAGGTCAACGGCAAGGTGCGAGCCCGACTCGATACCGAGCCCGGATCGAGCCGTGAACGGCTGACCGATCTGGCACTGGCCGAAGATAACGTGGCCCGATTCGTGTCTGGCAAGCCAGTACGCAAGGTCATTGTCGTGCCCGACAAGCTGGTCAACATCGTCGTCGGATGAAGGCACTGATTCTTTCACTGGTTGTGACCACTTTGCTGACGGCCGGCTGCGGCTTTCAGCTGCGCGGCGAGGCGCGCCTGCCGGTCGAGATGCAGCGCACCCACCTGGCTGCCGACCCTACCAGCCCGTTCGTGCGCGAGCTGGCACAGCGGCTCAGGGCCAACGGCGTGCAGGTGCTCGAGCGTCCTGAGGAAAAAGCCGCCACGCTGCTCGTCGTCGGCGAGCGGATGCGCCGGGAAACCCTGACCCTGTCCGCCAGTGCCCGGGTGCGCGAATTCCTGCTGGTCTTCGAGCTGGATTTCGAGCTTCGCGACGCCCAGGGCGAAATTCTGATTCCGCGGGAACAGCTGCGCATGACCCGCGACTACAGTTTCGACGAGCTCGAAATTCTCGCTGCTACCCGGGAAGAGGAGTTCCTGCGTGCCGATCTGCGCCAGGCCATGGCCGGCCAGCTGATGAGGCGACTGGAAGCAGCTGGCCGCCGGTGAGATTGTTTCCGGAAAAGCTGGCGGCGCAGCTGGCCGACCGGCTGGCGCCTGTCTACCTGGTGGCAGGCCAGGAACCGCTGCTGATCGAGGAATCCTGCGACGCCATCCGACAGGCAGCGCGGCGCAACGAGATTGGCGAACGCAAGGTGCTGGAAGCCGATGCCCGGTTTGACTGGCAAGGACTGGACGCGGCGACTGAAACCGCCAGCCTGTTCGCCACCCGTCGTCTGGTCGAGGTGCGCATCGCCAACGGCAAGCCCGGTCGCCAGGGCGCAGCAGCCTTGCGTGAGTGGGTGGCCCGTGGTGGCGATGATCTGCTGCTGATCAAGTGTGATGCCTGGGAACTGAAAAGCGAAAAAACGGCCTGGTTCAGGGACCTGGAGCAAGCCGGGGTGTACGTGCCGTGCTGGCGGGTCAAGTCCGAACGCCTGCCGCAGTGGCTGGCCATGAGAATGAAAAGCCGTGGCTTGAGCGCCGATCGTGCGGTCATCGACTTTCTCGCCCAGCGGCTGGAAGGCAACCTGCTGGCTGCTGCCCAGGAAGTTGAACGACTCAAGTTGCTGTTCGGAGCCAACCCGGTGAATCTGGAGGCCGTTCGTCAGGCAGTCGCCGACAGCGCCCGCTTCGATTCTTTCAGGCTGGTCGAGCTGGTTTTGCTTGGGCGGGCAGGCGCTGCCCTGCGCTGCATTCGCATGCTGCGCGGTGCCGGGGTGGCGCAGCCTGCCATCGTATTCGCGCTGGCCTCGGAGCTGGTGACGGTCGACCGGTTCAGACAGCTGGCGCGTCGCATGCCGGCCCAGCAGGCGTTCGCCGAGTTGAGGGTCTGGCAGGGTCGTCAGCCGGCGGTTTCAGCCGCTGCCAGCCGCTTTGATTCAACCCGCCTGGGTGATGCCTTTGCCGCGCTGTCCAGGCTTGACCTGATGGCCAAGGGGCAGGCCGAGGGCAATTTCTGGCTGGCTCTTGAGCGGCTGTGCGTTGCCCTGGCAGCCGATCAGCCAGCACGGTTGGCGTCATGACTGTCGCCACGGCGATTTTCGGCGGTACCTTCGATCCGGTCCATTATGGTCATCTCAGAGCCGCGGCGGAAGTCGCCGAAGCGCTCGGCCAGGTTGATTTTCGGCTGGTGCCGGCCGGCACCCCGCCGCATCGAGATACCACCATGGCCCTGGCCCGCCATCGCCTGGCCATGCTGGAGCTGGCGCTGACTCCGTGGCCGGATCTTGCTGTCGATGACCGAGAGGTCCGTCGTCGCGGCCCCTCCTACATGGTCGATACCCTGCGTTCTCTGCGTGCCGAGAATGCCGAACGTCCGCTGATCCTCTGCCTGGGCCAGGACGCCGCCAATCAACTGGAAGCCTGGTATCACTGGGGCGAGTTGTTCGAGCTGGCTCATCTGCTGATCATGACCCGCCCCCGCAGCCGACCGCGCTATCCGGCCATGGTGGCCGAGCAGATTCACAAGCGCCGTGTACGTACCAACTCAGCGCTGATGAGCGCTCCGGCCGGGCTGGTCCGACAGATGGAAATTACCCGGCTGGCCATTTCCTCCACCGATATTCGCCGGCAGCTGGCTCGCGGTCGCAACCCCCGCTTCCTGCTGCCCGAGTCGGTGCTGGCCTACATTCACAAGCACGGCCTGTACCGCGACCATCAAGCTGATGAGTGATTCCCTCGCGGTGTGCGGTTAGAATATCGGTCAAGCCCATAGCGTGACCAAGGAATACTTGACCGATACCATCCATCCCGACCCCGGGGAACTGCGGGATCTCGTCGTGACCGTGCTCGAAGACGCCAAGGCCGAGGCCATCGAGGTTCTCGATCTCCGCGAGCATGCCACTTTTGCCGATTTCATGATTGTTGCCAGCGGCAGCTCTTCGCGCCAGGTCAGGGCCATGGCTCAACGCCTGGACCGCAAGGTGCGCGAACAGGGGCGCAAACCGCTGGGCATCGAGGGTGAATCCGATGGCGAATGGGTGCTGGTTGATCTCAGTGATGTCATCGTCCACCTCATGCTGCCGCAGACGCGCGCTCACTACAATCTCGAAAAGCTCTGGTCCACGCCGCCACCGACCCGCTCGGCGCTCAGTCCCTTGGGCTGAGCGAGCCCTTAGCCCGGACTATTCATGACCCGGCCTACTGCGACGACTCCAGGCCCCGCATCTGCGACGTTTCGCTCGGTCGCGAATCCTCACCGTAGGGGTGGCTACGCTTCCGGTTCGCTCGGTCGCGAAACGCCCCATCTACGGGACCTGGAGCCGTCTCGCTACGTCCGGGTCATGAATAGTCCGGGCTTAGGCCTGCGATCATGGAATTGATCGTTGCCGCCGTGGGACAGCGCATGCCGGCGTGGATTGCCGAGGGCTGGGAGTCCTACCGCCGACGCATGCCGCCTCACCTGTCGATGCGCCTGATCGAGATCCCATCGGCGGCCAGGCTTGCCGGTCGGCAGGCCACTGACAGGGAATCGGAAATGCTGCTTGCCAAGACCCCTGCCGCGCATCGCATAGCTCTTGATCCCGATGCCAAAGGCTGGTCCACGGCCCGGCTGGCCCGGGAACTTGAGGGCTGGCAGCAAAACGGCCGTCCAGTCTGTTTCTACATCGGTGGAGCCACCGGCCTGTCCGATGCGCTGATCACCGGCTGCGACCAGCGCTGGTCGCTTGGTCCGCTGACCCTCCCTCACATGCTGGTTCGGGTGGTTGTGGCCGAACAGCTGTACCGGGCCTGGACCATCCTGACCAACCACCCCTACCACCGCGCCTGAGCGATGAGCACTCGCCCGCCTGTCCTGGTGCTGGGGTCAGCTTCACCGCGACGTCGCGAACTGCTGGCGATGCTGGTCGATGATTTCGCAGTCGTTGTCGCCGGTATCGACGAGATTCGTCGGCCTGATGAGTCTCCCTGCCGTTTTGCCGAGCGACTGGCTGCAGAAAAGGCCGTGGCGGTGGCAAGCAGCTGCCGACAGTCTCCGGTACTTGCCGCCGACACGGTGGTAGCGATCGATGATGAGTGTCTGGGCAAGCCCGCCTCGCCTGACCAGGCCAGAACCATGCTTGCCCGTCTGTCCGGTCGGGTGCACCAGGTTCATACCGCTGCGGCCCTGCTGATGCCGGAAAGCGCACCTGAAATGGCCATCAGTACAAGCCAGGTGCACTTTGCCGAGTTGCCCGGCGCCTGGATTGATCGCTACTTGGCCAGCGGCGAGCCGATGGACAAGGCCGGTGCCTATGCCATACAGGGACAGGCAGCCGCCTGGATCAGGCATTTGTCCGGCAGCTATTCGGGCGTGATGGGCCTGGACCTGTTCTCCACCGCGAAATTGCTGCGAGCTGCTGCGCTGCTGCCCGACTGGGCAGAGTGATATTCTTGGCCGCCAACGCGTGCCGTAGTGACCCTTCGGAATGTGACGGTGTCTCAATCATGACTTTTTCGGAGACCAGCGCTTGAGCGACGAGATCCTGATCAACGTGACGCCCTCGGAGTGCCGGGTGGCGGTTGTCGAGTCAGGCCAGCTCCAGGAGCTGTACCTGGAACGTAATGACGACCTGAGCTACTGCGGCAACATCTACATGGGCCGGGTTGAGCGCGTATTGCCGGGCATGCAGGCCGCTTTCGTACATATTGGCCTGGATCGCACCGCTTTTCTCCATGCCTCCGACATCTGCCCGCGTCAGCCCGAGCTGGTCGATGGAGAGGAGCCGACCCCGGTGCCCGCGATCTCGGAACTGGTCCGCCAGGGCCAGAAGGTGCTGGTTCAGGTCATCAAGGATCCGATCGGCACCAAGGGGGCGAGGCTGACCACTCAGCTTTCGATTCCCTCGCGCTACCTCGTGCTGCTGCCGGAGGTGGCCAACATCGGCGTCTCGCTGCGTATCGAGTCTGAAACAGAACGACAGCGGCTGCGCGATCTGCTGCTTGAATGCATTGGAGAAGATAACGCTTCCGGCTTCATTCTGCGCACCAATGCCGAAGGCGTACAGCGCGAGGCGCTGGTTCGTGATCTGGACTACCTGAGACGCCAGTGGGAGTCGATCCAGGCGCGTATGGCGACTGCCGAGCCAGGTGAATGCGTCTACGAGGATCTTGCGCTGCCGATCAGAGCCCTGCGTGACCTGATGGGAGCCGATATCGACAAGGTGAGGGTCGACAATAATCGCCATTTTCAGCGTGCATGCGGGTTCGCCGCGGAGTTTCTGCCCGAGTGGCTCGACCGCATCGAGTTGTATCC
>SKQS01000258.1 GCA_007118895.1 Wenzhouxiangella sp.
GCCGCATCTCGCACGTTGCGCCCCTCGGCCGTAGCGACGGCTACTGTCACTCGGGTCGCACCGCACGATCTGCGGCTTTTGAGACTGAAACGCGCTCCGCGCAGAGTTATTCAGAGGCTCCTTGATCCACGCCAGCGGCCCTGACCAGGGCATACAGCGCAATCACGCCACTGATTTCGCCCCAGGGCAAAGCGACATCATCGGGCTGACGACGGACTCAACCCTGAAGATCGACGCCGGCAACCGGGCCCATTCGCCCCCGGATCAGCCGGTGTTCATTGCCAACAACACCAGCGATGGCAGCTCCGCTCAATTGCGCGCATCCATCCGCAGTTCGATCGAGCTGACCGATGTCTGGCTGATCGACAACAGCTCTCGGGCCTCCAACGGGGTGCGACTCCTCAATAGCGACCTGACCATGACTCACTCGCCCGACGGTAGCTGCAGTCCTGAGTGGGGCCTGGGCGGCTGCTCGCGGATCTCCGGGAACTTCAAGAGCGAATCGAACGGGATTTCCACTGTGCTGGCACTGGAGTTGATTGCCGCCTCGGACGGGCCGCGAGATGCGATCATCGAGCGCACCATCATCGCCGACAACAGTGCACCTTCCGGCAGCGCCGAGCTGTTTCGGGTTCATTCCAATCCGGACTTGGCCACGCTGACCCTGGATTCGGTGCTGATCGCCGGCAACCAGGCCTGGGGATTGTTCCACCTGCGTTCGGACTCGGTGGTCAATATGGGCTGGTCTACGCTGGTCGGCAACAGCTCGCCCGGTTCTCTCGGCAACATCTTCTTTTCATTGGAGGGGCCGGCCACCCTCAACCTGTACTCAAGCATCCTGTGGCAGCCCGAGTCGGCGCCCCAGATTGAGATGTTCAGCTTTTCCGACCCCGCCACCCTGGCGCTGGCCGACTGCCTGGTGGTCCACGATGCTGATGAAGTGATCGACGAGAACCCGGCATCGATCAACCAGGTTACCGATGATGACCCGATGTTCGTGGACGCCGCCAACGGCGACTACCGGGTGCCATTGGACAGCCCGGCGGTAGCCTGCGATAACAGCATGCTCGGCAATCCGCTCGATCTGGGCGGCTATCAGCGCGGCGTCGAGCCATGGGCCGGATCGGCGCCGGTCTATACCGCCGGCGCCTGGTCGGCAGCCGCTGCGGACCTGATCTTCAGCGACCGCTTCGAGTGATCAACCGGCATTGCGGATGATCCGGCGACAGCGCCACAGCAGGTAGTTGACTGCAATCCAGAAGCCGCGGAAGGCAGGGTTGCGGGTCTGGCGGTGATGGTAGCGGTAGTAGATCTGCTGGGCGATCACGGCCAGCCGGAACAGGCCATAGACCTCGTAGAACGGCCAGTTATCGGCGCTCAAGCCCATGCGCCGGCAGTAATAGTCGACCACCTGCCGGCGGGTGAACATCCCCGGCAGGTGAGTGGGCTGGCGCCGAAAACCGCGGAAATAGCCATCATCGTCGGCCTGCACCCAGTAGGCCATGGCGTTGCCCAGATCCATCAGCGGATCGCCCACCGTGGCCAGCTCCCAGTCCAGCACCGCGATGATTTTCAATGGATCGTCGGGATCGAGCACCAGGTTGTCGAAACGATAATCGCCGTGGATCAGGCATGGCCCCAGCTCCTCGGGCTGGTTTTCGGCCAGCCAGCGCATTACCGAGCGGCCCTTGAGCACGTTCCAGGTGCCGGCCTTCTCGAAGCGTGACGACCAGCCGGAAATCTGGCGCTCGATGTAGCCTCGGCCTTTGCCCAGCCTGGACAGGCCGGCTGCCGCCACATCAACCTGGTGCAGCTCTATCAGACGATCAATGGCATTACGGCACAGAGTGTCGACTTCATCGCGTGACAGTTCCAGGCCGGAAGGCAGGTTGGCCCTGAGAATGATGCCCTCGACTCTTTCCATGACGTAGAAGTCGCAGCCAAGCACCTTCTGGTCGGTGCACAGCGCGAGCATTTTCGGCACGTGTGGGAAGACCGGACGTAGCGCCTGCTGCAGGTCGTGCTCGCGAACCATGTCATGGGCCGAGCGGGCCTTGGTCCCGGGTGGCGGACGGCGCAGAATCAGTTCGCGACCCGGATAAGCCAGCAGATAGGTCAGATTGGAAGCACCCCTGGAAAACTGTCGCACTTCGGGCAGTCCATCCAGCCCGTCGATCCGTGCCTTCAGCCATTGGTCTACCGCCTCGACGTCGAAGCGATCCTCATCGCGCAGCTGGCGAGGCTGATCGATCAGCTTCGATCCCGGCACTATGGACCCTCCGCTGCAAAGTCGGCCAATTCGACCTTCAGCCAGGCTCGACCGCGTCGCAACTCCCTGCTGACGGTGCGTCCCGACAGGTCCAGCATGGCGCCGATTTCATCATTGGTATAACCGGCAAACAGCTTGGCGGCGAGAATTTCCGCCATACGCTCATCGGTCTCGGCAATCATCGTCAGCGCCTCCTCAACGGCGAAGACAACATCGGCATCATCGTCTCGACGGCCGTGGAGCTCGTTGTTGAGCTCCTGGGCGGCCTGGCCACCGCCGCGCTTGTCGGCCAGCTGCTTGCGGGCATAATCAAGAATCAGCTGGCGCATCACCATGGCGGCCAGGCGCTGCAGGTGCAGCCGGTTCTCTATGCCGCTGTCGGCATGCCCGCGCAGCTTGAGAAATGCCTCGTGCACCAGCGCCGTGGTCTGCAGGGTCGACCCCCCGCCCAGCCGCCGACGCTGGGCGCTGCCGATTCGCTTGAGATCCTCGTAAACCAGCGGGATCAGACGGTCGAACAGATCCGGCGTACTTCGGATTTCGTCAAGCAAGCGGGTTACTTCCTGCTCGATAGCCGGCTCCGGTTTCATCCCTGCGCTCATTGCGACATCATAGCGCGAGCGGGATCAAGGCGATACTCATTGCCGCCGGTTCAGCGATAGCGCGCCAGCTCGAAACGCGCGACCAGCGCGCGATGGACCTCGTCAGGCCCGTCGGCCAGTCTGAGCGCCCGCGCTGCGGTCCAGGCAGCGGCCAGCGGAAAGTCTTCACTCAAGCCCGCACCGCCGTGCAGCTGGATCGCCATGTCGATCACTCGCTGGGCCATGGCCGGCACTGCCACCTTGATCTGCGATACCTCGCTCATCGCCTGCATCACGCCGTGCTGGTCCAGCATCCAGGCCGCCCTGAGCACCAGCAGTCGGGCCTGCTCGATGGCGATTCGGGCCTCGGCGATACGCTCGCCATTGCCGCCCAGCTTGGCCAACGGTCGCCCGAAGGCCTCACGCTGAAGCGAGCGCCGACAGGCCAGCTCCAGCGATCGCTCGGTCAGCCCGATCAGGCGCATGCAGTGGTGAATGCGCCCCGGTCCGAGCCGACCCTGGGCAATCTCGAAGCCACGGCCGGGACCGGCGATGATCGAGTCCGCCGGCAGGCGCACATCGGTGAAGCTCACCTCGCCGTGCCCGTAGGGCGCATCATCAAAACCCATGGCGGTCAGCATGCGCTCGATCTTGACACCGGGCGCATCTACCGGCACCAGCACCATGGAGTGTCGCTGGTGACGATCGGCCTGCGGATCGGTCAGCCCCATGAAGATGATGACCCGGCAGTCGGGGTGGCCGATGCCGGTCGACCACCACTTGCGGCCATTGACGACGACTTCGTTGCCTTCAACTACCGCCGTGGCCTGCATGTTGGTGGCATCCGAGGAAGCAACCTCCGGCTCGGTCATGCAGAACGCCGAGCGAATGTCTCCGGCCAGCAGCGGTTTCAGCCACTGCTGCTGCTGTGTGCTTGAACCGTAGTGATAGAGCACTTCCATGTTGCCGGTGTCCGGGGCATTGCAGTTGAAGATTTCCGGTGCGATCAGGCTGCGGCCCATGCGCTCGGCCAGCGGGGCATAGTCGACGTTGCTCAGCCCGGCGCCTAGCCGATCATCAGGCAGAAACAGATTCCACAGTCCGGCCGCGCGCGCTGCGGATTTCAGCGCCTCGATCGCCGGCACGGTCTGCCAGCGCTCGTGGCGCTCGGCAATCACGGCCAGGATTTCAGCCTCGGCCGGCTCGACCTCGGCTTGCATGAAGGCGTCGAGCTGCTTCAGCAGCTGACTTGCCTGGGTAGAGGGGGTGAAGTCCATTGCGAAAGTACCATCACGGTCAGGTCTGACAGTGATGATAGCGCCAAAAAGAAAGCCCGGAGACCACCGTTGATAAGGATCGGTCGATCTCCGAGCCAAGCTGTCGCTATCGGAACCGAGTCGCGACCAAAAGAGGAACCAGGCCGCTTTGGGGCATCTGCTTGACTGACTTGGGAGAGTCTAAAATGATCGAAGCAGTTGGTTGAGTTAGCTGTCGGTTTGTCTCAACACCAGAATCTCGAACTCCGTAGCGAGGGCATGGCCCGCCCGAAGGCGGGCCATGGTCTGTCGGACTTGTTTCGTCCGGATCAGAAGCGCTGGGTGTAGTTGACGAACGGCACCCGACCAATCACCGGATACAGGCTCTGGGCCGCACGGCTCAGGTCGCCGGTGAAGCTGTTGAGCGACGGATCGCGGTCAGACAGGTTGCGCACACCGACCTGCAGCTCCCCGTTCCACGGGGCAAAGTAGGTCAGGTTGATGTCGTGCTGAACGTAGCTCGGCACCTTGCCGGTCAGGACCAGGTTGTCACCCGAGCCCTGGGTAGCAGCTGCCGTGGAGGCGATCCAGTAACCGCTGTAGGACACCCGGAAGTCACCCTGCGCCCAGTTGAAGCGCCAGCTGGTGCGGTTGCCCGGGAAGGTGTTGCGGCTGATCGCGTTGACCGACGGATCGATCGGAGAGGTCTGCGACTCGGCCTTCCACATCCGGCTCCAGGCCGCCTGCACACCGAACTGGCCGACATCGGTCGGGAAGCTGTACTCGACCGTCATGTCCAGACCCTCACGCTCGATGCGAGCAATGTTGGCCGGCGAAGTTTCGGCAAAGTCGATGTCACCGGCAGCACGACGCACGATGCGGGTAC
>SKQS01000130.1 GCA_007118895.1 Wenzhouxiangella sp.
ATGCAGCAGCGGTTGGTATTGAACGACAATTACTTTGGCCGGTAGACGACAACTATTTTGGCCGGTTGCCACTAAGCTTGGCCGCCACTTCACTTGACCCGGAAAGGGGTTCTGGATGGCGGCCACCAAGCAACAGGTCAAAGTATTCATGGACGAGAGAGCATCAGGCAAGAGCCAGGTCGCAGCGGCGGCCAAGGCTGGGATTTCCGAGCGCACCGGCCGTCGGATTGAGCAAGAAGGCGGTGTAGTCGGGCGCAAGCCCCGTCATTGGAGGACACGCCGGGATCCGTTTGAGACAGTCTGGGATGAGATCGCCAAACGGCTGGCGACAGAGCCTTCACTGGACGCCCTGACCCTGCTGGAGTGGCTCCAAGAGCGCTATCCGGAGGCCTACCCTGACCAGCTGCTGCGGACCCTGCAGCGGCGGGTCAAGTCCTGGCGAGCCCAGCATGGGCCGGACAAGGAGGTCATGTTTCCGCAGACCCACCAGCCCGGTCAGCGCGCTCTGTCGGATTTCACCCAACTGAAGGACGTAGTGATCACTATTGGTGGTGTGGTGCTGGTGCATCTGCTCTACCACTTTCGACTGGCCTTCAGCGGCTGGTGTCACGCCCGCGTGGTGCTGGGCGGCGAGAGCTTCACGGCCTTGGCTGAAGGACTCACAGACTCCCTGGAGCGACTCGGCGGAGTGCCGGCCGAACACCGCACTGACAGCCTGTCGGCAGCCTATCGGAACCTGGATCGGCAGGCGCAGGAGGATGTGACCGAACGCTACCAGGAGCTGTGCCGCCATTACGGGATCGAGCCCTCGCGCAACAACCGTGGGCGTGGCCATGAGAACGGTGCCATTGAGTCGCCGCATGGCCACCTCAAGCGTCGCATTCGGCAGCGCCTGGCCCTGCGAGGTTCGTCAGACTTCGACAGCATCGAAGCCTACCAAGCCTTCATTGACTCGGTGACCGCCGGCATCAACAAGCGCAATGCCAAGCGCATCCGGGCGGAACGTGAGCATCTGGCCGCGTTGCCCTTCCGGCCCGGCGTCAACTATACCGAGGTGATCGTGCGGGTCACCACTTCCAGCACCTTCAGCCTGCGCCGGGTGTTGTACTCGGTACCGGCCCGACTGATCAACGAACGACTGCGTATCCACCTGTATGACGACCGGCTCATCGTCCATCATGGCGCCGTCGAGCTGATGACGCTGAAGCGCCTTCGCCCCGGCCCGGACGGCGCGCGGGTCCGGAACATCGACTACCGCCACGTGATCGGCTGGTTGGCACGCAAGCCCCGTGCCCTGGCCGGGCTGGCCTTCCGGGATGAGCTCCTGCCCGATGCCAACTGGCGGGCTATCTATCAGCAACTGCGGGCTGAGCTGACCCTGGATGAGGCCTGCAAACGGGTGGTCGGCGCGCTGAAGTTGGCGGCTGATCAGGATCAGTCCAGGTCGATCGGAACCTGGTGGTGGGCCGCCCTGGCGGCTGGCGACAACCCGACGCTGATTGAACTGCAGGACCGCTTCGGAACCAAGCCTCGACCGCTGGCTAATCTCCCGGTAGCCGCCCAACATCTGCTGGCCTCCTACGACGGTCTTATCCGGGAGGCCTGTCATGGCTGATGCCGCCACCCTGCCAATGCTGTTGCGTCAACTACGTCTGCCGACCATGGTGGCCTGCTGCGATGAGGTCATCGACCGTGCCACTCAACACGGCTGGACGCTCCGCCAGGCCCTGGCCACGCTCTGTGAATACGAACTGAGCGAGCGTGAACAGCGGCGTCTGCAGCGCCATCTTCACGAAGCCCGGCTCCCGGCTGGCAAAACGCTGGCCACGTTCGACATGAGTACACTCGACCCGTCTCAGCGCCAACGGCTGAACACCCTGGCCAGTGACCGTCGCTGGATCGATCAGGCCGCCAACCTGTTGCTGTTCGGGGCCTCCGGACTGGGTAAAAGCCACATAGCCGCTGCCGTTGGTCATGCCCTCATCGAACAGGGGCTGCGGGTCCGGTACTACTCGGCATCCAGCCTGGTCCAGGAGCTTCAGGCGGCCAAGCAGGCTCTGTCGCTGGCCGACGCCCTGGCCAAGCTCGACAAGTACCGGCTACTGGTCATCGATGACATCGGCTACGTCCAGCGGACCGAGGCCGAAACCTCTGTGCTGTTCGAGCTGATCGCCCATCGCTATGAGTCCGGCAGCCTGCTGATCACCTCCAATCATCCATTCAGCGCCTGGGACAGCATCTTCCCAGACAACATGATGGCCGTGGCCGCTGTCGACCGACTCGTGCACCACGCAGACATCATCGAGCTGACCGGAGAAAGCTATCGGAAACGGGCCCAAGCAGATCGAAAAAAGGAGAGACAGAAACAAAAAGCAGCTTAAGTCAGAAACACTCACCGACCGGCCAATTTAGTTGTCGCCGACCGGACAAAGTAGTTGACGTCGAACAATCTGAGCGATCGCCGCCTGAACGGGTGGCGGAATCAGGCGACGTAAACAGCCCGGACTATTCGATCCACCAAGTGCATTGGCGAAAGCATCGGGCTCGCCCGAGGCATTGGGCTGGTCTTGCCGGCATGAGCCCACCGGAAACCACAGAAATCGACCACGCCGATCACCCGGGCAGGTGGTGAGCGGTCAGATGCCACCCGATGCCCCCCGGTACTTCGCATGCTCACTCGGCAAGCAGCACGCCGAAATTCGAGAAACAAGGGCGGAGATGATGGTGCCGAGGAGAGGACTCGAACCTCCACGGGATATCCCACTGGAACCTAAATCCAGCGCGTCTACCAGTTCCGCCACCTCGGCAGGTTAGAGCGTTAGTCTAGCAGGCTTGGTCAGGAAGTCGCAGGGTTACTAAGACATTCATATTCAAAGCCACATTCAGAGTCCCTGACACGTTCGCCCGCAAGGCACGATTGCGAAGGCATAGTGGGCCTACGTCGAGCAAGCGTAACGCCGCGGGCGAGCGTGTCAGGGACTCCCTTCGGGCTTGCCTGTGGGCGTCCGTGGACAGCGCAGGCGAGAGGGCAAGGGCGGCTTCGCGAAGCGAAAAAGCCCTGGAGCGGAGCCGTCAGCGCGCGCCTTGCCACGAACGCCCACAGACAAGCTGAATGAGGCTTTGAATATGAATGTCTTAGTATACTCCAACGGATGTGCGGACGTGGCGGACTAGACTTTTCGTGGGCCAGGCTCTGGTCCTTTTTCAACCTGGACGGCGAGCCGCCCTCCGGCGGCATCAGGAAGCTCAACATTGCCCCCTCGCGCAAGGTCGGCGGTGAAATGGACTGGACCTGGCTACCCACAATTCAGGCCAAGGACGGAAAGCGTCACCAGGTTCAGGCGATCTGGCCACTGATTCCCCCGTGGCTCAGGGGAGAACTGCCGCGCTTCAGCACGGCCAACTGCCGCTCCGAGGCCGACCAGCCGCTCTCGCAAACGCTTGCCGGCAAACCGACCTTTCGCAACGCCTGGCGCCGCAACCAGCGCTGCCTGGTGCCCATGTCCTGGTTCTACGAATGGGACCAGCGCACCAAACCGCGCGAGCCGTGGCGAGTATTCCCGACCTCGGAGCCGTTTTTCGCCATGGCTGGACTATGGGAGCGCCAGCAGTCGAAGTCAGGTGCCCCGATCTACTCGGTAGCCATCATGACCACCGAACCGAACACGCTGCTGCGGGAGATCGGCCACCACCGCGCTCCGCTGATTCTTGATTCCGAAGACTGTGACATCTGGCTTCAAGGCAAGCCGCAACAGGCCGAGTCCGTGGTTCGCCCGCCCGAGCACATTGCCATGGATGCCGAACAGGTCACTCGGCGGGTCAACAACCCCGGCTACCAGGGTGAAGACCTTATTGACCCGAAAGCTGCTGGAGACAGTTGATTATCGTTTCCCTATAATCCCGTCATGGCCAAGATCGACATTCGCCGCTCCCATGACCTGACCCTGGAAGAGGCCCAGGAACAGGCCGATCACATTGCCGCCGACCTGGCGGAGAAGTTTTCTATCGATTATCACTGGGAGGACGACACCATCGTCTTCGACCGGCTAGGGGTCTCGGGCCAGATTCTCGTCGATGAGAAGGAGCTGCATGTGCAGGCCGAGCTGAACTTCTTTTTGAGCTACCTGAAACCGGCTGTCGAGCAGGAAATTCACCGCTATCTGGACGACCACTTCAGCTCCTGAACAACGCCATCTGTGGCCGGACCGTGCCCGATCCACGGCTCGAAAGGCCAGTCACCACCTTTGCGCATCGCCTCAAGCGCCCGGGTTTCGCGATCAATCAGGGTATCCAGAAAATAGTCGGCGCTTCCCATCCGACCGAAAGCGCTCAGGCCATGCTCGAGAAAATCCTGCAGTGCGCCGAAACCGGCCGCCCGTGCCGGTCCGCGCATCAGCCGCGCGAGCTTGAATACCATCGGGCGGTTGGTGGCCCGATCGAGTATTTCCCCCAGCTCATCGAACAGTCGAATCTGTTCCTCGCGCTGATCCCAGTGGCCCAGCGTGCGATAAGCCTCGGCATAAGCCGGCTGGTCAATACGTTCCACAGACTGCAGGCATTCGGACATCGCCAGATCCATTTCGATACTGATCGCCTGCAGTTTCATCGCGTCGGCAATCGCCTGCAACAGGTAGTCAGGCAACAGACGGCGCATGATCGGCGCAGCACGCTCCAGCTGGCGATCCCGCTCCAGAAAGTCCAGGCCTCCGTAAAGCTCCTCGATGAAGAATTGACAGGCCGGCCGATACCGCTCCTGGGCCCACAGATCGGCATAGGTTTCGCTCAGACGATGACGCTGCCAGTCCTGGAGCCGTTCAAGCGGCCGCCGATCGAATCCAGGCGCCATGATGTGCTCGGCGAGGCCGAGATTGCGTTCGATCTCCTCTGACAGATGTTGTGCCGCGGTCAGCGCCATGCCCGGTCAGTTGTCCAGTCCACGTATCACTTCGATCAAATCTTCCCGGCTGCGCCTGAACAGCGCCAGCGTTTCGACATGCGCATAGCGAACCACGCGGCCTTCATCGAGCAGGAATACGGCCCGCTTCATGCCCATCATGCCCCGGCAGCCATAAAGATCGGCTACCTCCAGGTCAGGGTCGCTGAGCAACCTGAATGGAAGTCCGTGCTGTTGCCTGAATTGCTGGTGCGACTCGATGTCATCAGAGCTGATACCGACGACCTCGACGCCGAGATCGGCAAAAACCTCGATGCCGTCACGATAATCGCACAATTGTCTTGTGCACACGGGAGTGTTGTCCCCAGGATAAAACACCAGCAGCAGGCGCTTTTCGGTCTGCTCGGACAGCCTGAATGACTTCCCTTGATCATCAACAAGAGTGAAATCCGTAGCCTTTTCATTAACTTTAAGTGACATTCTAATTACCTTTCAAGGTATCAGGCGGGGGAAATAATGTATCCGATCGGCGGCCAGTCGGCCGGGACTGACTTCGTGACGCCACCGCAACTGAGAGCACAGACCGAACGCTGCCAGGCGAGTCAACAAGCGGCCTGTGAACAGTCCATCCGAGCCCTATAATATAGTGATGAACCAAACGATCCCAAGGGTTGCCGGGACCGGTGGCCGCGACAAGCCAGGGGGCCTGCAATGCTCAGCCTGACACCTGCCTCGACAGGTCTTCCGCTGGATCATCGGCCGGTTATCGGTCTGGCCATCGCCGGCGGCGGCCCGCTGGGCGCCATATATGAACTCGGCGCGCTCAAGGCGCTGGATGAGTCGATTGACGGGCTGAAAATGCACGATCTCGACATTTATGTCGGGGTCAGCGCCGGAGCCTTTCTCGCCGCCAGCCTGGCCAATCAGTTGACCGCCACGCAGATGTGCCGGATCTTCACCAGTTCATCGGACGCTGAATTCAGCTTCCAGCCCGAAGTCTTCCTGCGCCCGGCCGTTGACGAGTATCTCAAGCGTGCGCTGGGCCTACCGGGAGCCGTGGGAAAGATGATCCGCGAGTTGATCCGCCATCCGGGCCATATCACCCACCTGGAGAGCCTGGAAGCCTTCAGCCGAATCATTCCGGCCGGGATTTTTGACAACCATACCATCCAGGTTTTTCTTGAACGCGTGCTGTCATCGCCAGGGCGGACCAACGACTTTCGCCAGCTCGGAGCACGCCTGCGAATCGTCGCCATGGAGCTCGATTCCGGTCAGGCGGTGCGCTTCGGGGAACCGGGAATGGACCATGTCCCGATCTCCAGGGCGGTGCAGGCTTCGGCCGCACTGCCGGGACTGTACCCGCCGGTCGAGATAGAGGGACGTTACTACGTCGATGGCGCGCTGCGTCGTACACTTCACGCCTCGGTTGCGCTCAAGGAAAAGGCCGACTTGTTGATCGGCATCAACCCGCTGGTTCCTTACGACTCGGAGAACCGCCGCCCGCGGCGCAAGGCCTACAGCTCAAGAGTAATGAGTGGCGGCCTGCCGGTGGTGCTCAGCCAGACGTTCCGTGCGCTGATTCAATCGCGAATGCAGGTCGGCATGGCCAAGTACCGCACCGAATACCCCGCCGCAGCGATGATGCTGGTAGAGCCCAATCGCAACGACGAGCGGATGTTTTTTACCAATATCTTCAGCTACTCCTCGCGCAATCAGCTTGCCGACCACGCCTACCGAACCACCCGCGCCGAAATGCTGCAGCGCGCCGAAGAACTGGAGAAATATCTCGCACCCTACGGTCTCAAGCTCAACAACGAGGCCCTGAGCAGTCAGCGTTCCCTGACTGAGAGCCTGGCCAGGGAGCAGCGTTTCCTGGCCCCGGTAGGCAACAGCCTGGCGCGCAGCCTGGACCGGCTCGAACGCCTGGTAAGCGACTGACCCCGGCCAGGAAAAAGAAACCGCCCTGGTAATCCGCCGCCCAGGTTCCGACGTCCAGTGCCTGCCTTAGCGCTTCGGCCCCGAACCGATGGATTTTTTTACCTGACGGCGATGAGGCGAAGGAAAAAACCGCAGTGTACGAGCCGGTACATGAGGATTTTTTCCGCCAACGAAGCGCCGTCAGGGGGAAAAAGACCCGGCCCTGAGCCCGGACTATTCATGACCCGGGCGTAGCGAGACGGCTACAGGTCCCGTAGATGGGGCGTTTCGCGACCGAGCGAACCGGAAACGTAGCCACCCCTACGGTGAGGATTCGCGACCGAGCGAAACGTCGCAGATGCGGGGCCTGGAGTCGTCGCAGCAGGCCGGGTCATGAATAGTCCGGGCTGACACTACCAGTGGATACCTCGCATCAGCGATGCAAACGCCACCTGCTCCTGAGTCGGCCGCTCCTCGCCCTGGACCGACTTCTCGCCCTTGGCAGCCGCCGAATCCGGGAACATCCGGAACGCCGAATTCATGATGATCTCCGATATCTTGGGCGCCACGGCGTGCAGGACCTGGGCGAAGATTCCCAATCGGGTGGCAATGCGCTGCGGCCGGAAGATGACTGCCTGCTTGACCATGTCGGCGGCATCCTCCGGCGTGATGGTCGGCACCGACTCGTAGATTTTTGTCGGAGCAATCATCGGTGTCCGAACCAGCGGCATGTTGATGGTGGTGAAGGAAACGCCGGTGTCGTTGAACTCGGAAGCGGCGCAGCGCGAAAAGGCATCGAGAGCGGACTTGGAGGCAACGTAGGCCGAAAACCTCGGTGCATTGGTCAGCACGCCGATCGAGGAAATATTGATCACCTGGCCGCTGCGCTGGGCCGCCATGGTGGGCAGGAACCCCATGATCAGCTTGAGCGCCCCGAAATAGTTGAGCTGCATGCAGCGTTCGAAGTCATGAAAACGGTCGTAGGACAGAGCAATCGAACGCCGAATCGAGCGGCCGGCGTTGTTGACCAGGACATCCACCTTGCCATGATCGGCCAGCACCTGGTCAACGAGGCGCTGGCAGTCGTCCATGTCGGACAAGTCGCAGGTGTAGTGAAAAGCCGTGCCCCCTTCGGACTCGATTTCCTTTTTGGTCTCCAGCAGCGACTCCTCGCCGCGGGCAACGATGATCGTCTTTGCTCCGGCCTGCCCCATCATCAGTGCGGTAGCCCGACCGATGCCGGACGATGCCCCGGTGATCAGGACAATCTTGTCTCGAACCTGTCCCGACAGCGAGCGGTCGATGAATAGCTCGGGGTCCAGATGCCGCTCCCAGTAGTCCCAAAGCACCCAGGCATAGTCTTCCAGTCGCGGCACCTTGATCCCGGAACCCTTGAGCGCGCGCTCGGTCTCCCGACAGTCAAAACCGGTCGGATAGTTGATGAAATTCATCATGTCCCTGGGGATTCCGAGATCGCTCAGCACCTGGTTGACGATGCGGCGGACCGGCGGCAGCATCATCATGCCCTGCTTGACCGGCGCTGGAATGAAGGCAAACAGCCTGGCGTCGATACGCATCTGCATCAGCGGAGCATGCGCGGCCTGGGCGAAAAGGTTGAGCACTTCGCCTATCCGCTTCGGCGCCGGATCGGTAAGGTGGAAACACATTCCGTCCAGTTTGGGCTTGTGGGCGATGTGATCCATGGCCTGAGCAACGAAGTCGACCGGCACGATATTGATCCTGCCGCCTTCCAGTCCGAGGGTCGGCACCCACGGCGGCAGCATGCGCCGCACTTTCTGGATCATCTTGAAAAAATAGTAAGGCCCGTCGATCTTGTCGATTTCTCCCGTCTTGGAGTGGCCGACAACGATGCCGGGACGATAGATGCGCCACGGGATGTTGCAGCTGCGCCGCACCAGGCCCTCGGAATCATGCTTGGTCCGGAAATAGGGATGCTCCAGCCCGGTTGCCTCGTCGAACATGTCCTCCCGAAAAGTGCCCTGGTACAGGCCGGCAGCGGCAATCGAGGAGGTGTGGTGAAAGCACTTGGCGCCAATGGCTTCGGCGAAACCGATAGCGTTGCGGGTTCCCTCGATATTGCCTTTCTCCTGATCCTCGGCCGATGCCGACAGATCGTAGATGGCGGCAAGGTGGAATACGTGACGGACCTCCCCTTTTAGCTTCTCCCGATCGGCCGCCGAGACACCAAGCTCAGCCCGCGTCAGGTCGCCACTGATCGCCACCACCCGGCGCTTGTGATCGGGCCAGCGCTCCTCCACCAGCTTGTTGAACTTCTTCTTGGATCCGCGCCGGACCAGCAGATAAATAGTGCCCTTGCGCTTGAGCAGCTGATCGATCAGGTTGCGTCCGATGAAACCGGTGCCACCGGTAACGAAATAGGCCATTGGGTTTGCTCCAGGATGTCTTGTTGTTTCCGGGGCCTAAGATAACGCTTGTTATCCGTTCATGCCAGTCCCGAGCCAAGTCGCTTTCCCGGTCATGAACCGTTGACCCGGCAGGCCGGCCATGCTAGAACTGCTCACTGGTCCATCACGATTCACGCCAAGGTAAAACTCATGAGTGAGCTCGACGACCGTTTCGCGGCCGCCGCCGACGAGGCCCAGCAGTTGCCCGCCCGACCGGACAACGATACGCTGCTCAAGATGTATGCTCTTTACAAGCAGGGCTCGAGCGGCGATGTGGCCGGGGAAAAACCGGGTTTCTTCGACTTTGTCGGTGTGGCCAAATACGAAGCCTGGGAAAAACTCAAAGGCATGTCAGCCGATGAGGCCAAGCAGAAATACATCGAGCTGATCGAGTCACTGAAGTGATCATGGCGAGCGCCTGAGGCCGATATTTGACCCGGCGCTGCGCGATTGACCGACCGCTGCTGACGGCTTTGCACCGCATGACCGGTGCGGGGCCAGCGTCGTTTGACCGGTCGAATGGGTGTTCAAAGCATGGCCAGAGATACACGCGAACGCATCCTGGAAATGGCGCTGGCGCTGTTTAACGCCGAGGGAGAGCCCCATATCACCACCAACCGCATCGCCGATGAACTCGGGATCAGCCCGGGCAACCTGCACTACCACTTCCGCACCAAGTCCGACCTGATTCGCGCGCTGTTCGACCGCTTCGAATCCCGCATGCTCGAGGTGCTGACCACCCCGGAGGAACGCCACCCCGAGATCGAAGACATCTGGCTTTTTCTGCATCTGGCATTTGAGCTGATTGGCGATTATCGCTTCCTGTATCGTGACCTGACCGACCTGTGCACGCGCCACCGCTACCTGCATCAGCGTTTTCGGGCCATTCTCAAGCTGTCGATCGGCACTGCCGAAGGCCTGATCGAGGGCCTGAAAGATCAGGGTCAGATCAAGGCCAGCGAGGAAGAACAGGCTGCGCTGGTCCGCAATATCGTGCTGGTCAGCACGTTCTGGCTGGCTTTCGATCAGGTTATAGAGACCGACGGCCAGGCTCGCCCGGAGCGAGCTGCCTGGCAGGTCATGAGCCTGGTCAGCCCGTACCTGGTTGGCGATGCCCGCACCAGCCTGGAGCGCCTGGCGCGGGCATACATGGACTAAGCTTCAAGGTCAAAAAAAGACCCGAATCGGCACGATTCGGGTCAAGATGCAGTCCGGGTTGCCAAGAGGTGGGGGAACAACCGCTGTAAGGACTGCGTCGGGGTAGATCCTTATTGAGAGGCTGAACGGATCAGGCCTTGTCAGCTGCCTTCTTGGCTGCTGCGGCCTGACGTTCTGCCGCCTTGGCGGTCTTGGCAGCCTCTTCCTGTGACTTGGCAAGCTCGCGAACACGGGTGTTGAGCTCTGCGACGCGCTTGCTCAGATCACGGATTTCGTCAGCGGTCGGCACGCCGAGGCGCGACAGGGCCCGGGCAACGCGCTCTTCAAAGACTTTCTCGAGCTTGTCCCAGTTGGTCTGGGCACTCTTGCGAACCTGCTCGACGCGACTCTCGACATCGCCTCGCACGTCACCGACGGTGCTGGAAGCAAATTTGCGGCCTTTGCTCTCAATCTTCGCACCTTCCTTGACCAGGCGGTCAAACAGCTTGGAGCCTTCCTCGAACAGCTTGCTGGTCTGCTCGGAGCCTTGCTTGAGTACCTTGCCGCTTTCTTCCTGGGCAATGGAAAACGCGCCTAGACCGGCCAGCCAGATCTCGTGAGCGTAATCCTGGGCACGACCGGTAGCAGTCTTGCGTGCGGTCGTCTTCTTGGCCACTTTCTTCTTGGCTACTTTCTTTTTGGCGGTCTTCTTTGCCATGTTTAACTCTCCTCCGAAGGATTGGTGTTTGTCAGGACCTGCCGACACTCGGCATGGCCATCTGTTGCGGTTAAGATATAGGCTGCTTCTAGAGCAGTCACACTAAAATGGATACCAGCCGCTGGAGCGATTTTCCCCATCCTGATGACGACTTCCGCTATCCGGGGGGCAGCCTGAAAAAGGCCTGGCAGGACCTGCATCGCGGTGACTGTGAGCCGTGGCCGGAAGACAAGGAGCTACAGGAGGCCTGGCGATGCTTTCACGCCGGTGACTTCGCCGGTGCCGTGGAACGTGCCGACAGGGTCGGAATTGCCGGCCACGCCGTGGCCAACAAGGCCTCCGGTATCTACGCCGACTATCTCGAAGACGACGATTCGGTAAAGATCGCCATCTACAACGCCGGCATCGAGCGCGCGGAGAAAGCGATCAAGGAGATGCCTGACGACCCGAACGCCCATTACTTTCATGCATTCCTGCTGGGCCGCTACAGCCAGAGCATATCGGTAGCCAAGGCGCTGGCCCAGGGAGTCGGGGGGCGCATCAAGGCTTCACTGGACCGCGCGCTGGAGCTGGAACCCAAGCATGCCGAGGCATGGACCGCGCTGGGGCTGTATCACGCCGAGATCATCGACAAGGTCGGCAAACTGGTCGGTCGGATGACCTACGGCGCCAGCGCCGATGCCGCGCACGCTGCCTTCGACAAGGCCCTGTCACTGACACCCGACGCGCCGATCGCCCATATCGAGTACGGCAACGGACTGTATCTGCTCTACGGCGACAAGCAGCTGGAAGAGTCGAACGAAGCCTATGCAAAAGCAGTCGAGATCACGCCAATCGATGCCATGCAGAAGCTGGATATCGAATACGCCAGAGCCTCACTGGAGTAATCGGCAACTGCCCGCAGAAAGCTGTAAAGAGCTCCAGAAACTCATCAAGGCATTCGCCCGCGCAAGGTCAGGTGGCGCCCAGGTCCCCATCCAGCCACTCGTGCATCAGCTCGACTTCTGCGGGATCCGGGCGCCCCTCGCACGGTCCCAGCAGCATGGTCAGATGCAGCAGATTGGCAAACTCCATCTGGAAATTGTCTACCACCAGCTGCGGGTCAGGCACCAGCCTGTGATCACTGATCATGCCGCAGAACACCTGGCCGCAGTAACTGAGAATGGAGATACCCATTCCGACAGAGCCGGTCTGCGGCACCCAGAACATCATTTCCTTTAATTTTGAGCCGGCCAGGTAAAGCGGCTGCTGGGGGCCGGGCACATTGGTCAGCACAAGAGAGGCCTTGCGGCTGAAAAGCTCCAGCGCCGGCTTCTGAAGCGCACTGGGGCCCAGACCCAGGGCCGCCAACAGTCCAAAAGACATCACCGCCTGCTTGGACTGCTTGAGCGCAGCCATGAATTCGCTGATGTGATAGGTGCGGCGTAACGGGTTGTCCTCGTAGACCGGCAGATCGAGAAAGACCAGCCCGAAGTGATTGCCCAGGTCACGGGCATGCTCCAGCGGCCTCAGATTGACTGGCACAGTGGCCCGGATGGCCAGCTCCGACGGATCATCACCGCAAGCCACCAGGTATCGATGCAGGGCACCGGTCATCACCGAAATCAGCACGTCATTGACCGTGCAGCCCAGCGCCTTGCCCACCGCCTTGACCTCCTCGAGATCCAGCGGCTCGGCCCAGGCGGTATTTTTGCGCACACCCAGTTTGCCCTTGAACCGCGATGGCGGATCGTCCTCCAGCAGCACTGCAGTTGCCAGCTCGGAGAGTATCTCGCCGGCGACACCGGCGTAATCGACCGCCTCGTGCGGGTGACTCAGCAGGTGCAGCGCCTCCTCGGCCACCTTCTGGCTGACATGAGTTACCGCCTCCAGGCCTTCCTTGGCTGGCGCCATCAGCCGCTTGAAGATATTGGATTCCTGGGCTCGTTGCCGCTTCCAGTGCTCCTGCTCGACCTCGCGCTCGGACTTCTCGGCGCTGTCTTCGGTCAGCGACAGCAGCACCTGGACCAGCGCGATGCCGTCGGCGTAGGCGTGGTGAATGCGCGAAATGACGACCGGACCACGCTCGTAGTTTTCCACCAGGTGGAATTGCCACAGCGGCTTGGTCTTATCCAGCGGCGTTGAAGCCAGCTCCGAGACCAACTCCTGCAGTTCTGCCTTGCCGGCCTTGCCCGGCAGCGCCGTCAAACGAATGTGCGAGGTGATCTCGAAATCCTTATCCTCTTCCCACCAGCAGCCGCGAGGGGTCTCCACAGCCTTTTGACGAAAACGCGGGAAGGCCAGAAAACGGTTGGCTATCACCGATTTCAAATGCTCCAGCTCCACGGCCGATTCGAGCACGATCACCCCGGTAATCATCATCAGGTTGCTTGGCTGCTCCATTCGCAGCCAGGCGGTATCGACCTTGGCAATGGGTTCTCGGCGGGCTGTCGACACGGCTAGGATTTCCTTCTGTTCAGTGCAGCTGTACTGGCTGCGGGCGCGCCTCGGGCTGGCTGACCAGATCGTAGGGCAGTCTCACCTGGTCCAGTCCGAACTGCTTGAGAATCGGTTGCAGCTGGTGATGGATCAGCGGATAGAGCTGACGGGTCAGACTGGCGTGACTGGCTGTGAAGGTCTCCAGATCGACCGGTTCGCCGGCAAACTGCCGATACACCGCCTGCAGCTCCAGATCAATGGTGAACAGCGGATTATCGTCGCTGCCGGCGGTCTCTCGACCGGTGCACTGCATGCTCACGCTGACCTGGAACTGGTTGGCCGCTGAGTCTTCGGTGGCGACCTTGCGAGGAGTGAGCTTGATCTCCACCTTGGCGCTGAGCGGCTTGCCTTCGGCTGCAACGCGCTTGAGTTCGGCATGCAACCTTGTCACCTGGGTATGCGCCAGGGCCATGCGCTCGAGCAGATTGATCATGGCTTTTCCGGCTTCATAAGCCAATGAAGGCGCCCGCCGCTACCGGCGGGCGCTTGATTCAGGTGACAGGACAATCGACCATCAGGGACCGAATACGGTCAGATCGATTGCGGTGTCGGCTGCGGCCTCTTCACCCACGGTCAATGGCAGGTAATCGTTGACCAGCCAGCGACGAAGCTGATTGGTATAGAACGGGCTGACCAGGATGCCCGAGCGTCCGCCGGGAATGATTTCCTCGGCGACCGGTCCTTCCGGGGTCATCTCGGCAACCACCCTGCGCGCAGCGCCCGCGCCGAACATGAAGCCGTTCACGCTGGCTGCCCGGGAGCTGTGACCGGAGGCATCGACCACTTCGAAGCCGCCGCCGCGGGCAACACCCGGCAGGCCCTCGTCCAGATCACTGAAGCCGCCGCCATTGGGCACGTTGAACGGCGATACGCCGAGCGGGTGCCGGAACACGATGCGATGCAGCCGACCCCAGCGGTAGTCGTTCATGTCGGTAGACTCGCCAAATGCCGGAGCAAACTCCTCGGAAGCCAGCAGGTCCAGCGCACCACGCAGGCTGGCCAGCAGCACCGTGTCACGGGCGGTGGCCGGATCGGGCGCACCTTCGACATTGAAGAACGGCAGCCCGGAAGCCCCCACGCCCTGGCGTTCCGGGAAGCTGGTCAGCAGATTGTGGAAGGCGCGGAACGCCTCGGCCGATCCCGGCAGCTGACCGCTCAACCCAACTGCCGACAAGGTCGCGTCAATGGTGTTGCGAATCGCCTGTCCGCGCCATACCGAGTAGACGGTGGCAGCGACTGAAGCCGCGATCTCGGCCTCGGAAGGCTCAGTCGGCGCGAACGGATCCTTGCCCGGATCGAAGCCTTCAGCCAGACCGGTCGGGCTGGAGAAGTCCCAGGCTGCCAGGCGCGCTACCGCTTCCTGGACGCCCGGGTCGGCGGCAAACTGGGCCAGGCCGGGCCAGGCGCCTTCGCTGGCGGCGTGCTCGAACGCCTCCAGGATGTAGGGCACGGTGAGCTCTGCATCCAGCATCTGGGTGTTGGCCTGCAGCGCCTTCATGTCATCAATGGTCAGCGGCTCGCCGGAGGCCAGCATGTCCTCGATCTCGCGGTCGATACGCCCCATGCGTAGCGGCGCGTAGCCGTAACCCAGGTAGTAGATGCCGTTGGCGCCGGGACGCAGCTGGCCCAGCGGGTTGCCGTCCAGAGTCACGCCCACCGGGTCGTTGTTCCCGTTGGCCAGGTAACCTGAAGCCGGATTGATGCTGTGCGGCAACTCGTTGAACGGCAGGATTTCGTAGGGCACGTACTGCCCCGGCTGCGGGTTCTGTACCGGCAGCCAGTCATGGCCCAGTGCGCCCGAACCGTCGCGCAGCAGGAACGGTGGAATGCCGCCACCGACCGTATTGTTCTGCAGATCGGTACGGACAGGCACGGCGCCACCGGCAAAGTAGGCAATGTTGCCCTCGACATCGGCGTACAGGAAGTTCTGCGAGCCGACCACGAAATCACTCAGTGCGGCCTGGAAGTCTTCCAGGTTCTCGGCGCGCGACCAGGCGCGGAAGGTCGACAGCTCGAAGGTCGGGCCCCAGCCGGTGTACTGGACCGAAACAGCCTGGCCTGGCCCGGGCTGGGCTACCACCGGGCCGAAGTTGCGGCGCGGGATGATGAAGGTGATTGCCCCGGCATCGTAGCCGACATTGAGCCGGGAAATACTGTCGGGCTCGCCGTCATCGATGTTGTTGGCAAAGTAGGATTGGAAGCCATACAGAATCGGCTCCGGCTGGCCATTGTGCACGGTATGGGTCGGCAGGCCGAAGTTGTTGACCAGCACCGTCTCCTGGAAGTAGTCGGTCACGTCATTGCGATTGACCGTCGCGCCCCAGCAGATCCGCAGGTTGCAACCAAGCACCACCAGCGGCGTGCCCGGGAAAGCCACACCGCTAACGGCCCTGCCTTCATCACGGATCACCAGGTTTTCCTTGGTGAACACCGGCGGCATGTCCAGGCCCAGGTGCGGGTCATGAGCGAGGAACGGAAAACCGGACTCGGTGTGCTCACCGGAAATGCCCCACCAGTTGCTGCCGGCACGCTCACCGCTGTCTGCAGCCATCTGGCCGAGAATCGGTACCTCGCGAATGGTGTCGAGCCAGCCGGCCAGGCTTGCGCTGACTGCCGGGTCGATCTCCGGCACGTTGGCAAATGGCGATGCGGCGGTCACGCCGCTGCCCTGACCCTGGGGCGATTGTGCCGCCGGCACCGGAATAATGCCGGTCGACTGGAAGAAGTCCGGTACGGTGACTCGGTCGTCTTCAGGACGGATGCGGAAGATGTCCTCGAAAAACAGAAGGGTGCCGTCGAACCCGACCACATTGCCAACTCCCTGGTAAGTGGCCAGTCGCACCGTGTTATCGACGATGCCGGTATCGAA
>SKQS01000281.1 GCA_007118895.1 Wenzhouxiangella sp.
GGCACGGCGGGCCAAAATGGCAGAAATCACCGTTCAAGTCGACACCACCCGAAAACGCGCCTAACATGCTGATTAGAGTATCTTTTTCCGACGTCGAATTAACTTTCACCGGACACTAGTGACGGAAGGTGATACTCGATGTTGGAATATCTGCTTGTCCATTCATTGCTTTTGGCTGCCGTTGCCTGGATGGTCTACTCCATGAGCAGCGGCCGTCACGATGACAAACCAGACCGGCGGCAAGGTTTGGCCGTCACGGCCGCCCTGGTTCTGCTGGTCCTCTCATCTGCCACCGCAGGTGTGGTACTGGTGCTGCTGGGTCAGTGGTCCTGGCTGGGCGCGGCGTTGATGCCGCTTTTGGCTGCCTGCTGGCTACTGCTGTCAAGGATAAAACGCAGGCACCTCTGCGCTTGAGGAAAGACCGAATGCCCCGGCCCACCGAGGTCCTCAGGCTGTCCGGTGGTCTTCCGTCAACTTCGGCGCGGTACCGAGATTGCGGTACTTGCCGTCACGCACCGGCCCGCGCTTTGATCAGGTCACCGTCCAGCCGCCGTCGATGACGATGGTCTGGCCGGTGATGTTGCGGGCCTGCCGGCTGATCAGGAATTCACTGGCTGCAGCCAGCTCCTCGAAGCTGATGAACACGCCCTTGGGCATGGGCTTGAGCATGATCTGCTCGATCACCTGGTCCTCGCTCAGGCCATGCACGCGGGCCTGGTCGGCGATCTGTTTCTCGACCAGCGGCGTCTTGACGTAGGTCGGGCAGATGGTGTTGATGGTGATGTCGGTATCGGCGGTTTCCAGGGCGATCACGCGCGAGAAGCCAATCAGGCCGTGCTTGGCTGATACGTAGGCGCTCTTGTAGGCGCTGGCGACCAGCGAATGAATCGAGCCGATGTTGATGATGCGGCCAAAGCCGGCCTCACGCATGTTCGGCAGCAGCGCCCTGCTCAGACGCGCCACCCCGACCAGCATCACCTGGACCAGCAGTTCCCAGCGCTCGATCGGAAACTCCTCCAGCGGCGAGACATGCTGCAGGCCGGCATTGTTGATCAGCACCTCGACCGGCCGATCCAGCCCGGACTTCAGTGCCTCGACCGACGCATCGGAGGTCACATCCAGCGCCAGGGCGCTGGCGCGCCCGCCTTTTGATCGAATGCCGGCAGCAACCTGTTCGGCGGCATCGACATCAAGATCGGTGATCAGCAGTTCATGACCGGCAGCGGCCAGCTCGGCGCCGATGCCGGCGCCTATGCCGCTGGCGGCGCCGGTGACCAGAATACGATGGGGCATGAAGACACTCCTCGATTGGCAAGGCATGACAGCAAGCGGTCAGGTTAGCACCGGTGTGCCCCTGCCGGAGCTGTACCAAGGTCCAGTGGATTGGCGTCGTGACCCCAGGCGGCGACTGATAGAATCGTCTGGGTCCATGCCCTGCCGAGATTGAGGTCTTGTTCATGAGCCGTATGCTGCTGCCCCTGCTGTTCTCGAGCCTGGTCCTGCCGGGTTGTCAGGATGACCCGGACCATCCCGTCAGCGCACCGGCGCCGGCCTATCGCCTGGTCGGCGAGGTCATGGTCACCACCCATCGCGAAGGTGATGACCTGCTGACTGCGGGTCTTGGCCTGGCGGGGCTTCGGGCCCAGCTGCCGCTGCCGGCCGACAGCGCCGACCCCGGCCCGGCCGAGCTGCGCCGGCTGGCGATCCGCCACAACTTCGCCTCGCTGGTTGATGTCTCGCCCGGCGGCGGCTTCGGCTCCAGCTACGGCAGCCTCGGCCCTTACCCCGGCACCGAACTGCAGGTTTTCGCCCAGTTGCCGGATGCCGACCATCCGTTCCGGGTGCTGGTGCAGGTGCCCGATGCGCTCGACCAGGACAACCCCTGCCTGGTCGTCTCGCCGGTATCCGGCTCCCGCGGCATCTACGGTGCGACAGGTATCGGTGGCGCCATCGGGCTGCCGGCCGGCTGCGCCGTGGCCTACACCGACAAGGGTGCCGGCACCGATTATTTCGACCTGGTGGCCGGCAAGGGATTTGCGCTGGACGGTCGGGCCGCTGCCCCCGGTGAGCAGCCGCTGGGCTTTGCCCCGGCAATGAGCGATGAATACTCGTCGCCGGCCGGCCTGGCCATGCCGCACGCTCACTCCGGCGACCACCCCGAGGCCGACTGGGGTCGTCACACCCTGGTTGCCGCTGACTTCGGCCTGCGCGTGCTGGCTCGCTTCCACGATGCGGTCGATGAGAACAATCTGGACACCGCGCGAATCATCGGCGTGGCCATTTCCAACGGCGGAGCCGCGTTGCTGCGCGCGCTGGAAGCAGACGAATACGGGTTGTTCGACGGCGCCGTGGTGCTGGCGCCCAATGTCACCGTGGCCGGGCAGCCGCCACTGTTCGATTACGCAACGCTTGCCGCCCTGGTCCAGCCCTGCCTGCTGGCCGATGGCGAGCGCACCGGACGCGACCCCCTGGCCGCCAGCGGCCTTGAGCGCTGCACCTTGCTCGCCTCGGCCGGGATGCTGGAAGATGACAGCCCGGCCAGCGCCGAGGCCGTGCTGCTTGCAGCCGGCTTTGATTCGGCGGCGCTGGAGACCGCTGGCATCAACGTGTTTCTCGACCTGTGGCGTACCGTGGCCGCCCACTACGCCTCGGCCTACCTGCGCACCGGGCCGGGCGAGATGCCTTGCGGATACGCCGTTGCTGCGGTCGATGCCGATGGCCAGGCGCGTGCCGGCACTGCCGAGGAGCGGGTGCTGTGGTGGAGCACTGGCACCGGCCTGACGCCTGCTGCCGGCGTCGAGCTGATCGACGGTCTGGCCGCAGGAAGCGATCCAGCCATGCCCGGCCTGACTTGCCTGCGCAGTCTGATGACCGGTGAGCACGGTGACAGCCAGACGCTGAAGGCGGCTGTCAACGACACCCTGGCCAGTGCCCGGCTGCCGGATATCCCGGTCATTATCGTCCACGGTCGCCAGGACGGCCTGATCCCGGCCTCGATCAGCGCCAGGCCCTACGTAAGTCTGGCGCGCGATCTCGGCGCGAAGCGGCTGGCCTACTGGGAGGTCGACCGCGCCCAGCACTTCGACGTGCTGCTGGCCATGCCGGGCATACGCGGCCGATACGTGCCGATCCTGCCGTACGGATTCGAGGCCTTCGGGCAGATCCTGTCCAGCCTTGATCGTGACCGCCAGCCGGGCCCTGACCGCGACATCGCTGCACGTCCGCCCGGCGTTGGCGAGCGGCTCGAGGCCCGACACTTGGGGCTGGACGAACATGACGACAGTGATTGACCCGAGGCGCTCTGGATGACACCACATGACTTCGTCGCTCGTCTTGGCAGCCATCGCGCCTCGGCCATATTGCGTACAAATGATGCCGAAGCGGCCATCGACGCCATGGAGGCAGCCGTCCGCGGCGGATTTCGCATCTGCGAGTTCACCCTGACCATTCCCGGTGCAATGGAGATCATCGGGGAGTTCTCGCGTCGCCACCCAGACGTTATCGTTGGTGCCGGTACCGTGCTGGAAGTCGATCAGGCCCACCGCGCCGTCGAGGCCGGGGCAAGATTCCTGGTCTCCCCGGTCGTCGACGAGGCTGTCATCCGTGCGGCCACCGAACTTGGCGTGGCCGCCATGCCGGGCACCCATACCGCGACCGAAATGCTCACCGCCTACCGGGCCGGGGCAGCCCTGCAGAAACTGTTCCCGGCGCCCGGCTTCGGTCCCGGCTATGTCAGCGCCTGTCTCGGCCCGATGCCGTTTCTGAAGATCGTGCCGACCCACGGGGTCGATGAGCACAATGCCGCGCAGTGGCTGGGTGCCGGCGCATTCGCGATCGGCTTCGTAGCCCCGCTGTTTGACCCCGCCCTGATCGCCGATCGTCGTTACGATGAGCTCGAGCAGCGCGCACGCCGGCTGCTGGCATCGCTGGACGACTGAGCAGCGCCGAAAGCCGACGTCAGGCCAACTGGCACTGACGGCCTCGGCTGCGTCCCTGACAAATTCACTGGCGGGAAATCCGATCCGCTTGCGTTTCTCCGGGTAATCCCCTTTCGCTTGTCCCAATTTCCAAGGAGATACGTTGATGAAAACCCCGAAACGCTTCGCTGCCGCCATGCTTGCGCCCCTTGCTCTCGTGCTGATGACCTCGGCCACGCTGCACGCCGAGCAACCGGCATTCACCTGGACCCATGATGATCCGGGTCTGGAGTGGCTGGACTGCCCGCCGTACTTCCCTCAAGGTTGCGCAATGGCAGTGTTGCAGGGAGACCCCAGCGAGCACAATGCCGACATCTTCCTGCGCCTGGAACCCGATTCCGACGTTCCGCTGCATTACCACACCTCGGCCGAACGCATGGTGCTGATCAGCGGCAAGTTCGAGGTTGACTATGATGGTCAGGAGCCGGTGGTGATGACTGCAGGCACCTATGCCTACGGGCCGGCAAAGCTGCCGCACACGGCGCGTTGCCATGATGCCGGGCAGTGCGTACTGTTCATCGCCTTCGAAAAGCCTATCGACGCCCCGGAAGGTCGGCCATAGCCTGATCAGGCATGCCGGCACTGCCCTGGAGACGGGTTCGTCCAGACCGCTTCAGGTCAGCACGCTGCGCATGGCCCAACGGATAGCGGTGAAAAGTGCAATATTCGATGCCGCCAGATAGCTCACCGTGCCAACCAGAACCAACCCTGCAGCGGCAGCCGCAAATCGACCGGGTGTCGAAAAGTACAATGCCCAAAGTCCCGTCAGCAGGTAGGGCAGCAGCACCAGCAGCAGCGGCAGCAGTGAGGTGAGCACAAAGCCCAGCTCCAGCCAGTACAGTGGCGCGCTCACAATGAGAAAGATCAGGTAGACATTGAAGCAACTGAGAGCAAACACCGCATGCTCGATCAGCGCCCGGTCACGGCGAATGAGTTTGAGATAGCCGATGATCGGAATCGCCGTGAGCAGTATGAACGGCACATTGAGCAGATTCATCCGGTGGTCCAGGGCGGTTGCCAGATGAGCCCAGCTCACCCCCTCGGCCTCCACGGCAGCGGCAAGCTGCGCGGCGATGTCAGGCTGTACACTGACCAGGACTTCGCTGAACGATGGCATGCCTGGCAATAGCCCCCACACCAGGATGCTCAGGGCACAAAGACCGGTGATGAGTTTCAGCGGATTGAGCAGGTCGGCATCCCCGTGGGCCAGGTAACGCCGGTGAGTTTCCAGCGGCCGCCAGACCAGTCCGATCAGGGTTTGCCACAGGCGCGAGTCGAGGTTGAACAGCAGATCGGTAAAACCGAAGAACAGCTTCTTCAGCGACGGCTCGTGGCGCCGGGCATCTGCAGGCTTTGACTCGTCTTTTTTGGGTGAGCATTCGCTCATGTTGCCCATGGTAGCAGTCTCAAGATACATGTTTGTCGTTGTTGTGGCAGTGCCCGGTTTTCGCCTCTGTCAAAAAAACCTGGCGGGAATCTCTGCCTGGCTCCGTTTCCCCTGTTGTGAGAAGGGGAAAAAATTCACCGCAGAACCGGAGCCCAGAAATGAAAAACCCGATCCGAATGGCGCTGGTGTTATTGCTGGGCCTTGCAGTCGGCGCCATCATCGCTGGCTGTGAACAGGCCGGCAACGCCGCAGAACCCAAAACCGAGCGCGTGACGCTGCCTGAACTGGCCCCGGTCGGGGCGACCATGCTCGATGGATTGGGCGACTACCGCATGCCCATTACCACCGACAACGAGGAAGTCCAGCGCTGGTTCGACCAGGGGCTGATGCTGACCTACGGCTTCAACCATGACGCGGCCGAGCGCTCCTTCCTCAAGGCAATTGAAATCGAGCCGGAGTGCGCGATGTGCTGGTGGGGCGCGGCGCTGGTGCTGGGCCCCAACATCAACGCGCCGATGGACCCCATGAGCAACCCGGCGGCAGTCGAGCGGGTAGCGGCTGCCAGCGCACTGGCAGATCAGGTCAGCGAGCGTGAGCAGGCCTATATCCGGGCGCTTGCCGCACGCTACGCCGAGCCGGCGCCGGAAGACCGCGGGCATCTGGATCAGGCCTTTGCCGACGCCATGGCCGGCCTGATCGAGCGCTACCCCGACGATCTGGATGCCGCAACGCTGTATGCCGAATCGCTGATGACCATGCAGGCCTGGGACTACTGGGATTCCGACGGCATCACCCCGCGCGGCAACACCACCACCATCCTGGCGATGCTCGACCGGGTGCTGGGCACGGACGAGACCCATCCTGGCGCGCTGCACCTGTACATCCATGCCGTCGAGTCCTCCGATGGTGAAACCCTCAAGCGCGGCGAGTGGGCCGCCGATCAGTTGCGCGACATGATCCCCGGGTCCGGGCACCTGGTCCACATGCCCTCGCACATCTATGCCAGGGTCGGTCGCTGGCGCGATGCCGCGGCGGTCAATCGCGATGCGATCAGGGCCGATGATCGGTACCTGGCTATTTGCAGCCCGCCGCCCGGGGTCTATCCGCTCGGCTATGTGCCACACAATCACCATTTCCTGTGGTTTGTCTCATCGATGATCGGCGACCGCGAGAATGCCCTGGCCGCCGCGCAGTCGACCGCCGAGCGCACCTCGGATCCCGACCTGATGCGTGCCCCGGGCCTGGAGGCGATGCAGAACTTCGCCTTCACGCCGGTGTTCGCCAAGGTGCGCTTCGGGCTGTGGGACGAACTGGTCGAAGTGCCTCGGCCGGCCGATGATCTGCCCTACCAGATCGCGCTGTGGCACTACGCCCAGGGGATAGCAGCGGTGCGCCAGGAGCGCCTTGACGATGCCGCCGAACATCATGCCGCGCTGGCCGAAGGCGCCGCTGATCCGGTGTTCGAGCAGATGCTGTGGTTTGGTCGTTACCCGCTGTCATTGGGCGTGGGCGTGGCCGAACGTGTGCTGGCCGGCGAGCTGGCCATGGCGCGCGGCGAGACCGCCCAGGCGATCGCCAAACTGCAGCAGGCCGCGCAGCTGGAAGATGGCATCCCCTACGACGAGCCGCCGGGCTGGCACCAACCAGTACGCCAGATTCTCGGCTCGGTGCTGCTGGAAGACGGACAGGCCGAGGCCGCAGAGGAGATCTATCGCGAAGAGCTGCGCCGCAACCCGGACAACGGCTGGTCGCTGTTCGGGCTCTGGCAGGCGCTGATCGCGCAAGGCGAGACCGAACAGGCCGAAGCCGTCGCCGAGCGCTTCGAGCAGGCCTGGGCCGATGCCGATGTCCGACTGACAGCCTCGCACTTCTGATCGCCGATGCTAAGGCTGATTTCATTGCTGGCGCTGGCTGTAATTGTCGCAGTGATCGCTGCGGTGACGATCCTGCAGCGGACGCCATCAAGCCCGGCAGTCCAGCTCGATACCGGTATTGCGGTTGATCCGCCGCGGCAGCTCAAGGCCTTCGAGCTGATCGATCATCATCAGCAGCCATTTGATAACGAAAGACTCCAGGGCCGCTGGACTGTGGCCATGATCGGTTTTACCCACTGCCCGGACATCTGCCCCACAGCGCTGAACCAGCTGGCCATCGTCAAGCGCCAGCTGGCAGAGCAGGGCGGGGAGCTCGATGTGCTGTTCGTCAGCGTTGACCCGGATCGTGACCGGCCCGAAGATCTGGCACGCTATGTCGGCTTCTTCGATGATGGTTTGATTGGCGCCACCGGGGAGCTGGAGCAGCTCAGGCGCTTCGCCGACAGTCTCGACTTTGCCTGGGTCCGCGTGCCCCAGAGCGAGGGCCGCTACACGGTCGATCATTCCGGGGCGCTGGCGCTGATCGACCCGCGCGGTCGTCTGGCCGGTTATTTCCTGCCGCCACTGGACCTGCCAGCCATTGAAGCCGATCTCGGTCGGGTGCTGGCAATAAGAGCCGACTAACTAACCCGGCTGACGGGCAGACCGGGCCGGTCATGCAGGTCCGGCCATGCAGCTCCGACCGGTCTGCGGTATCTTGTCCGCACCGACGAGCTGAAAGAGCCAGACCATGCCGAAGTTTCCCGAGCTGTCGCCCGGTGCGCAGTCCGTCAGCGCCGCCGTCTACTCGTCCATTCAGTCAGGCAGCCGTCCGCCGCGACCGCCGGTGCCGCTGCATATCGGCGATACCTGGATGGAACCGGCCAGCGGCTGCCGGATGGAGGACCTGAAGGTCGCCGACCACCCCGGCATGCATCGCTACACCCCCGTCCCCGGACTGCCCGAACTGCGCCAGCGCATCGCCGAATTTCACGCCACAAGAACCGGCGTGGCAACGGCAGCCGAACAGGTGCTGGTGGTGCCAGGCGCCACCGCCGGCCTGGCCACCGCCGTGGCCTCGACCATAGCACCGGGAGAAGAGGTGCTGCTGTCGGCGCCGTACTGGCCGCTGATTGCCGGTAGCGTGCGTGCGTACAATGGCCGGCCGATCGATGTGCCGGCAATGACCACGGCGAAGACGGCCGAGGAAATCGTCAACCTGTTCGAGCGCCATCGCACCGAGCACACCGCGGCGGTGTACTGGAATACCCCGCACAACCCGACTGGCCGACTGATGCCGAAAGCCTGGCTTGAGGCCCTGACCGAATGGGCCGGAAGCCACCAGCTGTGGGTCTATGCCGACGAGGTTTACGAGGACTATGTCTATGACGGCGAGCACTGCTACACCCGCAGCCTGGCGCCCGACATCACCATCTCCGTGCACTCCTTTTCCAAGGCCTATGGCATGGCCGGCAATCGGCTGGGCTACCTGGTAGCCCCGGAACCGGTGATCGCCGCCATGCTGCGGGTGATGACCAATGTCAACTACTCAGCCTGCACCGCCTCGCAGCTGGCCGCGCTCAACGCGCTCAACGGCCCCGGGCCGGCATGGGCCGCCGCTGCCAGAGACCAATATGCCGAGCTGGGCCGCTGGGCAGCCGACCGACTGGGCGTGGCAGCGCCTGCCGGCAGCACCTTCCTGTTCATCGATGTGGCTGACTGTCTCGACGAGCGCGGCCTGGGCGGCTTTCTCGGCGATCTCTACCAGGCCGGCGTCATGGTCGCCCCGGGCCCGAGCTTTGGACCCTTCCCGACCCACATACGCGTCTGCTTCACCTGCGCCGAACCCGCCGAAGTCCGCCGCGGCATCACCATCCTGGCCGAGGCCATGGCTGAGCGGCGGACGGGGTAGGAAAGCAGAGTAAGCAATCACGTTCAGTCAGCATCATGACCATGATGCTTGATTGGTATCCGCCAGCATGGTATTCAGAACGCTAGTCAATCAGGATCCATGCCAATGAACGATCGTCAATCCCCCGAAACCAATGGTCTGGCCGTGGTCAGCCTGGTGTTCGGCATTCTCGGCTGGACGCTGTTGCCGCTGGTCGGCATCATTGTCGCCATCATTACCGGGCATATGGCGCTGGGCCAGATTCGGCGCTCTGGTGGCATGCAGACCGGCGAGGGGCTGGCCATTGCCGGGCTGATTCTGGGCTATCTGGGCCTGGCAATCGGTCTGCTGGTTCTCATGCTGGTCGTTTTCGGGGTGATCGGCATCGGCTTGCTGGCGATGTTTGCTTGAGCGGGCAGGTCTGGCGGTCAGCGATTGACGGCTGGGTGTTGGCCGAGCTGGAACAGCGCATGCAAGCCTTGCAGGACTGATGATGCAGCCAGCATTGCGCGGCCCGTCACCGGCCCGATCGAGCCTGCGGGCCAGGGGGATCGCTGGCCCAAGCCCGGGCAGGAGACGGCGTTACGTACTGCCGAGGGGGCTGCGATACGGTCTGTTGCTGCTTCTGGTATTGATTGCCGGCAGGCTGGGCGCGGAAGCGATGCTGCCGGCCAGCCTGCCGCCAGTCGAGCAGATCCCGCTGGTCGCCGACATGCGGCCCGGCCTCTACACCGTGGCCCAGGCGCCGGACGGCATGATCTTCGCCGGCGGGGTGGGCGGCATTTCCACCTTCGACGGCCGTCGCCATGGCCTGTTTGTCATGCCGAATCAGCAGCTGGTGCGGATGTTGCGCCACGACGGTGATCGGCGGCTGTATGTTGGCGGGTACGGCCAGTTCGGCTTTCTCGAGGCAGATCCCACCGGCCAGCTCAAGTTTACCGATTTGACGCCGCCGACCGATACCCTGCACGATGCCGAGAACCTGGCCGATATCTGGGAGATCGCCCTGGTGCCGGAAGGTGTGATCTTCCGTGCCCTGTTTCATGCCTTTCTCTATGACCCGGCCAGCGGCGACATGCGGGTCTGGCACCATCCCGGACGGTTCGGCGCACTGACCCGGCACGATGGTCGTACCCTGCTGCAGTTTCGCGGTGTCGGGCTGAAATACCTGGACGGCGATGACTTCTTGCTGGTCGAAGGCGGCGAGCTGTTGACAGAACAGGTCTTCTCGCTTTTGCCCCTGCCCGACGGTGGTCTGCTGACCGTTGCCCGCGACGGGCTCTGGCAGCGCTTTCATGAAGGGCAGCTGAGCCCATGGCCGGCACCGGCCTCCCTGCCGGACTCGGGTGCCTTCGGCTCCGTGCTGACGCTGGCCGATGGCACGTTCGCGCTCGGTGGCAGTGACGGCAGGCTGCACCTGCTGGACCCGGTCAGACGCGAGCATCGCTGGTTTCAGGTCGCCGAGGCCTATCTGAGTGACATTCAGCTGGCGCTGGACGGTGGTTTGCTGATTCAGACAGACGGTGCGACGGTGCATGTCGAATGGCCATCGCCGTGGACGGCGATCGGTCCGCAGACCGGCTTGAGCGGCACCGTGGCGCGAGTTCTCAGGCGACCGGATCACTGGCTGGTGGTCGGCAATGCAGGCGTCTATCGCAGCCGTCAGCTGGGCCCGGGAGAGCGCGATTTTGTCCGCACCGGGCTGACCAGCTTCGAGGCCTGGGACTGGTGGGTGGATGATACTGGGGATGACCTGCTGGCCGATGCCTACAACATCATCTCGGTCAGCCCGGATGGTGAGCCGTCCATCATCATCGAGAACGTCTATCTCAGGCACTTCTTTCCCAGTCGCCATTTCCCCGATCGTCTGCATGGCGGCACCGAGCTCGGCCTGCTGCTGCTCGAGCGCAACGGCGGGCGGTGGCAGCCGCGCTTTGTCCAGTCGGGCTTTACCGGGCGGGTCGATTCACTGGTCGAGCTGGACCCGTGGCGTTTGTTGATCGGCGTTGCCGGGGCCGGCGCGGTGCTGGCGGTATATGCCGAAGACCACCGGAGCCTGGCCGAATGGCAAGTGTTGCCAATCCCCGGCCAGGATGCTGAACCAGCCACCTGGACACCCCAGGTGGTGGCGCTGCCGGACGGGCGTATCGTGGTGTCGACGCCTGAGCGAATTTTCCAGTGGGACGGGCACGGCCTGTCGCCGACGGTGCTCGGTGACCTGGAGAACTTTCTTGATGGCCGTGACGTACTCAGCCTGGCGGTGGCCCCGGAAGGAGATCTTTGGGCGTACAGCTACCGCCGGCTGCTTCGGCAGCAGGCTGACGGAACCTGGCGGGAAGAAGACGTCAGCGCGCTGAACCCCGGGGTGATCAATTCGATCTCCTTTACCGACGAGGCGCCGGTGATTGTCGGCGCCCAGGCTCGAGTGTTGCTGTATGAGCCAGGCATGGGATCCACCCGGGGCAGGTCGCCGGGCGTGGCCCTGCGCAGCGTGATCAGCCAGGCCGCTGACGGCACAAGAAAGCGATTGCCACTGGACGGACGACGCATCGAACTGCCGTTCGATAGTGTCAACCTGGTATTCGAATATGCGCTGCCCACCCTGCAGCGTCGTGATCTGAGCCGCTACCGCGCCCGCCTGGCCGGATACGAACGCGACTTCTCGGCCTGGGGCGACGTGACGACCATTGTCTATAACGTTCGCCAGCCCGGCCGGTTCTCACTCGAAGTGGAGGCCACGGACTGGCGCGGCGAGCTCAGCCGGATCGAGCCATTCCGCTTCACCGTGCTGCCGCCCTGGTATCGAACCTGGTGGGCCTGGACGCTGTGGATCCTGCTATCAGCCATGTTCATGGCGACGCTGATTCTTAGTGTTTCGCGCTGGCGCCTGGCACGTTTGCAGGCCGAGCGAGAGCGCTTGGCCAGGATGGTGGAACAGCGCACCCACGAGCTGGCCACCGCCAACCGCAAGCTGAGGAACATGGCCAATGTCGACGGCTTGACAGGGGTTGCCAACCGTCGCCGACTCGATGAATACCTGGCCGAGGCCTGGCAACGCTGCGGTGACCAGGGACAAGGGCTGGCGCTGATTCTGATCGACGCCGACCATTTCAAGCGTTTCAATGACGAACAGGGCCACCAGGCCGGAGACGAGGTGCTGCGCGAGATTGCCGGGATTCTCTCCGGTTGCATGCGACGGGCCGAGGACATGATTGCCCGCTACGGTGGCGAGGAGTTCGTGGCCGTGATGCCGAATGCCGATGCGCAGGCCGCTGCCGGTCTTGCCGAAACCATGCGTCAGCGCATTGCCGAAAGTCCGCTGGGAGTCACCGCCTCGCTGGGCGTGGCGGCCGCACGCCCCCCGCAGGGTTCGGTCAGAGATCTGGTCGAGCGTGCCGACCGGGCGCTTTACCAGGCCAAGCACGGCGGTCGCAATCGGGTCGGAGTCGACGGGGCTGGGTAAGGTCAGCCATTTCCGGATCTTGGTTGTTGGATAATGATCGGCCCTATCTGTGAGTTTCCCGGAGGATCCCGATGCGTTCAGGGACGAGATCGAATCGCCTGTTGCTGCTGATCGTACTGACTGCGCTCAGCCTGGTCGGCGTCAGCGCCGTTACCGCCGGCCCTGCCGACCTGATCCTGCACAACGGCACGGTTATTACCATTGACTCCGAAACCGCCGATGGCGAAGCGGTCGCGGTCCGGGGTAACCGGATCCTGGCAGTCGGCAGCAACGAAGAAGTGCTGGCCCTGGCTGCCGAACACACCGAAAGGATCGACCTGGCCGGCCGGGTGGTCATCCCCGGCTTCATCGAGGGGCATGGTCACTTTCTCGGCCTGGGCGAGGCCAGGATGATTCTCGACCTGCAGGGCGCGCGCAGCTTCGCCGCCATGGTCGAGCAGGTCGCCGGCGCGGTGACCGAGGCGGCGCCGGGCGAGTGGATCGTGGGGCGCGGCTGGCACCAGGAGCGCTGGAGCGATGAACCGGGGCCGCTGTTCGATGGCGTGCCCAGCCATCATGCCCTCAGCGCGGCAAGTCCCGACAATCCGGTGCTGCTGGTCCATGCCAGCGGGCATGCCTCGTTTGCCAACGCCGCCGCGCTGGCCATTGCCGGTATCGACCGCGAAACGCCGGATCCGGAAGGTGGCACCATCGTGCGTGACGCTGAGGGCGAGCCGACCGGGTTTCTGCGCCAGGCCGCCCAGGCTGCTGTGCGTCAGGCCAGGCAGCAGGCCGAGGCCGCTCTGAGCGAAGACGAGCGCGAGGCAAGATTCCGTCGCCAGGTGGCGCTGGCCGGCGAAGAGGCGCTGACCCATGGCGTGACCGGTTTTCACGACCAGGGCCTGACTTTTGCCGAAATCGACCGGCTGATCGCCCTGGCCGAGGCCGGTCAGCTGCCGATACGCCTGCACGTGGCGGTGCGCGCCGAGCCCAACGAGGTGATGGATGAGCGCCTGCCGGAGTACCGCCTGATCAACCACGGCGACGGCTTTCTGACCGTGCGCGCGGTCAAGCGGCATATCGACGGCGCGCTGGGCACCCACGGCGCCTGGCTGTTGGCACCCTATGCCGACAAGCCGGAAACTTCCGGGCTGCCGCAGCTGGCCATGGATGAACTGGAGCAGACCGCCCGCATCGCCCTGCGCCATGGCTTCCAGCTCAATACCCATGCTATCGGCGATCGCGGCAATCGCGAAGCCCTCGACATCTATGGCCGGATTTTTGAAGAGGCCGGCGGCAACGGTGACCTGCGCTGGCGCATCGAGCACGCCCAGAACCTGCATCCCGACGAAGTGCCACGCTTTGCCGCCATGGGCGTGATCGCCTCCATGCAGGGCATACACGCCACCTCTGACGGGCCTTGGGTGCCGCAGCGGCTGGGTGTGGATCGGGCCCGCGAACGGGCCTATGTCTGGCGCAGTCTGCTCGATGCCGGGGCGAGGATCTGCAACGGCACCGATGTGCCGGTCGAGCCGATCTCGCCGCTGGCCTCCTACCATGCCTCGGTATCACGAATGATGGCCAACGGTCAGCGTTTTTTCCCGGAGCAGGCCATGGACCGGCTGGAGGCGCTGAAGTCCTACACCATCAACTGCGCATATGCTGCTTTCGACGAGGACCGACTGGGCTCGATTCGTCCCGGCAAGCTGGCCGACCTGGTGGTGCTCGATGAGAATCTGCTGGAGGTGGATGAGGGGCGCCTGCCTGAGCTGAAAGTCGAGATGACCATCGTTGACGGCGAGGTGCGCTATCGACGTACCGATGACTGATCGAAAAGACTGGCCCCGCTCACCGCCCATGCTCGCTGTGCAGGAAAAGCCGCATGGAACGATTGTCTCGGAAGTTGTCGGAATGAGACACCTATGAACTCTTCGACAAAACCCATGAAATCAATAGTGTGCATGCTTTCTGCGCTGGGGCTCTCGCTTGCCGTGAGTAATCCGGCATTGGCAGCTGACTGCCCAGAGGCAGCCTGGGCCGAAGGCGTCTGGCAGGGGCAGATCGAAGGTGCGGGCACGATCACGGTTTTCCGCATCGGCCAGGACGACGACGGTTGTCTCGAGGCCACCATGGACCAGCCCGAACACGGCGCCGAGCGATTGCCCCTTGGCGAAGTTGGTGTGCAGGAGGGGCAGGTCATCCACCTGCAGTCCGACGCGCTGGACTTCATCTACATCGGGCGCTACCAGGGCGGCCGGATCGAGGGCCAGTTTCAGCAGCGCGGCGCTGTTTTCGTGCTGGACCTGGATCGAATCGAGTAAATTGGGGGCTTTGCGAGCCCTGGTGTAGAATTCGATCAAAGTGCGCCCATGGCGGGCGCGCAGTACATGCCTGGAGGGACGGCAGCGCATGGATTCAGACATCACCGAACTGCTGCGCGCAGCTGAGGGGGGCAACGAAGACGCCGCGCAGCGCCTGTACAGCCTGGTCTACGATCAGCTCAGGGTGCTGGCCCTGCGCCAGCGTGGCAGTTGGCGCGGTGACGAGACGCTCAACACCACCGCCCTGGTCAACGAGGCCTACCTGAAACTGGTCAGCGCCGCTGACCAGCAGTGGCAAAGCCGTGGTCATTTCTTTGCCGTGGCGGCCAGGGCGATGCGGCAGATTCTGGTCGACAAGGCCCGCCAGCGATCCAGTGCCAAGCGCGGCGCCAATGCCGTTCACCAGCCGATCGACGAGGCCCGCGTCGCAGCCGATCCGATGAGCGATTCGACGGCCACTGAAATTCTCACCCTGCACGAGCTGCTTGACGAGCTGGAATCGACCCATCCGCGTCAGGCCAGGGTGATCGAGTGCCGTTTCTTCGGCGGGCTGAAGATCGAGGAGACCTGCCAGGCGCTGGGCATCGCGGCAAGCACCGTCCGGCGCGACTGGGAACTGGCCAAGATCTGGCTGCATCAGCGGCTGAGCGAACAGGCCAGGGCTGGCTGAGACCATGAGCGCCGAGTCCTGGACCTTGGCAAGCCAGGCCCGCGGGGCAAGCCGGTGACTGGCGGCTCTCCTGGCTCCTTCCATCCCTTCGATCTCCCGCGGGAGGTCGAGGCGCTGGTGATGGAGGCACTTTCGCTGCCGCCGGATCGGCGCTCGGACCACGTGCACAGCCGTACCAATGATCCGGCCATACGCGAGGCGGTGGTGAGACTGCTGTCCGCCCATGCCGCTGGCGAGCAGCGCCTGGCTGATGCCGGTGACCAGGCGGCCGCCTTGCTGCAGCCATCAATCGATGAGCCGCCGTTTGAACGGATTGGGCCTTGGCGACTGAAAGGTCTGCTGGGGCGGGGCGGCATGGGCGCGGTGTATCTTGCCGAGCGCGATGATGGCGAGTTCGAGCAGGTGGCGGCAGTCAAGGTGCTGCCCTCGGGTTCAATGCTGGAGTCGATGCTTCAGCGCTTTCGTTCCGAGCGAGGCATTCTGGCGCGCCTGGAGCACCCCAACCTGGCACGGCTGATCGACGGCGGGGTCAGCGACGCCGGTTTGCCGTACTTTGTCATGGAATACGTCGATGGCGAACCCATCGATCGCTGGTGCGACCGGCACGAGCTTGATGTGCCGGCACGGCTGGCCCTGTTCGAACAGGTGCTGGAGGTGGTGCAATACGCCCACCGCAACCTGATCGTGCATCGCGATCTCAAGCCTTCCAACATCCTGGTCACCGCCCAGGGCCAGGTCAAGTTGCTGGATTTCGGGATTGCCAAGGTGCTCGATGCCGCCGACCAGGCCGCCGAGGCCACCGAGTTGACCCATATTGGCGGTCGCCCGCTGACCCTGGCATGGGCCGCCCCGGAGCAGCTCAGTGATCAGCCGGTAACAA
>SKQS01000062.1 GCA_007118895.1 Wenzhouxiangella sp.
CCACCCAGCGTCCAGTTGAGTTCCCTCAAACGCTCGTGCACGTAGCGATCGCCTACCGCGGCCCGCTCAAAGGCGATTCCGGCCTCACGAAGCGCCAGCTCCAGCCCGAAATTGCTCATCACGGTACCCACTGCCCCGCCGCCCAGCGTGCCGGCCGACTGCCGCGCCCGGGCCAGAATATAGAGAATCTGGTCACCGTCGATGACCTGGCCGTTTTCATCGACCATGACCACCCGGTCGCCATCGCCATCGAACGCTACGCCGGCATCGGCCTGGTGCTCGGCAACTGCGTCAACCAGACTGGCCGGATGGGTCGAGCCGCATGCCCGGTTGATATTCAGGCCGTCGGGCTGGTTGTGAATGGCTATCACCTCGGCACCGAGCTCGCGAAAGACTTCCGGCGCGATCCGATAGGTCGCCCCATTGGCACAATCTACTACCAGCTTCAGACCATCCAGGCGCGTGCCGTAGGTGACCGTGGCCTTGCAGAACTCGACATAGCGCCCGATCGCATCGTCGACCCGGCTGGCCTTGCCCAGCCGCTCCGGCGCCACATGCTCGATCGGCGTCTCTAGCTGAGCCTCGATGGCCGACTGCAAGGCATCGGGCAGCTTCTGCCCATCACCGGAGAAAAGCTTCACGCCATTGTCGGCAAACGGGTTGTGGGAGGCGGAAATGACGATGCCGGCGACCGCGCCCAGGCTGCGGGTCAGGTGTGCCACCGCCGGCGTCGGCATCGGTCCGAGCAGCCGAATATTGGCGCCGGCGGCGGCCAGACCGGCTTCCAGGGCCGATTCGAGCAGATAGCCCGAAATGCGGGTGTCCTTGCCGATCACCACCATACCGCGACCATCGCCGATCAACACCCGACCAGCCGCATGGCCCAGGCGCAGCATGAAGTCAGCGGTTACCGGAGTCTCGCCGACGCGGCCGCGAATGCCGTCGGTGCCGAAATACTGATTTCCCATATCCAATAGTGTAGCGCCCGAATGAAGGATGCACTTGCTATTGGTTTTGATACTGCACCGCGTTGAACACGGCCAGGGCGTCTACCGTGGCCGCAACGTCATGCACACGCACCACGGCCGCACCGCCGGCGACCGCCAGCAAAGCCGCAGCCACCGAGGCATGCACCCGTTGCTCGGCTGGCCTGCCGCCGGTCAGGGTGCCCAACATGGACTTGCGCGATAGCCCGGCCAGCACCGGGCAACCGAGATCGGTCAGCTCACTGAGCCGGCGCAGCAGCTCCAGGTTGTGGTCCAGCGTCTTGCCGAAACCAAAGCCCGGGTCAAGCACGATACGCTCCTTCCCAAGTCCGGCAGCCTGGCATTCATTCAGCCGGGCGCGAAAGAAATCGCAGATATCGGAGACCACGTCCTTGTAGCGGGGATCATCCTGCATGGTCCGTGGCTTACCCTGCATGTGCATCAAACACACCAGGGCGCCACTGGCAGCAGCCGTGGCCATTGCCCCCTCCGCGCGCAGGCCGTTGACATCGTTGATCATCGCTGCCCCGCAGGCTACGGCAGCTTCCATCACCGCCGGCTTGCTGGTGTCGATGGATACAGGCACCGGAAAACGATCGGCAAGCGCCTCGACAACCGGCATGACCCGGTCCAGCTCTTCGGTCAGTGAGACCGGACTGGCGCCCGGTCGAGTGGACTCGCCGCCGACATCAAGAATGTCTGCGCCTTCCTCCACCAGCGACCTGCCGTGATCAATTGCCCTCCCTGGTTCGAGAAAGCGCCCACCATCGGAAAACGAGTCGGGTGTGACGTTGACAATGCCCATGACCAGCGCAGGCCCACTGCCGCCGGCAGCTTGCCGCAGCCGCCCTGACAGGGCCTTGATCACTGATCTATCGGCCACGAAAATCGACGGCCAGCCGTCGCTCCGGATTAACCGACAGCCGGCTGACCGCTGGGCTCGCCACCGTCATCAGTGGCCGGATCGTCCGGTTTCGGCGCCGGTCCACCGCTATCGTCCCAGCCCTCGGGCGGATCAGGTTCACGGCCCTCCATGATCTGGTCGATCTGGCGAGTATCGATGGTCTCGTAGCGCATAAGGGCGTCGGCCATCAGGTCCAGCTTGTCGCGGTTTTCCTCGAGTATCGTCCGCGCCGTTTCATAGGCACTGTCGATGATGCGTCGAACTTCCTTGTCCATCTGCCGATGGGTTTCATCCGAGACGTGCTTGTGCTGGGTAACCTGGCGACCGAGAAAGACCTCGTCTTCGTTCTCGTCGTAGGACAATGGACCCATGGTGTCGGAAAGGCCCCACTTGGAAACCATGTTGCGCGCGATGGCCGAAGCGCGTTCGATGTCATTGGAAGCGCCGGTGGTCACCTTGTCCTTGCCATAGACAATTTCCTCGGCGGCACGCCCGCCGAACAGGCTTGCGAGCTGAGATTCCAGCTGAATCCGCGACATGCTGTACTTGTCTTCTTCCGGCAGGAACATGGTGACGCCCAGGGCCCTGCCACGCGGAATGATGGTGACCTTGTAGACCGGGTCGTGGTCGGGCACCAGCCGGCCGACAATGGCGTGTCCCGCCTCATGGAAGGCGGTCAGGCGCTTGTCTTCCTCGCTCATCACCATGGACTTGCGCTCGGCGCCCATCATGATCTTGTCCTTGGCGAGCTCGAAATGGCTCTGCTGGACGGCCTTGCAGTCCTGACGGGCAGCAAACAGCGCCGCCTCGTTGACCAGATTGGCCAAGTCAGCGCCGGAAAATCCAGGCGTGCCGCGAGCGATCACGCGCGGATCGACGTGATCGTCGACCGGAACCTTGCGCATGTGCACTTTCAGGATCTGCTCGCGGCCCTTGAGGTCGGGCAGCGGCACCACGACCTGGCGATCGAAGCGTCCGGGCCGCAGCAATGCAGGATCGAGCACATCCGGTCGGTTGGTCGCGGCGATCAGAATGATGCCCTCGTTGCCTTCGAACCCGTCCATCTCGACCAGCAGCTGATTGAGGGTCTGCTCGCGCTCATCATGACCACCGCCGAGACCGGCGCCGCGATGCCGACCGACGGCATCGATTTCATCAATGAAGATGATGCATGGTGCGTGCTTCTTGGCCGTTTCGAACATGTCGCGGACGCGCGAGGCCCCAACGCCGACAAACATCTCGACAAAGTCCGAGCCGGAAATGGAAAAGAACGGCACCTTGGCCTCACCGGCGATCGCGCGGGCAAGCAGGGTCTTGCCCGTTCCGGGAGGCCCAACCATCAGGATGCCCTTGGGAATATGCCCGCCCAGGCGCTGGAACTTGGCCGGATTGCGCAAGAAATCGACCAGCTCGGTAACTTCGTCCTTCGCTTCCTCGCAGCCTGCCACGTCTTCAAAAGTAACTTTGACCTGGTCTTCGCCCTGCAGCTTGGCTCGGCTCTTGCCGAAACTCATCGCGCCGCCTCGACCTCCGCCCATGCCGCCGGACATCTGGCGCATGAAATAGACCCAAAGGCCCACCAGGACCAGCACCGGCAGAAGGCTGATCAGAATATCGACGACCAGAGACCGCGAACGTGGCGGCTCGGCAGCCATTTCCACCCGGTAGTCGATCAAATCCTTGATCAGGCCGTCATCGCGCGGGGCAAAAACCTGAAAACGCTGCCCATCACGGGTTTCACCGGTGATGGTGCGGCCGGCCGAGGTTTCCTCGATATGAACCCGGTCGATGTTGCTGGCCCGGACTTCCTCGAGGAACTGCGAATAGATCATCTCGCGCGGCTCGGCGTCGGTCTGCGAGTAGTGGCTGAACACGCTCATCAGCACCACAGCGATGATGATCCACATGATCAGTGTCTTGGCGAAATCGCTCAACGTCTTCTCCGTCTTCGTGTTGGAACGGCGTTACTTGCTGCCGGTCTGTTTCAAACCGCTGGCTACCAGATAGGTTTCCCGGCTTTCGGACCGCGAGGCTTTGGGCTTGCGCACTCGCACTGTCTGAAATGATTGCCGAAGCTCGGTGAGCAGGCTGTCAAAACCCTCACCCTGAAACACTTTGACCACCATGGTACCGGAAGTTTCCAGCCAGTCGCGGGCAAAATCCAGCGCCAGCTCGGCCAGGTGCATGGCTCGCGCCTGATCGGAAACAGCTATTCCGGATAGATTGGGGGCCATGTCGGACAGCACAAGGTCCACTCGCCGGCCCTCCAGCACGGCCTCGAGCTCGCTCAGAGGCTCCTGTTCACGGAAGTCACCCTGGATGAAGATGACGCCGGGGATCGCGTCCATCGGCAGTATGTCCAGCGCGATCACCCGGCCATGGTCTCCGACGCGATGTCTGGCTACCTGGGACCAGCTTCCGGGCGCGGCACCCAGGTCGACCACGACCTGTCCCGGGCGAAACAGGCGATCACGCTGGTCCAGTTCCAGCAGCTTGTAAGCGGCCCGCGCGCGGTAACCCTCCTCCCGCGCACGACGCACGAAAGGATCGGACTGTTGTCGGCTTTTCCAGCGCTTGCTAGAGGGCATGGCGGTACTCGGTGACCGGCAGAATGCCGACACAAGCCGTCGGCATGGCGCATGCTACCATCCACGCATGACTCTGACCAATGCCCAGAAAAAGCACCTGCGCGGACTGACCCACGATCTGGATCCGGTCGTGATGGTCGCCGGCAAGGGGCTGAGCGATAATGTCCTGGCCGAGATCGAGCAGGCGCTGAACCATCATGAACTGGTCAAGATCAAGCTTCGGGGTGAACGCGAAGACCGCTTGCGCTGGATCGAGCGCATTGGTGATGCCACCGGCGCCGAGCTGGTCCATCGCATCGGCCAGGTGGCCTGTTTCTTCCGCCGCAATCCCGAGCAGCCTCGAATAGATCTGCCGCGCTGATTCAGGATCGTGAATAACCCATGCAGCTGACCGAGCACAAGCCTCAGAATTACAACCATATTCGGCGGGTCGATGATGAAGGCATCGTCATTGGTGATCAACGCTACACCGGCAGCCTGCTCGTTGGCGCCCATCTGCTCGAAACCGATTGGCCGTTGAGTTCCCTTGCCGACCTGGACAAGGAACGGCTGGCGCCGGTATGGAAACTTTCCCCGGAGCTGGTTCTGATCGGCATAGGTGATCGCCAGCAGATCGCCCCGATTGAGCTCCAGCGGGCTTTCCTCGAACGGCATATCGGGCTGGAGTGCATGACCCTGCAGGCCGCCTGCCGCACCTTCAACGTGTTGATGAGCGAGAATCGCCGCGCCCTGGCCCTGCTGATCCAGTAACGCAGTTTCCGGAAAAAGTTGTCAGCGCTGCGGCAGGAACTGCAGCGGGTCGCGCGGCTGGCCATCGCGGCGAATCTCGAAGTGCAGCGCCGGCTCCTGGCGGTCATTGATACCCAGCTCGGCAATCTGCTGACCAGCGCGGACGCGCTGACCCTCCTCCACCAGGCGCCGGCTGTTGTGAGCATAGGCCGACAGCATGCTGGCCGAGTGCTTGATGATGATCAGCTCTCCATAGCCGATCAGCGCGGTGCCGCTGTAGACTACTTCGCCATCGGCAGCAGCAACCACTGGCTGTCCCTCGTCGCCTCCGATCGAGATACCGCGCCGGGTCGCGCTGGGATCGAAACGTCGCGTGACGTTGCCAGCCGTGGGCCAGCGCCAGTTGATGCCGGCAACACTGCGTTCTGCGGCGGGGGACGGTGCCGGCAACGGTGCGCGAGTCTCGGCCTGTGCAGGGCGAGTGGATTCCGGTGCCGGCTCGGTGGCCGGCTGCTCGCTGCGTGGTGGTGCTTGCGGAGCCGGCGTCGGGGCCGGAGCCGGTCTGGCTGCCACCGTCGCCGGCGGCGCGGTCATTCTCAGCTCCTGCCCGGGCCGAATAAGATAGGGTTCGCCGATCCGGTTCCAGCGCGCCAGCTCGCGCCAGTCCATGCCAAAGCGAAAGGCAATCGAATAAAGGGTGTCTCCGCGTCTGACCTCGTAAACTGCAGGCGCCTGCTGGGCAGGCGGCGGTGCGGCCGGGCGAGGCCGGTCGCGATGCTCGACCGGCGCCGGCGGGTGGGTGGCACAAGCACTCACGATCAGCATGATGACCAGGGCCATACCGCAAAGGCACGCGCAACGGCTCCGCTTCAGGTCTTGTTGCTCTGCAGACAAACCGCCCTCTCGTTCTCGCCTGCGCTGTCGCGCCCGCGCAGAGTTGTTCAGACGACCTCCAGGGCTCACGTCGACCGGCCCGGGCTACTCCAGCCCTTCTAGCAATGGCACGAAACTGACCGCCCCAAGGGACTCTCGCTCGAATCCGGTCGCGGTGCGGGTGATTCGTACCAGCTCCTGGTAATGACCGGCCGCTGCCGGCGCGACCAGTACCCCCCCCTCGGCCAGCTGGTCCGGCAAGGCCTCGGGAATTTCGCCGCCAGCCGTGACCACGATGGCATCGAATGGCGCCTGGGTCAGCCAGCCATGGCGGCCGTCACTGTGCCGGGTGAAAATGTTGTGCAGATTGAGCCGATGAAAGCGTTGCCTGGCCATGCGCAGTAGCTCGGCTATCCGCTCGGTACTGAACACCCGCACCGCCAGGCGGGCCAGCACCGCGGCCTGGTAGCCGGAGCCGGTACCGATCTCCAGCACCTTGTCAAGCGGCCTGCCCCCCTGCCTGTCGCCCAGCGCAGCCTGCGTCATCATGGCGACCACGTAAGGCTGGGATATGGTCTGGCCGCGGCCGATCGGCAGCGCTGTGTCTTCGTAGGCACGCGATGACAACGCCTCATCGACAAAAAGGTGGCGCGGTGTGTCCGCCATCGCCTCGAGAACGCGCTCATCGGTAATCCCCTTGGCACGCAGACGATCGATCAGGCGCCGACGCGTGCCTTCCGAGGTCATCCCGATGCCTTCGACCATCATTCACTCATCCTGCTTGTAGAACTGGTTGAGCTGCCCGATCCAGTGGCTGACCTGGTCCAGGGCCTGATAGCGAGTAAGGTCGACGTGGATCGGGGTGACCGAGATGAAGCCGCGCCGGATAGCATTGAAGTCAGTTCCGGGACCGTTGTCTTCTTCACCGCCGGGAGGGCCGACCCAGAAGAAACTGCGTCCGCGTGGGTCCTTGATGGGAATCACATCCTCGGAACGATGCCGGTGGCCGAGCCGGGTGGTCTCGAAACCGCGAATCTCCTCCCAGGGCAGGTCCGGCACGTTGACGTTGAGAATGGTGTCGGCCGGCAGCGGTTGGCGCTCCAGCTGCTGCATCAGCAACAGTGCGCCACGAGCGGCCGACTCGTAGTGATGCGGACCACCGGAACGGTAGACCAGCGAGACCGCCATCGCCGGAAGACCCAGAAAACGTCCCTCCATCGCCGCCGCGACGGTGCCGGAATAGAGCACGTCATCCCCCAGATTGGCGCCTGCGTTGATGCCGGAAATCACCATGTCTGGCTCGCTATCCAGCAGACCGGTGATGGCCAGGTGCACGCAGTCGGTAGGCGTGCCATACACCATGTACACACCCTCGTCTCGAGCCTCGACACGGATCGGCTGGTCCAGGGTCAGCGAGTTGCTGGCTCCCGAACGGTCACGATCCGGCGCAACAATGGTGACCCGTTCGCAATGCTCTGCAACCCGCTGAGACAACAAGCGGATGCCGGGCGCATACAGCCCGTCGTCGTTGGATATGAGAATATGCATGCTTGAACCGGCAGCGGCAAAGCCGTAACTATACGACATAGCGTGGCCCTACGGGTCGAGACGGACCGGTGCCAGGAGAGCGGCGATGAGCATTGATGATGAAGACCGCAAACTGTTCCGCGAGGCTGTCGGGCCGGTAAGACGCCGGCGCAACCGACGAGAGGCCAGTCGCCCGCCCCCACCGCCAGCGGTTCCCCTGCAGCGTCGTCGCGACGAGGACGCAGTACTGGAAGAGCTCGCACATGGGCCGATTGACTTCTCGACGGTCGAAACAGGCGAAGAGCTGATGTGGCTACTGCCGGGGCTGCAGAAACGGATTCTCAAGCGCCTGAGACGCGGTCACTGGGCGGTCCAGGATGAACTCGATCTGCATCAGATGAACACCAAGGCAGCCGGCATTTCCATTCGCGCTTTCATCGAGAATGCCGTCTGGGAGGGAATGAGCTGCATCAAGATAATCCACGGCAAGGGTTTGCGTTCGGGGCCGGATGGCCCACGCCTCAAGCGACTGACCGCTCGACTTCTCAGCCGGCACTCCGATGTGCGCGCTTTTGCCTCGGCGCCCCCGACCGACGGCGGGACCGGCGCCGTTTACGTCCTGCTGGGATCGCGTCGATGAGCGGATCGGCCAACGCCACCATCATTGCCTTGCTGGTCCTGGGCTTTCTGATCTTGTGGTGGATGTCGGCGGTCAACTCACGCGAGCTCGCGCGCCTGGCCGCACGCCGCTTTTGCCAGCGCCAGAAGTGGCAGCTGCTGGATCAGACCGTGGCGCTGGTGGCAATGCTGCCTCGCCGGGACGTCGAGGGCTGGTACTGGTACCGTCGCTATCGCTTCGATTTCAGCCCGGATGGCGGGCAGCGCATGCAGGCCGAGCTGGTCATGCACAGGTCACGCGTCTGCCGCATCAGCGCTGACCTGGCCGAGGGTGGCCAGCTGATTGAAGACTACCCTACTTGATCACCCTAAGGTTCGGCCGACCTGGGCGCGGTCGGCCCGACGAATCTGAGTCCTGGCGTTCCCCGGTCCCACCATCGCCTTCGCCTGCATCATCGCCATCGGGAAACATCATGCCGTGACCATTCTCACGAGCGTAAATGGCCATTACCGCCTCCGTCGGCACGCTTACAGCCCGCGATACACCGCCAAACCGGGCAACGAAAGTGACCAGATCCTGATCAATAATCAGATCACGCACCGCCGTGGGGCTGACATTGAGTACCGTCTTGCCGTCACTTCCGCGCGCCGAGTCCGGCACATCAAGATCGCGATGGGCGCTGTCGACCAGGATGTGCGGAGTCAAACCGCAGTCGACGATCCATTCATGCAGGGCTCGCAGCAGATAGGGGCGCGACGAAAGCATCAGCCAAGGCTATTCAGACTCACGCAGCAGACGCTCGGCCTCGGTCAGACTGCGACGAAAGGAATCGCGCCGAAACATTCGTTCCATGTATCGATGGGCATCCGGAGCGTTCTTGGCGTTGATGTCTATGTCGTAGGCCGGCAGCCGCCACAGTAGCGGAACCAGGGCACAATCAGCCAGGGACAACTCATCGTTGAGCAGGTATTCAGTCAGGGAGAACATGTCGTTGGCGGCAATCACGCCCTCACGCAAATGCTTGCGCGCGGTCTCGACCCGCTTCTGACCCGTAGAAGTCTCGATGATCTTTCCGGCATCAATCCAGTCGCGAAAAATGCGATACATCACCAGCCGCAAACGCGAACGCGATACCGGATCGACTGGCATCAGTGGCGGATGCGGATAACGCTCGTCAAGATATTCGGTCACCACCCAGGTGCCGTATAGCACCAGGTCCCGATCAACCAGGGTCGGCGGCTCGCTGTAGGGATTGAGCTCGGCCAGGTCGGCGCTGGCGGCGCGATCCTGCTCCAGGTGAATGATTTCGACATTGATTCCCTTCTCGGCCAGCACGAAGCGTACGCGATGACAATCGAGACAATTCTCGGATGAATAAAGAGCCATCATGGCTGGCCGTTCTCCCTCTGACAGGCTTCAGGATGCAGTTGCATTACTTCTTGATATCCCGCCAGTATTCCTGGTAAAGCAGATAGGACAGGAACGTCAGCAATGCCAGGAACAGCATCACCCAGACCCCAATTCGCTCACGCTGCAGGCGAGCCGGCTCGGCGATGTACTCCATGAACGCGGTGATGTCGCGAACCAGACGATCGTACTCGTCTACGCTCATCTTTCCGGGGCGATCGAGCTCGAAACCGACCAGGCGCGTGCGGGTCTCGCCGAATTCATCGGTGTAGCTCTCCTTGAGTGCCCGCTGGATGCCCTGCAGCTCCCACATTACGTGCGGCATCGAGGGATTTTCCAGCACCGTGTTGTTCCAGCCCTCATCTGTCAGGTAATAGCTGCGCAGGAAGGTATAGATCCAGTCAGCGCTGCGCGCCCGGGCGGTGAGAGAAAGGTCTGGCGGCGCCTTGCCCAGCCAGTCAGTTCCGTCCTCATAGCTCATCGCCGACAGCATGTAGTCAGTAATTTCCTGCTCACCGAAGATCAGAAACTCCTCGACCTCGTTTTCGGTAAGCCCAAGATCTCGCACCAGCCGGTTGTAGCGCATGAACTTGACCGAGTGACAACCCATGCAGTAGTTGGCAAAGGCGGCGGCGCCTCGCTGCAACGAGGCGCGATCGAAGATGTTGCTGCCGGCATGGTCGAGATCGGCATATTTCGCCGCATCGGCCGGGCCGGCGACCGCTAGCGCCAGCACCACACCGGCCAGAAGATTTCGGTAGCTCATCAGTACGTTACTCGCTCAGGCACGGATTTGGTCTTCTCGAAACTGGTCCAGATCGGCATCAAGATAAAGAAGGCAAAGTAGATGAAAGTCCACAGCCTCAGTTCGAAGGTACTCGAATCCTGGCTAAGTCCCAGCATGCCCAGACGCACGAAGGCCACGCAGAACAGCGCCAGAGCGAGTTTGGACATCCAGCTGCGATAACGGATCGACTTGACCGGGCTGCGATCCAGCCAGGGCACCAGGTACAGGATCAGCACCGAGGCGCCCATCAGTACCACGCCCATCAGCTTGTCAGGCACCGCCTGCAGGATGGCGTAGAAGGGCGTGAAGTACCACACCGGCGGAATGTGATCCGGGGTGACCAGCGGATTGGCCTCGACAAAGTTGTCCGGCTTGAGGAAGTAGCCGCCGAACTCGGGCCAGAAAAAGATGATGAAAGCCGCAATCAGCAGGAAGAAGCAGGCGCCGAAGATATCCTTGACGGTGTAGTAGGGGTGGAACGGAATGCCGTCACGCGGGCGACCGGCAGCATCCTTGTTCTGCTTGATTTCAACCCCGTCCGGATTGTTGGAGCCGACCTCGTGCAGAGCCGCCAGGTGCAGTACCACGAGCATCAGCAGCACCAGCGGCAGCGCCACTACGTGCAGCGCAAAGAAGCGATTGAGCGTGGCATCGGCAATCAGGTAGTCACCGCGAATCCACTCCACCAGGCCGTCTCCGATCCAGGGAACGGCGCCGAACAGCGAGATGATCACCTGGGCGCCCCAGTAGGACATCTGGCCCCACGGCAGCACGTAGCCCATGAATGATTCGGCCATCAGCACCAGGTAGATGGTCACACCGAGTATCCAGACGATTTCGCGCGGCTTCTGATACGAGCCATACATCAGCGCGCGCAGCATGTGCAGATATACCACGACAAAGAACAGCGAGGCGCCGGTCGAGTGCATGTATCGAATCAGCCAGCCCCACTCTACATCACGCATGATGAACTCGATCGAGGCAAACGCCAGCTCGGCATCGGGCTTGTAATGCATGGTCAGGAAGATACCGGTAACGATCTGGTTCACCAGCACAAGAAGCGACAGCGAACCGAAGAAGTACCAGAGATTGAAGTTTTTGGGCGCATAGTACTGCGCCAGATGCTTGTTCCAGAACGAACTGAACGAAGTGCGCTCGTCGATCCAGTTGCCGACCAATTCGACGTTTTTGCCGAATGTACTTGCAGGCTTGGCCATATCAGGCAGCTCCTTCCGGTGTTTCGCCAATGATAAGGTTGTCATCGTCGATAAAACGATAAGGCGGAACCAGCAGGTTCAGCACCGCTGGCACACCGCGGAACACGCGACCTGCCAGATCGAAGGTCGACCGGTGGCAGGGGCAGAAAAAGCCACCGCGCCAGTTTGCGTCGAACGGTTGTGGGCCGACCTCCGGAATGACTTGCGGCACGCAGCCAAGATGGGTGCAGTGAATGTTGGCCACCAGGATTTCCGGGCGCAGCGAGCGGTGAAAATTCTGGGCGAATTCCGGCTGCTGATCGGCGTTGGAGGAGTCCGGGTCGCGCAGACCCTCCATGCGCTGCAGGTCATCCAGCATCCGCTGATCACGGCGCATGATTCCGATGGTCTGGCCTCGCCACTGCACTCGCAACAGGTGACCGGGCATCAGATCGCCGATAAATACCTCGACCGGCGCGCCGATGATGCGCGCGCGCTCACTGGGCAGCAACGAGGCCAGAAACGGCCAGGCGGCAAACCCTACCCCGACCGCGCCGACCACGCCGGTAGTGCCGATCAGCAATCGCCGTCGGCCTTGGTCAGTCGGCTCCTGCACGGAGTCAAGCGGTTCCTTTTCGGACATGAAAAGCTCCTGAAATCAGATAGTCAAGGGACCGAGCAACCCTGCCCGGAGCGGGCATTGGCCGAAAGGTCGGGACCCTCAGCAGCCAGCTGCTCCAGCCTGGCAGAAATCCGGTGCAGCTGTCGGTTAATCGGGTCGTGAAAATGGAACAACATCGCTTATTTTAGCTAATTTTAACATCCTGGCTCAACCAGACGGTTGGGTGCAGGACCACGAGTCATTATAATGTAGTCCAGTGATTTTGATGGCCGCATAGCCAAATGGCAAAGGCATTCCAGTTTATTTTTCAGTTCGCCGTGCTCGGCCTTGCCGTCGCCTTTGTCGTGGTCTGGTTCCAGCCGCAACTGCTGCCCGCCCTGGAACGACCGGCGGCACCGACTCCGACGTCCTTTGCCGAGGCGGTGAACCGGACCGCGCCTTCCGTGGTCAGCATTTACACCCGCACGCTGGTCACACAGCATCCTGGCCAGATGGCCAACCCAATGTTGCGCGAGCTGTACCGGGACCGCCGTATCGTGCGACCCCGGAGCGGACTGGGATCAGGCGTGATCATTTCCGACGATGGTCTGATTCTTACCACGCGCCACGTTATTGCCGAGGTTGACGATATCCTCGTCGCGCTGTGGGACGGTCGTGTTGTCGAGGCCGAGGTTGTCGGCATGGACCCCGGGACCGACCTCGCGCTGTTGCGCATCGCGGTCGACGACCTGCCGGCCGCCACCCTGGCCGGCAACACGCGCCTGCGCACCGGCGATGTAGTGCTGGCCATCGGCAATGCCTTCGGTCTCAGCCACACCGTCACCATGGGTATCGTTTCGGCAACCGGGCGCGGAGACCTCAATCTGACCACCTATGAAGACTTCATCCAGACCGACGCGGCCATCAACTCCGGCAACAGTGGTGGCGCCTTGATCAACCCGGCTGGCGAGGTCGTCGGCATCAACAGCGCTTCGCTGAGCCAGGCCATGGGGGCCCAGGGCATCGGTTTCGCCATTCCGGCCCACATCGCGCGTGAAATTGTCGATCAGATCATCGAGTACGGCCAGGTGCGCCGCGGCTGGATCGGGGCTGAACTGAGCGATCCGCCGCTGACCCTTCAGACCAGGGCCGGCATCAGCTCCGGGGCACAGATTACCCAGATCTATCGCGACGGACCGGCCTGGCGGGCCGGGCTGCGCCAGGGCGATATCCTGGTTCGTGCCGATGCCGAGCAGATTATCAACGCGCGCCAGCTGACCCTGCAAATCGCCCAGCAGCAGCCCGGCCGGGAGCTGGAGCTTGATGTGATCCGCTCCGGGCAATCCTTCACCACCAGCGTGGTCCTGATCCAGCAACCGCCCCTGCGCAGCTGAATCATCAGCCCCACTGCCACCGACCCCCAAAGAGAGCCCCGATGAGCATCAAGTCCGATCGCTGGATTCGCCGAATGGCCGAGCAGCACAACATGATCGAGCCATTCGAACCGGGCCAGGTCCGCCGCGACGACAACGGGCGCAGACTGGTTTCCTACGGCACCTCCAGCTATGGCTACGATGTCCGCTGCGCCGACGAATTCAAGATCTTCACCAACATCAACTCGGCGGTCGTCGACCCCAAGCATTTCGACGAAAACAGTTTCGTCGACTTTCGCGGCGACACCTGCATCATCCCTCCGAATTCCTTCGCCCTGGCCCGAACCATTGAGTATTTCCGGATTCCACGTGATGTTCTGACCATCTGCCTTGGCAAGTCCACGTATGCCCGTTGCGGCATCATCGTCAATGTCACACCGCTGGAGCCGGAGTGGGAAGGCCATGTGACGCTGGAGTTTTCCAATACCACCCCGCTACCGGCGCGCATCTACGCCAATGAAGGCGTCGCTCAGTTCCTTTTCCTTCAGTCCGACGAGCCCTGCGAGCAGTCCTACGCCGATCGGGCGGGCAAGTACATGGGGCAGCGCGGCGTGACCCTGCCCAAGGCCTGAGGAACCTGCGACGCGGGCAGGTCGGTTAAAGGCGCATCGACGCCGGATAGGGCAATATGTCGATCTGTCTTCCGTCGGCCAGGTCGGTCTTCAAGTCTTTCCACCAGGAAACATCGAAAAGTTCCGGGTGATGCTCCCTGACCGCCTGCAACAACTCCGGCGGCAGCCCCATGAACTGGCTGAACTGCTCCGGAAAGACGTCGTTCTCGCCGATATGAAACCAGGGTTCATCATGAAACTCCTCGATATCGGTCAGGGCATCGGGCAAGGCCCGGAACCGGCACTCACCGATCAGCTTGAGCTCATCGTAGTCATAGAAAATTACCCGGTTGCTGCGCGTCACTCCGAAGTTCTTCGGCAGCAGATCACCTGGGAAAATGTTGGACAGGCTCAGGTCCTTGACTGCCTGGCCATAGTCAAGCGCTGCATCCCTGGCCAGCGCCGGCTCGACTTCGGAAAGGTGCAGATTCAGCGGACGCAGCCTGCGCTCGACGTAGCAGTGGGAAATGACCAGGCTCTCGCCCTCGATGGCGATCGAACGCGCACACTCTTCCTCCAGCTCGGCCAGCAGCGCCGGCGCGAGCTGGGACAGCGGGAACTTCAGATCCTTGAATTCCTGGGCGTCGACCAGCCGACCAACCCTATCGTGGCGAAATACCAGCCAGTATTTCTGCTTGACCACGGCCGGCCCGAACTGTTTGGAGGGTGCAAAGTGATCTCGAATGACCTTGAACACCAGCGGATAGGACGGCAGGGTGAAAACCACCATCACCAGACCCTTCTCCCCCTCGGCCTCCACCAGTTGCTCGTCGGGCCGCGCCGACAGGTGTCGGAAGAAATGCCGATAACGCTCTGTCTTGCCCTGCTTGGCACGTCCCAGCACGGTGTACAGTTCGTCGATGGGCTTGTCCGGCAGCAGGGTGCGAAGAAACACCACCGCATCGCCGACCGTGGGCAGATCAGCGAAGAAGTAGCTGTGGGTGAAGCCGAACAGCACGCTGACCTGCTGGCGCGCCGTGATCACCGCATCCACTCGCACTCCCGAGGGCTCGCAGATCAGGGCGATAACGCAGGGCAGGAAGCGTTCCCTGCCATACAGTCGACCGACCAGAAACGCCCGACCCTCTCGGTAGAACACGGTTTCCAGCAACTCCACCGACACCGGCCCGCTGTCGCCGGCTGCGAGCAGATCAGCCTGCAGTCGCGCTGCCAGCAGGCGCGCATCGCGGTCGGGCTCGGCATAGGGAACACCGAAATCGAAGTCATCAATCAGTCGCCTGCAGGCCCGAACAGGGTCGACGGCACTGGCATAGGTGTGACGTGAAACCGGATGGGTGATGCGGTCGGTCGGCTCGATGTCCAGGGCGACGAACTCGATCGCAGGATCGACCCCCCGGGTCTTGAACAGCCGCCTGGACAGCGTGTTGAAGAAGGTCTTGTTCAGCTCGGCGTCGAGCAGGGGCTTGATCAACTCACCATAGCGGCTGCGAATCCGGCGCCAGACCATGCGCGAAAACAGCCGCTCGTCCAGACACTGCTCGAGCCTGGAGATGGTCTCGGCGACCATCCGGTCATACAGCTCGATGCGAGCGACGGCATCTCTCTGCATTCCGGCTCGATCACGCTGCCGGAAGCGTCGCCGCGCCCGACGGGTGATATCGGAAAAGCTGGCGTTGTAGTCAGTAAAACCGTCGACAATCAGCCGGGCTGCGTCCTCGACTGATGCATCGGCGGCCATTGAACGGGTTCTCGGTGCCATGGGAGAATTCTACTAGTCCCTGCATAAGTATTGCCTCACTCAGAGCTTCGGACGCGTTCGCTCGCAAGGCGCGCTAGCGCCGGCGTGAACGAAAGGGCGATTTTGCGCAGC
>SKQS01000193.1 GCA_007118895.1 Wenzhouxiangella sp.
AACTCACTATTGACTGGCAGCAGCAGGGCGATTGCTTTCACCTGGCGCTTGAACTTGAGGACGGCGGTTGTTTACTGGCGGTCGATCCACCGGCCTATCTTGATGTCGACCAGCGCCTGGTTGGCGAGATTGAGTGTCCACAAGGCCTGGATTACCGACGCCTGATCGCCCTGTCCCAGGCCCCACCGGTACCGAAAGATCGAGTTGCTGCGGTAGCGCGTCGGCTGGCGCTGAGCCTGCCGGCGATGCCGACACCGGTGCCGGTAAAGCGCCTCAAAGTCGGCGGTCCCCCGGTGCCGGTGTTGCGCGTGGACTTCGACCCGCGCGTGCCACAGTTGGCGGTCGCTCATCCGAGCTTTGCCTACCAGGATCAGCGTGTTGAGCCCGGGGGTGATGCCGTGCTGATCAGGGATGTCGAGGCGGGCCTGGTGCAAATCGAGCGTGATCCGGAGGCGGAGGAACTGGCCCTTAATCAGCTTGAAGCATGCGGACTGGTTCGCCTGGATGGTCGCAGTGATCAGTTCATCCTTCCTGGCTGGAAGCAGGATGCTGTCTTACGCGATGCCTGGTTTGCCTGGATTGATCAGCAAAGACCGGCGCTGGAACACGCCGGCTGGCAGGTCGAACTGGTCGAGCAGCAAGGCTTGACGATCAGCCAGGCCGACGCAATTTATGGCGAAGTTGAGACATCGGGCAACGACTGGTTCAGCTTGCGCTTCGACCTGGAATTCGACGGCTGGGTGATGCCGCTTTTGCCCCTGGTCAGCGAGCTCCTTGCGCATTACCAACCCGATCAGTTGCCTGAAACGCTGTACCTGAATGCCGGCCAGGGCCACTTCGTCAAAGTGCCTAGTGCGCTGATCGAGCCGATCCTGACCACCATCATCGAACTGTTCGATCGAGTTGACGGCGATACCCTGGAGTTACCCAGACCGGATGTTGGTCGCCTGAACGATCTCGACGGTGTGCCCATCCAGGGCGCGACCTCGCTGCGCAGGCTGGCTGCAAAGCTGCGCGACTTTTCCGGGTTGGAGCAGGTCAAGCTGCCGACCACATTCAAGGGCAGCTTGCGCGAGTATCAGCAGCTCGGAGTCAACTGGCTGCAATTCCTGCGCAGCCACGGATTTGGCGGCATCCTGGCCGATGACATGGGCCTGGGCAAGACCATTCAGACCCTGGCACACCTGAGCGTCGAGAAGCGCGCCGGTCGGATGAAACATCCGTGTCTGATCGTGGCCCCGACCAGTTTGATGAGCAATTGGCATCGTGAGGCGGCGCATTTTACGCCGGGTATGAAAGTGCTGGTGCTGCAGGGGCCTGATCGACTCGAACGCTTCGATCAGATCGCAGAGGCAAATCTGGTCCTGACCACTTACCCATTACTTCCGCGCGACCGCGACAGACTACTCAAGCAGCAATGGCATTACCTCATTCTGGACGAGGCCCAGCAGATCAAGAACCCCAAGTCGCAAGCCGCGCAGGTAGCGCGCAGAATCAAGGCCGAGCATCGCCTGTGCCTTACCGGCACCCCGATGGAAAACCACTTGAGCGAACTGTGGGCACAGTTCGATTTCCTGATGCCGGGCTTTCTCGGCGACCACCAGGACTTTCGGCGCCACTATCGCACACCGATCGAGCAGCACGGCGATGGCGATAAACTTCAGCGCCTGGTTCGCCGAACCACGCCGTTCATGCTGCGCCGAACCAAGGATGTCGTAGCCGCCGAGCTGCCGCCCAAGACCGAGCTGCTGCGGACCGTGGCACTGGCAAGCAAGCAGGCCATGCTCTATGAGAGCGTGCGCCTGACCATGGAAAAAAAGGTGCGGCAGTCCATTGCCAAACGCGGCCTGGCCCGCAGCCATATCATCGTGCTGGAGGCCTTGCTCAAGCTGCGCCAGGTTTGCTGCGATCCGCGCCTGCTGCCAGCCGGTACCCGAGGCGCCAAGGCGGCCGATTCTGCAAAGCTCGAGCTGCTGTTCGACCTGTTGCCCGAATTGATCGAGGAAGGCCGGCGCGTGCTGCTGTTCTCCCAGTTCACCACCATGCTCGGCCTGATCGAAAGGGAAGTCGAAAAGCATGGCATCGCCTACACCAAGCTGACGGGAAAGACCCGGAAGCGCGATCAGGCCATCGAGCGCTTCCGCTCCGGCCAGGTCAACCTGTTCCTGATCAGCCTCAAGGCCGGCGGCGTCGGCCTAAATCTGACCGAAGCCGACACCGTGATTCACTATGACCCGTGGTGGAACCCGGCCGTCGAACACCAGGCTACCGACCGCGCTCACCGCATCGGCCAGGACAAGCCGGTATTCGTCTACAAGCTGGTCGCCGAGGGCACCGTGGAAGAGCGTATTCTTGCCCTGCAGGAGCGCAAGCAGCGCCTGGCCGACCAGGTTCACGGCCAGGGCCGCGCCCAGGATCAACCGCCGATAGACGAGGAAACGATCAAGGCCCTGCTCGCGTCAGTGTGAGACCAGTCTCCGGTCTCGCAAGATCAGCCCAGCCGCTTCAGTGTGCCGGGTCGGCCGCGCGGGTGGCCTGCCAGGCGATGGCCTGCCACTGCTCGTCGCGCTGGCGAAACACCCCGGTGTTGAAGAACCGCGTCTGCGCGCCACTGTCTTCGGTTGCCACCAGCACGAAGGTCACCACGGCGGTGCCGTCGAATATCCGTATTTCAACGTCTTCGGCCCTATACTTCGGGCCCGGTGCGGCCGACTGGTCGTCCTGCTCATCCGGCGCCAGGTCAGATTCCGGATCAGCAGACCGCATGCCTTCAAGAATTTCCGCCTTACCGAAGCGCAGCCCGGCCGAGCTGGTATAGACCAGGTCCTCGGCCCAGAAGCGCTGGTGGGTTTCGATATCACTGCGCGAGGCCCCGGCCAGGAAATCATCGAGCAGCGCTCGCAATTCGGCCTCGTCCGCGGCTGCCGCCGCAGAAGCAGCTAATGCGGAACAAAACAGCAGGACGGCAGGAATCATTCGCATCGGGCATCTCCGTGGGTGAGCTGGTGGTTATGCTACTACGGGTGACAAAGCCGGCGGCGGCCTGAATCTGACCGAAGCCGATTCCCACCTTCACGCCAACGTAGTAAGGAGCTGGAGACGCTGTGCTGCCTGGCACAGCAGCTCAGCGGTTCCGACCCGAAAATTCATGCAACGCTTGGAGAAGTCAGGGTTACATCCTCCCGCCCCGCACCAGGCGGACAGCAGCGGCTTGGGTATCCAGTTGCTGGAATACTGCACCTTCTGCAAATTCCACCTGCCAGGCTGAGTGAGTTTCAGCCGGTGACGAGGTCCAGAAGCCTGCTGCCGGACTGTCAGGGAAGATCGAACCATTGATGGCTGGTTCAAAACAGCGGCTTTCGATGATCGAGGCCAACTCGTTGCGGTTGGGCAGGCGCCAATCCGCTTGCCCGGCGAGGTCTGCTTCGCTGGCTGTGTTCAAGGCATCCGACCAGTCCAGCAAGGCGGGCTCGCCGCTGCATTCGCTGCCGGTCCATGTCTGGCCAACGGCGCAGCGCGACCAGACCAAATCGGTTGGCCGGTGCCGTACCGTGCCGTTACCCAGATCAAGAAACTGTTCGCTTGGCGTAGTGACCGGGACGGCCAGGTTCTCGAAACCCTGGCACGCGCCCTGGGCAGGCCCGGCGATGCCGAGTGCCACCACTAAAACCAGCGCGTGGCCATGGCTGGTCATTTTTCGTTCGACTGTCAACTGCGTGTTCATCAGCGCACCTCCCGCACCAGCCGGATGCGACCGGCAGTAGTTTTCAGCTCGGTATGGACAGAGCCGTCATTGAAGTCCACCACCCAGGCACTGGCCGGGTCGGCCGCCGCCGGCGTGGATGTCCAGTACACGCCATTGCCCAGCGGGAAGAACGCCGGAGCAAGGGCCGGATTGCTGCGCCCGGCATGAACGATGCTGGAAAGTTCTTGCCGTGTTGGCATGCGCCAATCGGTGGCACCACACATTCTCAGCTCGTTGAATGCAGCGACGTAGGCGTCGGTGTCACACGGGCTGCCCTGGCAAATGCCACCGTCAGACAGGCCGGGCTGGCCGCCATTGCTGCTGCCATCCGGGTCATACCAGGTATAGGTATGGCCGACATGTCCGGGGTCATCGGTGTCGTTGACCTTGGCCTCCCAGATCAGGCCGGTGTAGTTGTCGAGCACGCAGGCCCAGGCCGGCGCAGAGGGCGGCATCGGTTCGCCGTCCGGGTCGAGCTTGGTCCAGTCGAAACCGGCCTCACCCGTGCCCAGCTTGTTCAGTTGGCCGATTTGATTGAGGGCATCGCGGCCGGACTCGGCATCCTGGCCAGGCAGACCCGGCACGGGGCATTCACCTCCGGCGCAGGCCATGATACCGGTGTCGTTGATCTGACCCATGGCACAAAAGGCAATACCGGCTGCACCATGACTGATCTCAAAACGGTCGCTGAAAATACCGCAGCCGTCAATGCGATCCGGCGGCAACGGTCCTGCTTTCTGCTCGACCTCCAGCACCACATCGGTCAGGGAAACACTAGCTACGGTATCGGCAGAGGCACCGACCAGGCTGGCGGCAAAATTCAGGCTTGTGCCTGGCGCGATACCGGCCAGCGGGACACGGATCTCACCATTGCTGAAAGTGACGCCATCACCCAGGTTGAAGCCCGACGGCACAGCGGCGGCGTTGGCGGCGGCACTCGTGCCAGGGCGCCAGGTCGCGGCCACGGTGAAACCGCCCGGGCCGGTGACATGCACATCGAAGGCTTCGGGGATAAAGTTGCCTGTTGACCCAAACTGCGGCTGTTGGGTAATCGCCAAGCGCAACGCTTGCAGGCCTTCCGGGGCGACAAAGGTCT
>SKQS01000087.1 GCA_007118895.1 Wenzhouxiangella sp.
GTTGTCGGCGCTCGATGTAGGCCAAGCTACAGACTTCGCGCCGACGCCTTGCCACGAACGCCGAGAGACAAGCTGAGCGTGGCAATACTTATGCAGGTACTAGTTGCAAGGCCCGAGCAGGATTCGACCCGAAGCAGGGCGTGGCGTTCCGTGATGGTGGGGAGAGGCGGTGAGTCGGTGCGCCAGTTCGCCAGTGCGTTGGTGCGTCGGTGCGTCGGTGCGGGCGGTTAGCTGATGGTGAAGGAATTGGCGTTCCTGATCATCTTGCCCAGCATCGCGCCGATTCTGTTGCAGTTCTGAGTCAGGCGTTGGTGTTCTTCTGCCGTGATGTAGCCGCAGTCGCGTGCGTAGTCCAGCGAGGAGTCGGTTTCGGCCACTTCACCGTCGCAGTCGGTCAGTTTGGCGATGAAATGAGCTTCATAGCGCCTTTTGGCCCAGGCTTCGCGCAGGTTCAGGCAGACCGACCGTGACGAGCGACGAATCTGGCTGGTAAGCGCGTATCTTTCCTCGGCTGGGAAGCGCTTGCTGATTTCGAAGATTTCCATCGATGTGCTGTATGCCAGCCGGTAAACATTAAGCTCCTTGGCTCCCCGAACCAAGCCCTCTTCGACAACGTCAAATTCGCTCATTTCACTATTACCCTACTGCCGCACCGCCGCACAGACGCACAGACGCACAGACGCACAGACGCACAGACACACCGTCCTCCATCTCACCCCACCAACCACACAACCAACCCAAAAAACGGCGCAGCCGCGCACAGACTGTCAAAGCGATCCAGAATGCCGCCGTGGCCGGGCAGAACATTCGAGGTGTCCTTCATGCCGGCGTGGCGCTTGAACAGGCTGATCAACAGGTCGCCGCCGATCGAGACCAGGGCCAGGCCTGCGGCCAGCAGGCCCATCTGCAGCGGCGGGAAGGGGCTGGCAGGAACGCTGGCGGCAACCAGCGCGGTGATCAGCATGGCGCAGATCAGCCCGCCGATGGCGCCGGAGCGGGTCTTGCCGGGGCTGATGCGCGGAGCCAGCTTGCGTCCGCCGACTGCCTTGCCGACGAAATAGGCGCCAGTGTCGGCTGCGACGATCACGATCACTACCAGCACCAGGTACCACGGCGAAATCGCCTGCAGCCAGATCAGTGCATGCCAGGCGCCGAGCAGGATCAGCGCCAGCATGATGAGTTTCAGCGGTTGCGGCCGGCCGTCGCCATGACCGCGGTCAAACATTCCCAGCCAGCACAGGGCGGCCAGCCAGACCGCGCAGGAGGCGGCCAGAATCCATCCGATCGGCACTTCTCCAAGCCAGGTCGCAGCGCCGATGGCCAGCAGCATCAGCGCAGCGGCCAGCCGCAACCAGGTAGCCTTCAGACCGCCCAGGCAAGCCGCCTCCCAGCCACCCAGGCCGAGGAAGACAATGGCCGCAACAATCGGAAACCAGGGTTGGTCCAGCCCGAATACCGCGGCCAGGCCGACCACGGCGATTGCAATGGCGGTGAGAACCCGTGTCCTAAGCACGGCGCGCGGTCACGCCGCCAAATCGCCGTTCGCGCCCGGCGAAGGCCGCCAGCGCTTCGTCAAGATGCGATTCGCCAAAGTCCGGCCACAGCACATCGCAGAAGTAGAGCTCGGTGTAGGCCAGCTGCCAGAGCAGGAAGTTCGACAGCCGCTGTTCGCCGCCGGTGCGGATGAAAAGATCCGGTTCCGGCAGACTGCCGAGAATCAGGTTACGCGCCACGGTCTGCTCATCGATATCGTCCGGCTGCAGGCGGCCGGCCGCCACCTCGGCGGCAATCCGGCGCGTGGCTGCAACAATTTCGGCACGCCCGCCGTAATTGACGGCCACGTTGAGGGTCAGCCGGGTGTTGTTGCGGGTGCGGTGTTCGGCCCGCAACATGCCGTTGCGCAGGGCGGCATTGAAGGCGCTCAAGTCTCCGGAAAAACGCAGCTTGACCCCGGCCTCGTGCAGGCGTCGGACCTCGCGGTTGAGCGCCGAGAGAAACAGCTCCATCAGGCGACGCACTTCCATCGCCGGGCGGCGCCAGTTCTCGCTGGAAAAGGCATAGACGGTGAGATAGGGAATGCGCCGCTTGAGACACGCCTCGATGACCCGCTTCAGCGCCTCCCCGCCGGCCTGATGCCCGTGCGAGCGCGGACGCCCCTGGCCCAGGGCCCAGCGGCCGTTGCCGTCCATGATGATGGCGACATGGCGCGGTTTCGGCAGATCGGTCCCCTCGGCGGCCACGACAATCAGATTTCCATCAGTTCTTTTTCTTTCTCGGCGACCAGCTCATCGACCTGACCAACGTACTTGTCGGTCATTTGCTGGATCACTGAAGCGCCCTTGCGCTCCTCGTCCTCGGAAATTTCCTTGTCCTTGACCAGCTGCTTGAGCTCGTGGTTGGCGTCGCGGCGGATGTTGCGGATCGCCACCTTGGCCTGCTCGCCCTCGCCGTGGACCACCTTGGCCAGCTCGGCGCGACGCTGCTCGGTCAGGGCCGGCAGGGGCACGCGGATATTGTTGCCGGAGGTGTTGGGGTTCAGCCCCAGGTCGGAGGTCATGATGGCCTTTTCGATCTTGGCGACCATGGACTTCTCCCACGGCACGACACTCAGGGTGCGGGCGTCATCGACCGAGATGCTGGCAGCCTGGTTCAGCGGCACCTCGTTGCCGTAATAATCAACGGTTATGTGTTCCAGCAGGCTCGGATGGGCGCGCCCCGTGCGGATCTTGGCCAGTTCGGCCCTGAGCACGGTGATGCTCTTTTGCATCCTGCCATCGGCATTCTTCTTGATCTCGGCGAGCATGTCATTCCTCGTGATCGGTTCTTTGCCATGGACGAATCATCGGCGCCGAATTGTAGCGTGCATTTGCCCCTGCGCGCCAATGCGGGGCTGGCCGGGTTCGGTGACCCGGGCTATCGGCACGGTCAACCTTCGGCGCTGACCAGCGTACCGATGTTATCGCCGCGGGCGACCCGGCTGAGGTCGCCTGGGCGGTTGAGATTGACGATGCGGATGGGCATGGACTGATCGCGGCACAGTACGACAGCGTTGGTGTCCATCACCTTCAGCTTGCGCTCGATGACCTCGTCGTAGCCGATCGTGTCGTAGCGCACTGCTTCAGCATTTTTCAATGGATCTTCAGAAAAGATGCCGTCGACCTTGGTCGCCTTGACCATCAGATCGGCGCCGATTTCCACCGCGCGCAGGCTGGCGGCGGTGTCGGTAGTGAAGAAGGGGTTGCCGGTGCCGGCGGCGAAGATCACCACGCGTTGTTTTTCCAGGTGGCGAATGGCGCGCCGGCGAATGTAGTCCTCGCACACCTCGCGCACCGAAATGGCCGACATGACCCGCGTTGTTACCCCCGAACGCTCGAGCGCATCCTGCAGCGCCAGCGCGTTCATGACGGTAGCCAGCATGCCCATGTGATCGCCGGTAATGCGGTCCATGCCGGCCTCGGCCAGACCGGCGCCGCGAAAGATATTGCCGCCGCCGATGACGATGCCAACCTCGGTCCCGCCATCGATCACTTCCTGCACCTCGCGGGCAATGCGCGAGCTGATCTTCGGGTCGATCCCGTAATCCATCTCGCCGAGCAGCGCCTCACCGCTGAGCTTCAGCAGAATCCGGCGATAGGCGGGTTGCTCAGCCACGGTCAGTATGCCCTTGCTGCATCAGCACCGATCAGCCCGTCAGCCGCCGCGGGCCTGCTGCATCACCTCGGCGGCGAAGTCGGTTTCTTCCTTCTCGATGCCTTCGCCAACCTCGATGCGCTCGAAAGCCACGACCTTGGCCTCCTGCTGGCTGAGCAGCTTGCCGACGGTCACATCACCGTCCTTGACGAACGGCTGACCGGTCAGGGTGATCTCGGCCAGGCGCTTGTTCAGTCGACCGCCGATCATCTTCTCGATGATCTCGGGTGGCTTGCCGCTGTCTTCGGCCTGGGCACGCAGGATTTCCTTTTCCTTCTCAAGGGTTTCACCCGGCACGGCGTCGGCATCGATGTAGGCGGGGTTGAGGGCGGCGATGTGCATGGCCAGGTCGCGGGCGAGCTCTTCGCTGCCGCCGGACAGGGCCACCAGTACGCCAATGCGCCCGCCGTGGATGTAGTTGCCGACGACGTTGTCACCGACGGCCATGCGCACCATGCGCCGTACCTGGATATTTTCGCCGAGCTTGGCGACCAGATGCTGGCGGGTGGCTTCGACCGTCTCGCCGCTGCCCAGCTCGGCCTCGCGCAGGGCTTCTATGCTTTCGACTTCCAGCGCCTTGTCAACCACCTGGTTGGCAAAGTTTCTGAAGTTCTCGTCGCTGGCCACGAAATCGGTCTCGCAGTTGATTTCGACCAGCACGGCGTTGTTGTCGTTGCCGGCATAAACCACGGCGCCTTCGGCGGCAACCCGGCTGGCTTTCTTGTCGGCCTTGGCCAGGCCGGTCTTGCGCAGATGATCGATGGCGGCTTCCATGTCGCCCCCGGTTTCGACCAGGGCCTTCTTGCATTCCATCATGCCGGCGCCGGTGCGCTCGCGCAGTTCCTTGACCTGTGCAGCTGTGATACTCATGAGAGTCAACTCCTGAAAACTTGAAAATTCGGTTCGATCCAGCCTGGTTAACCGGCCGGAACTTCATTGCCTCAGCCGGCTATCCTGCCGGCGATGACAAGGCAGCGGCCCGGCGGCTTGCGCCGTTACCGCTGCCCAAGGCGCTTACTCGGCCGGCTTGGCAGCGCTCTTCTTGGTGGCAGCCTTCTTCTTGGCGGCCTTTTTCTTGGTCGCCTTCTTCTTCGCCACCTTCGGCTTGCTTTCCTCGGCGGCCTCGGCCTGTTCCTCGGTAGCTGCTTCAACCTTTTCTTCAGCCTTTTCTTCGGCCTTGGCCTCCGGCTTGTCTTCAGCCTTGGCTTCGGCGGCAGGCGCAGCCCCTTTCGCAGGCGCTTCGGCCTTCGCCTCGTCGTCGGCCGGCTTTTCGGCTGGCTTTTCGGCTGGCTTCTCGGCAACAGGTGCGGCCTTCTTGATGGCAGCCTTCTTCTTGACTGTCTTCTTGCTTACCTTGCCGCGCCGCTTGTCGGCCTTGCGCTCCGGCGACGGCTCGATCGGATTGCCTTCGGCGTCCAGCTCGACGAACTCGTCTTCGTCTCCGGCAACCTGCGGCGAAGAGGCGCGGCCTTCGAGGATCGCCTCGGCGGCCAGCTGGGCGTACAGGCGGATCGAGCGGATGGCGTCGTCGTTGCCCGGAATCACGTAGTCGATATTGTCCGGCGAGTGGTTGGTATCAACCACGGCAACCACCGGAATACCGAGCTTGCGAGCCTCGGCCACGGCAATGGCTTCATGACCGACGTCGATGACAAACATTGCGTCGGGCAGGGCGTTCATGTCCTTGATGCCGCCCAGGCTGCGCTCGAGCTTGTCGCGCTCGCGGGTCAGCTGCAGCGCTTCCTTCTTGACAAGCCGCTCCATGCTGCCGTCTTCGCCCATCTGCTCCAGCTCCTTGAGCCGGTTGATCGACTGGCGCACGGTGCGAAAGTTGGTCAGCATGCCGCCCAGCCAGCGATGGGAAACGAACGGGCTGTTGCAGCGCTGCGCTTCCTCGGCGATCGCCGTGCCTGCCGCGCGCTTGGTGCCGACAAACAGGATGGTGCCGCGGCGCGAGGCCATGCGGCTCAAGAAATCCAGTGCCTCCTTCATCAGGGGCAGGGACTTCTCAAGGTTGATGATATGGATCTTGCCCCGCGAGCCAAAAATGTAGGGCTCCATCCGGGGGTTCCAATAGCGGGTCTGGTGTCCGAAGTGCACGCCGGCTTCAAGCATCTGGCGCATGGTGACGTTGGGCATCTTTAAAGTGCTCCTTTCAAAGCATTTGGACACATCGCCAACCATTCTCAGGTAGTGCTGGCCTGATGCGTCCGGGGTTTAAGCCTCCGCGAAATCCCATCCGGCGACCTGAACCGGGTTATTCAAAACCTGGTCCGGGCAACCCCGCCGCATGTGTCGATCCGCGTGTGAATTTGGGTTATGACTGCCTGCAGGCGCTGACCTGCAATTGACAAATCCCATCAATTATAGCTGGCCGGTCAAAAGCCGGTCAATAGCATTGTTTGCCGGGTATACTTCCGACCATGCACCACCTGGCCACTTTCTACCAGTTTCTTTCGCTTGACGAGCTCCCCCTCAAGCGCGAACGCGCCCTGGCGCGGGCCGCCGAGCTGGAACTGAAAGGCACCATCCTGCTTGCCGCCGAGGGCATCAACGCCGCCCTGTGCGGCAGCCGCGATTCGGTCGATGCAATGCTCGCCTGGCTGGAATCAAAATGGGGTGTCCAACCGCCGTTCATCAACCGCCAGATGATCGACCAGCCGGCCTTTCGCCGCCTCAAGGTACGCATTCGCCCGGAGATCATCCGTTTCGACCAGCCCTGGAATGACCACGTTCCCGAGCTCGGCGAACACCTGACCCCGGCCGAGTGGAACCGCCTGCTCGACCAGCCCGGGCTGCGCCTGGTCGATACCCGCAACGACTACGAGGTGGGGCTGGGCAGCTTCGAAGGCGCCGAAAACCCCCACATCGACAGCTTTACCGAGTTTGCCCGCTGGGCCGAGGAGCATCTGGATCCGGCCGAGCCGGTGGCCATGTTCTGCACCGGCGGCGTTCGCTGCGAAAAGGCCAGCGCCTGGCTCAAGGCGCGCGGGTTCCAGCGCGTCTACCAGCTCGCCGGCGGCATCCTCAACTACCTCGACCAGGTACCGTCCCCGCAGTCGCGCTGGCGTGGCGAATGCTTCGTCTTCGACGACCGGATCAGCCTCGACCACCAGCTGCAGCCCACCGACCGCCCCGTCTGCCAGGCCTGCCGCAAACCCTGCAACGACATCGACGACGACCGCCTGCCGCCCCTGGACCAGAACCGTCGCTGCATCCCCTGCGGCCAGCTGATCGAGCAAAAACACGAAGCCGGCATGCGAGAACGCGCCCGCCAGATACGAATCGCCCGCGAGCGGGGGGGGCAGCACCTGGCGTGAAGGTTGGACGTTGAAACGGAAAACGTGAGACGGGGAGACGGGCAGACGGTGCGTCAGTGCGTCAGTGCGTCGGCCGCACAGCCGCACAAATCACCGTACCCGTCTTATCCTTGCTCCTTGAGCCTGTTGCCGTAAACCATAAACCGTAAACCGTAAACCGTAAACCGCCTTCCCCTGAACCCTGAACCCTTGAGCCTCTTGCCGTAACCCGTAACCCGCCTTCCCCTCCAACCTCAGTGCGTCGGCCGCACAGACGCACAGACGCACAAATAACTCGCCCCCACCCCCTATAATCTCCCGAGCATCAGCAATTCGCGCACCTGAGCAACCATGACCACTACGCCCGATTACCTGGCTGCACCCTCCTGGCTACCGAATGGCCTGGAGGGGGTCTGGACCTTGCTGGCGACCTATCCGCCGGTGCTTTCGGCCGTGGTCCTGGTAGTGGGGCTCTTGCTGGCGGTGGTGGTGCGGGGATTCGTGCTGTTCTGGGCACGCAAGATCTCAGCTCGCACGCCGACCGACCTCGATCTGAAGCTGTTCCGCATCGTCGCCAACATCGCCGGGATGGTGATTGCCTATGTGGCGCTGGTCTCGGCGGTGCAGGTGCTCGGCCTGCCGGAAGGACTGGAGCGCAATACCATCCGGGTGCTGCTCAGCCTGCTGGTCCTGCAACTGATACGTTCGGCGATGCGGGCCAGCCATATCGGGCTGGAGATTCTCGGCCGGGTGCGCGACCGTTACCAGATCGTCGAAGAGCGCACCATCCCGCTGTTCGACCTGATCGTCACCGTCATCATCATCGCCTTCGGTGCCTATGCCCTGCTGCAGGTCTGGGACATCAACGCCACCGCCTGGCTGGCCTCGGCCGGTGTGGTCGGCATTGCCGTCGGCTTTGCCGCCCGCGATACCCTGGCCAACCTGTTCGCCGGCTTCTTCATCATTGCCGATGCGCCCTACAAGCTGGGCGACTACGTGGTGCTCGGCAGCGGCGAGCGCGGCGAGGTGACCAAGGTCGGCATTCGCTCGACCCGGCTGCTGACCCGAGACGACGTCGAAATCACCATCCCAAACGCCGAAATGGCCAACACCAAGGTCATCAATGAATCCGGCGGCCGCTGGATCAAGTTCCGGATCCGGATCAAGGTCGGCGTGGCCTACGGCTCGGATATCGACCAGGTGGTCGAGCTGTTGGAGCGCATCGCCGCCAACCACGACACCGTCTGCCGTGACCCCGCCCCGCGCGTAAGAATGCGCGGCTTCGGCGACTCCTCGCTGGACTTCGAACTGCTGTGCTGGGTCAACCACCCCTCCGAACGCGGCGTGGTCTCCCACGAGCTCTACATGAAGATCTACAAGGAACTCAACCGCAACGGCATCGAAATCCCCTTCCCCCAGCGCGACATCTGGGTCCGCGACGACGGCAAGAAGCAGGCAGCGGAGGGCCCCGCTGGCGGTGATGGGGGAGAGGGGTAAGGAAAAGGCGGGGTGCGTCGGTGCGCCAGTGCGTCGGTGCGTCGGTGCGTCGGTGCGTCGGTGCGTCAGTGCGTCAGTGCGTCAGTGCGGCAGTGCGGCAGTGCGGCAGTGCGGCAGTGCGGCAGTGCGCCAGTGCGCCAGTGCGCCAGTGCGCCAGTGCGCCAGTGCGCCAGTGCGTTGGCCGCACAAATCACCGTACCCGTCTTATCCTTGCTCCTGGAGCCTTGAGCCTTGAGCCTGTTGCCGTAAACCGTAAACCGTAAACCGTAAACCGCCTTCCCCTTAAACCTTGCTCCTTAAACCTTAAACCTTAAACCTCAGTGCGTCGGCCGCACCGCCGCACCGCCGCACAGACGCACCGCCGCACCGCCGCACCGCCGCACCGCCGCACCGACACACCGACACACCAGTCGCCCCCACCAGAAACAAGCATCCTGCCCCCTCACCCCCTCCCATCCCCTAAAATCCCCCTTTCGCCGCCGAATTCGCCAGACCCATGTCGCAACCCGCAGCAACATCCCATGCGCGCCTGTCGCACCTGGCCCAGCTCGAGGCCGAGGCCATTCACATCATGCGCGAGGTTGCCGCCGAGTTCGAGCGGCCGGTGATGATGTATTCCATCGGCAAGGACTCCTCGGTGATGCTGCACCTGGCGCGCAAGGCTTTTCACCCCAGCCCGCCGCCGTTTCCGCTGCTGCACGTCGACACCACCTGGAAATTCCGCGAGATGTACCGCTTTCGCGACCGGGTGGCCGCCGAATGCGGCATGGAATTGATCGTGCACATCAACCAGGAAGGCCTGGAGCAGGGGATCGGGCCGTTTTCCCACGGCTCGCGCATCCACACCGACGTGATGAAGACGCAAGGGTTGAAGCAGGCGCTTGACAAGTTCGGTTTCGATGCCGCCTTTGGCGGCGCCCGGCGCGACGAGGAGCGCTCGCGGGCCAAGGAGCGGGTCTACTCCTTCCGCGACCGCAACCACCGCTGGGACCCGAAGAACCAGCGCCCGGAACTGTGGAACCTCTACAACGGCCGGGTCCACAAGGGCGAGTCGATCCGCGTCTTTCCGCTGTCGAACTGGACCGAGCTGGACATCTGGCAGTATATCCACCGCGAGAACATCGAGATCGTGCCGCTGTATTTCGCCGACAGGCGACCGGTGATCGAGCGCGATGGCGTGCTGATCATGGTCGACGACGAGCGCATGCCGCTGGAACCCGGCGAGAAGCCGGTCGAGCGCATGGTGCGCTTTCGCACCCTGGGCTGCTACCCGCTGACCGGCGCGGTCGAATCGACCGCCACCACGCTTGACGAGATCATCCAGGAAACCCTGGTTGTGCGTAACTCCGAGCGCCAGGGCCGGGTCATCGACCACGATGCCGCAGGCTCGATGGAAGACAAGAAGAAGCAGGGGTATTTCTGACATGCACCCGGACATCACCGACATTGGCGCCTACCTGGCTGCCCAGGAAAAGAAGGGTCTGCTGCGCTTCATCACCTGCGGCTCGGTAGACGACGGCAAATCGACCCTGATCGGCCGGCTGCTGCATGATTCGAAGCTGATCTATGAAGACCAGCTGGCCGCGGTCACCCGCGATTCGAAGAAATGGGGCACCACCGGCGAGGAGGCCGATCTGGCGCTGCTGGTCGACGGTCTGCAGTCGGAGCGCGAGCAGGGCATAACGATCGATGTCGCCTACCGCTATTTTTCCACCGACCGTCGCAAGTTCATCATCGCCGATACTCCGGGGCATGAGCAGTACACCCGCAACATGGCCACCGGCGCCTCGACCGCGCAACTGGCGATCATCCTGGTCGACGCTCGCAAGGGCCTGCAGGTCCAGACCCGGCGACACTCCTACATCGTCTCGCTGCTGGGTATCCGCCACATCGTACTGGCGGTCAACAAGATGGACCTGGTCGACTACGATCGCGAAGTCTTCGATGCCATCGTCGAAGACTACGGCCACTTCGCCAACAAGCTTGACCTGCCGGACGTGCACTACGTGCCGCTGTCGGCGCTCAAGGGCGACAACGTCGTCGAGCCCACCACGCGCATGGACTGGTACGACGGCCCCTCGCTGCTGGAAACACTGGAGACGGTGGATATCGGCAATCGCCAGGCGCTGGCCGAGCTCAGGTTCCCGGTCCAGTACGTCAACCGCCACAGCGCCGATTTCCGCGGCTTCTGCGGCACCCTGGCCAGCGGCGCCCTGCGTCCGGGCGATCGGGTCATGGCGCTGCCTTCGGGCCGGCAGAGCACCATCGAGCGCATCGTCACTTTCGACGGCGAGCTTGATCAGGCCGTCGCCGGTCAGGCCATCACCCTTACCCTGGCCGATGAGATCGACATCAGCCGCGGCGACATGCTGGTCGACGCCCAGGCGCGTCCGCGCGTGGCCGAGGCCTTCGATGCGCGCGTGGTATGGATGAACGACAGCCCGCTGCTGGCCGGTCGCCAATACGACATCAAGCTCGCTACCCGCAGCCTGGCCGTCACGCCGGAGCTGATCCAGCACCGGGTCGACGTCAACACCCTGGACCACGAACATGCCGAGGATCTGAAGCTCAACGAGATCGGCCTGGTCCGCTTCCGCTGCAGCCAGCCGGTGGCCTTCGACAGCTACCGGCGCAATCCCTCCACCGGCGGCTTCATCATCATCGACCGCATCAGCAACCTCACCGTCGGCGCCGGCATGATCGTCCGGCCGGTCACCGACGAGCTGGCCGACAAGGCCCGCAACGTGGTCTGGCACGAGCACCGAATCAACCGCAAGCAGCGCGCGCTGCAAAAATCCCAGCGCCCGGCGGTGCTGTGGTTTACCGGCCTGTCCGGGGCCGGCAAGTCTTCCGTGGCCAACGCCCTGGAGCAGGCCCTGTTCCAGCGCGGCCATCACAGCTACCTGCTCGACGGCGACAACGTCCGCCACGGACTCAACCGCGATCTGGGTTTTACCGACGAGGACCGCGTCGAAAACATCCGCCGGATCGGCGAGGTCGCCAAACTGATGGCCGATTCCGGCCTGGTCGTGCTCAGCGCCTTCATCTCGCCCTTCCGCGCCGACCGCGCCATGGTGCGCGAGCTGATGCCGTCCGGCGAGTTCATCGAAATCTACGTCCACGCCAGCCTCGAGACCTGCGAACAGCGCGACCCCAAGGGCCTCTACGCCCGAGCCCGCGCCGGCGCCATCAAGCACTTCACCGGCATCGACAGCCCTTATGAGCCCCCGGAAACCCCCGAAGTCATCGTCGACACAGAAGAACTCAGCATCGAGGAAAGCGTCGATCTGCTTCTCGAATATCTGAAGAAGCGGGAGATATTGGTGTAGCTCGATGGCGGTTGAGGGATTGAGGATGAGGTTTCAGGGTTCAGGTTTCAGGTTTCAGGAAAACCGGTTTGTCTCGTCCGCCACCCCTTGCGCCACGAACCTCGAACCTAGTACCTTGGCCCGGAAACCGGAAACCGGAAACCGGAAACCGGAAACCGGAAACCGGAAACCGGAAACCGTTGTCCCCTGAACCCTGAACCCTGAACCCTGAACCCTCCCCCCTATGCCCACCCTCCTCACCGGAACCGCCGGCTTCATCGGCAACCACGTCGCCCTGGCCCTGCTGGCCCGTGGCGAGCGGGTGATCGGCCTGGACAACCTGAGCGACTACTACGACGTCAATCTGAAAAAGGCCCGGCTGGCGCGGCTGGAAGGGCAGGGCGGCTATACCCACATCCACGCCGATCTGGCCGACCGCGAGGCAATCGAGTCAGTCTTTGCCGAGCACGCCCCGCGCCGGGTCATCCACCTGGCCGCCCAGGCCGGCGTGCGCTATGCGGCGACCAACCCGCATGTCTACGTCTCCAGCAACGTCACCGGCTTTCTGCACGTGCTCGAAGGCTGCCGCCATCACGGCGTCGAACACCTGGTATTCGCCTCGACCAGCTCGGTTTATGGCGCCAACACCACCATGCCTTTTTCCGAACACCACGGCACCGAACATCCGCTGACCCTGTACGCAGCGACCAAGAAGGCCAACGAGATGATGGCCCACAGCTATGCCCATCTCTACGGCGTCCCGTGCACGGGCTTGCGGTTTTTCACCGTCTACGGCCCCTGGGGCCGGCCGGACATGGCGCTGTTTCTGTTTACCCGGGCGATCCTGGCCGGCGAACCGATAAAGGTTTTCAACCGCGGCAACCACACCCGCAGCTTCACCTACATCGACGACATCGTCGAAGGCGTGGTCCGCACCCACGACCGCCCGGCCACTGCCGATCCGAACTGGCGAGGCGACCGTCCTGATCCTGCCACCGGCAGCGCCCCGTACCGCCTGTACAACATCGGCCACGAAACCCAGGTACCGTTGCTGCGCTACATCGAGCTGCTCGAAAAATGCCTGGGCCAGACCGCCGAAAAGGAGCTCTTGCCACTGCAGGCAGGCGATGTGCCCGACACCCGCGCCGATGTCGGCGACCTGGCAAAGGCCGTCGGCTATCGCCCGCAGGTGCCGGTAGAGCAGGGCATAGAGCGCTTCGTGCGCTGGTACCGTGATTACTACGGCAAGTAAGCGCGGTGGCAAGGAGCGCCCTTTACTCGCACCCCCGTGGCGGCTATCCTGCAGCCTGTTCATGAGCTGAACACCACGCGATTCCATGTCATTTGACTCCCTCAAAAAGGCCCTGGACGGCGGGGATGCGGCCATAGCCGTCATCGGTCTGGGCTATGTCGGCCTGCCGCTGGCGGTCGCCCTGGCCGGCCGCTACCGGGTGATCGGCTTCGACATCAACCCGGCGCGTGTGGAGGAACTGGCTTCAGGTCATGACGCGACCCGCGAGGTCGATGACGAGGAACTGCGCGCGGCCACCCGGCTGTCACTGACCGCCGACCCGGCCAGGCTGGTCGAGGCCAGCGTCTACATCATCACCGTGCCGACCCCGGTCGACGCCAGCCGCCGGCCCGATCTCAAGCCACTGATCAGCGCCAGCCGCACCGTCGGCCAGGCGCTGTCTGCCGGCAACGTGGTGATCTACGAGTCCACCGTCTACCCCGGCTGTACCGAGGAGGACTGTGTGCCGGTCTTGGAGGCGGAGTCCGGCCTGAGGGCGGCAATTGATTCCGAACGGAGTTCGGAAGGGTTCAGGGTTCAGGGTTCAGGGTTCAGGAGACCCGTGCAGGGCCGTGAGGTCGGCGGCGAGCCAGAGCCCGAGACTTCGACCGGCAAAAGCTTCTTTGTCGGATACAGCCCGGAGCGTATCAACCCCGGTGACAAGGCTCATCGGCTGACCGACATCCGGAAAGTCACTGCCGGCTCCACCGCGGAAGCCGCCGACTTCATCGACGCACTGTATGCCTCCATCATCAGCGCCGGCACCCACAAGGCCCCGTCGATTCGCGTTGCCGAGGCCGCCAAGGTGATCGAAAACACCCAGCGCGACGTCAACATCGCCCTGATCAACGAACTGGCCATGCTGTTCAATCGATTGGGCATAGACACCGCCGACGTGCTCGCCGCCAGTGCCAGCAAGTGGAACTTCCTGCCGTTCAAGCCCGGCCTGGTCGGCGGCCACTGCATCGGCGTCGACCCCTACTATCTGACCCACAAGGCCCAGCAGATCGGCTTTCATCCCCAGATGATCCTGGCCGGCCGCCGCACCAACGACCAGATGGGCCAGTTCGTCGCCGGCGAAGTCCTGCGCCTGATGGCTTGTGCCGGCGTCTACACCCCCGGCGCCCGCGTGCTGGTACTCGGCCTGACCTTCAAGGAAAACTGCCCCGACCTTCGCAACACCCGAGTCGTCGACCTGGTCGCAGCCCTCACCCAGTACAACCTCGAAGTCGACATCCACGACCCCTGGGCCGACCCCCAAGAGGCCCGCCAAACCTGCGGCCTGGACCTGATCGAAACCCCGCCCCAGAACACCTACGCCGCCATCATCCTCGCCGTCGCCCACCGGGAATACACTGAGCTGGACGCCCCCCAACTGGCCCAGTGGACCCTCCCCGAAGCCATCATCTACGACATCAAGCACGTGCTCCCAAGAGACTGCGTACACGGCCGGTTGTGACGGGCCGAGGACGGTGCGTCGGTGCGTCGGTGCGTCGGCCGCACAAATCACCGTACCCGTCTTATCCTTGCTCCTTGAGCCGGAAACCGGAAACCGGAAACCGGAAACCGGAAACCGTCCCCGCTTCACCTCAAAGGCCGCCAGCCCAGGAATGCAATATCGCGAAGCGTGCGCATAGTTCCGCTCCATGCCGTCCGGATGGCGCCGAACTCCACCATCACGATATCTCCGTCGTTGAGCTGTAAATCTGCCAGCGGCGTGTCGCGAATCTCGTTGTAACTGACCGAATCTTCCTGCCATTGATCTGTGCCGGGGATTCGGCGAAGCACCCGGATGCTGCTTCGACTGGCCTCGAAGCGCAGACCGCCGGCCATGGCAATAGCCCGGAGCACCGTGGTATCCGGTTGACGGTTGTAGACTCCCGGCCTCTCTACCGCGCCCTCGACGAAGATCGAACCGGCGCGCGGCACGTTGATCACCGCCGAATCACCCAGCAGCAGGTTGTGATCTCCGGCATTGGCCATCAGGTCGTCTACGCTGACGATCAGACTGCGGTTACTGTACTGACCGGTCTCCGGATCGCGTACCCGGTCGGTGAGATATATCTTGCTGCCGGCCTCCCGACTCAGCCCGCCGGCCATGGCCAGTGCTTCCAGCAGCGTGATCCGGCGCGGCGTCGAATAGACGCGTGGAGAAGAAACCGCGCCGATGGCAGTGAACTGCTGGCTACGAAACTCGGTGACGTTGAGGCTGACCTGCGGGTTGCGCACGAATCCTTCGGCATAGACTTCGGTAATTGCCCGCTCGGCTTCCGAAAGCGTCATGCCACCGACCGATACTTCCCCGACCAGCGGCATGTTGATGTTGCCGTTGGCATCAACGCGGTAATCGCGCGACAGCTCCGGCACCCCGAACACTTCGACCTTCACCTGGTCGTCCGGACCGATCCGGTACAGCCTTTCCTCGGTCGGCACGCTCACCGCCATGGCCAGCAATTGCTCGTTGATCTCCTGCACTCGCGCCAACTCGGCCTGCTCCTGCTGAAACTCGGCCAGGGTGGCGTCTCGGGTCGCCTGGTTGCCGCCCCCGCAACCTGCCAGCAGCCAGAGGCTAGCCAGCAGCAGCATGGAAAAACGGAATGGGTCGAATGAACTGGAAAAAGTAAATGCTCTCATCGCCTGTCTCGGTCGCCGGTCAACTGATTGGTAACAGCGCCGCATCGCCCTCCTTGAAACGGCTTCCCTACTCTAAGAGCAGCCGCCTGCACAGTCAAACAAAACCACCCCCGGAAAAATGCCCGGAAACCGGAGGATGGTGCGTCGGTGCGTCGGTGCGCCAGTGCGCCAGTGCGCCAGTGCGTCGGCCTCACAGCCGCACAAATCGCCGTACCCGTCTTTTCCTTGCTCCTTGCTCCTTGAGCCTCGAGCCTTGAGCCTGTTGCCGTAAACCGTAAACCGCCTTCCCCTGAACCCTGAACCCTTGTTACCCCACCCCTTGCCCCCACCCACCACTTAAACTAAAATAACCAGACCAAAACAA
>SKQS01000120.1 GCA_007118895.1 Wenzhouxiangella sp.
CCTGGCGCTCGTTTCGCAGCGGACGCATCGAGCCGGCGGCCAGCACCGAGACCGTCGCTGACGGGCTGCGAGCCACCCTGGGCCGGCTCAACTTCGCCATCATGCAGCAGCTGGTCGATGAGGTCATCACCGTCGAGGAGCCGGCCATCGTTTCGGCCATGCGCGCGGTGTGGGAGCGGATGAAGATCATCATCGAACCCTCCTGCGCGGTGCCCGTGGCGGCACTGACCGAGGGGCTGATCGAGGTGGCCGGCCGCCGGATCGGAGTGATCCTGACCGGGGGCAATGTTGATCTCGACCACTTGCCGTGGATGCGCTGAGGCGTTTTCAAGGGGCTGCCTTGCTATCATGAAGCCTCCAGCCAGACCGGGCGAATTAAGGAATCTTCATGCTTCATGTCAGCAGCCGTTTTGATGGCGGCAATATCGAGGTGGTTTCGATTGAAGGGCCGGAGTCCATCCGGCTGAAAATCCGCCGCGATGCCGGTGACCGACACGCCCAGTGGTTCTACTTTCAGCTCGCCAACGCCCGCGATCTGGACTGCCGCCTGATGATCGAGAATGGCGACGAGGTCTCCTATCCCGATGGCTTCGAGGGCTATCAGGCCGTTGCCTCGTATGACCAGGAATACTGGTTTCGCGTCCCGACCCGGTTCGACGGCAAGACGCTGAGCATCGAGCACCGCCCGGAATCCGACAGCGTGTTCTACGCCTACTTCGCCCCCTACAGCCTGGAGCGGCACCAGATGCTGATCAGCCGGGCGCTGGAGTCGGACCGGGTCCGAGCCGAGGCCCTGTGCCTGACGCCTGACGGCCACCCGCTGACCCTGTTGACCATCGGCGAGCAAGCGCCCGGCCGCAAAAAGTTGTGGATCACCGCCCGCCAGCATCCCGGCGAGACCATGGCCGAATGGTGGGCCGAAGGCTTTCTCGACCGGCTGCTCGATATCGAGGACCCGGTCTCCCGCAGTCTGCTGGATCAGGCCGTGGTCTACCTGGTGCCCAACATGAACCCCGACGGCAGCGTGCGCGGTCATCTGCGGGTCAACGCCCGCGGCGTCAACCTGAATCGGGCCTGGCGCGACCCGTCGGAAGGCGACTCGCCTGAAGTCTACTTCGTCCGCCAGCGCATGCACGAGACCGGTGTCGATCTTGCGCTGGATGTACACGGTGACGAGGGGCTGCCCTACAACTTCATCGCCGGCGCCGACGGGGTGCCGCGTTTCGATACCGCCATGGCCGAACAGCTCGAAGGGTTCAAGCAGCTGCTGGCTGCGATTACCCCGGACTTCCAGACCGAACACGGCTATGAGCGCGATGCGCCGGGGACTGCCGACCTGCGCAAGGCGACCGACTATGCAGCCGAGACCTTTGGCTGCCTGGCGATGACCCTGGAGATGCCGTTCAAGGATGTCGCCAACGCCCCGGTACCGGAGATCGGCTGGTCGCCGGGACGAGCGATCAACCTGGGCCGTGCCTGCCTGGACGCCATCCACCGCTACCTGCCCAGACTGTGATCGGCGGTGCCGGAGATTGCTGATCACATCTGGACCAGACTGACTGTAAGGAATCTGAACATGCCCAGCTTCGATATCGTCTCCGAAGTCGACCACCATGAACTGGCCAATGGTGTCGACCAGGCCAATCGCGAGGTGACCACCCGGTTCGACTTCAAGGGAACCGATTCCAGCTTCTCGCTGGAAGGCAATCTCATCACGCTGAACACGCAATCAGAGTTTCAGCTGCAGCAGATGCTCGACATTCTCTACGGCAAGCTGGCCCGTCGCGGCATTGATCTGGATTGCCTCAAGGCCGGGGATGCCGAAACCACGGCGAAAACGGCCACCTGCCAGGTGACCGTGCAGGAAGGCATCGATGCTGACCTGGCCCGCAAGATCGTCAAGCTGATCAAGGGCTCGAAGATCAAGGTGCAGGCTGCCATCCAGGGCGACCAGGTGCGGGTCAGCGGCAAGAAGCGCGACGATCTGCAGTCGGTCATCGGCCTGCTGCGTGAAGCGGAACTGGAACAACCGCTGCAGTTCAGGAATTTTCGCGACTGACCAGCCTAACGGCAACTCGATTTTTTTGGTGGTATCAACCCGTCAAGACGATTGGCCATGATCGCAGCCAGTGAATGAACTGACGCGCCAGTTTTTCGACACGTTGATCCACGCCGGCCGCAACCTGCTGCCGATCGTGGTCGTGGTCGCGGTATTCCAGCTTTTCATTCTTCAACAGGTGCCCGATGGCCTGGGCAGCATCCTGCTCGGACTGGGCATCGTGGTGATCGGTGTGGCGCTGTTCCTGCAGGGACTGGAGATGGGGATTTTCCCCATCGGCAAGACACTCTCGGACGAGTTCGCCGCCAAGGGCTCGCTGCCCTGGCTGATGATCTTCGGTTTCTGGATCGGCTTTTCCGCGGTCATTGCCGAGCCGGCCCTGATCGCGGTGGCCGAGCAGGCCGAGACGATCAGCGAGGGCCGGATCGACCCCTTGGTGCTGCGCGTGCTGGTCGCCACCTCGGTCGGCGTCGTGGTCTCGCTCGGCGTGCTGCGCATCCTGCTTGGCCTGCCCCTGCACTGGCTGATGATCGGCGGCTACCTGCTGGTTGTCCTGGTAACGTTTTTCGCCCCGCCCGAGATCGTTGGCCTGGCCTATGACTCCGGCGGGGTGACCACCAACATCGTCACCGTGCCACTGATTGCTGCACTGGGTCTGGGCCTGGCCGGATCGATTCGCGGCCGCAATCCACTGACCGACGGCTTCGGCCTGGTTGCCCTGGCTGTGATGGTGCCGATGATTACCGTTCAGCTCTATGGTGTGATCGTGTTCGGCCTGGGCGCAGCCGAGGCCGACGCCAGCACCGATGAAGTGCGCCGGATGCTCGAGGAGCAGGCCACCGAGACCCTGCCGGCAACCGCTGGTGGCCTGCTGGCCGACCTGGGCGCCATGGTGCGCGATGTATTGCCCATTATCCTGGTGATTCTGTTCTTTCAGTTTGCCGTGATTCGCAAGCGCATCCCGCGCCTGCCCATGGTCGGCTTCGGGTTTGTGCTGGTGATCGTCGGGCTGTATGCCTTCGTGGTCGGACTCAAGCTGGGGCTGTTTCCGATCGGTCGGCAGATGGCCGAACAGCTGATCGAGCACGGGCGCATGCTGTGGGTTTACCTGTTCGCTTTTGCCATCGGTTTTGCCACCACCATGGCCGAGCCGGCCCTGATTGCGGTCGGCAAGCAGGCTGAAAAGGCCGCCAACGGAAGAATAGACGCCGGGGTGATCCGCATCATAGTGGCCATTGGCGTGGCGGTCGGGATTACCATCGGTGTGCACCGCATCATCGCCGGTGATTCGATTCATCTCTACATCATCGCCGGCTACAGCCTGGTGATCCTGCTGACCTGGCTGGCGCCGAAATACATCATTGCGCTGGCCTATGATCTGGGCGGTGTGACCACATCGGAGGTCACTGTTCCGCTGATTACCGCACTGGGCATCGGCCTGGCCACCCATATCGAGGGCCGTAATATTCTGATCGACGGCTTCGGGCTGATCGCCTTTGCCTCGATATTCCCCATTGTCAGCGTCATGCTCTATGCCATTGCCGTTGAACTGTTTTCGCGAAAACGAGGTGACTGAAGATGAAATTTTCCGTACTGGTGGCCATACTGGCCGAGGAAATGGAAGACAAGGCGATCGACATCGCCAAGGAAGTCGGGGCCGGGGCAGTGACCCTGATCAGCGCCCGCGGCATCACTGGAGATGCCAAGAAAACCTTTTTCGGTCTGACCTACGAGGGTGCCCAGTCGGTGCTGGTGTTCGTCCTGGAAAAGAAGCTCTCGCTGAAGGTGCTCAAGTGCCTGATCCGCGAACTGGACCTGGATGACGACCCGCGCGGCATCGCCTTTACCGTGCCGCTGGAGCACCTGGGCGGGATCGACACCCGCGAGGTTGACCAGTTCACCAAAACCGTTGAAGACGAGCTGTAGGAGCCAACATGAGCAAGGAAGCATCCGCCCCCCTGGTCGAGGACCTGATGGTCGCCGATGTGGTGACCATTTCCTGCATGGCAACCCTGCGCGAGGCGATGGAAGCCATGCGCGATCGCAAGGTCAAGTCGCTGGTGGTCAAGAAACGCCACGACAACGATGCCTGGGGCATTCTCACCTACACCACGCTGCTCAAGACCATCATCCACGAGGAGGGCGATGTGGACCTGATCAACGTCTACGACATCGCCACCAAGCCGGCGCTGACCATTCACCGCCAGCTGGAAGTTCGCCATGCCGTGGCGATGATGATCAACTTCAACGTCAAGCGACTGGTGGTGACCGCCAACGGTGAACTGGAAGGAATCATCACCATGAACGACATCGTCGGCACCATCCTGGAAAAGATGGATGAGTGAAGGCCCCGGCCGCTGGTGCTTCTGGATCGACCGCGGCGGAACCTTTACCGACATCGTCGCCCGTCGGCCCGATGGCCGGCTGGTCTCGTCCAAGCTGCTGTCGGACGACCCCGAACATTACACCGATGCCGCCGTCGAGGGCATACGCCGCCTGCTCGAATTGGCCCCTGACCAGGCGATTCCCGCCGAGCAGATCGACAGCGTGCGCATGGGTACCACCGTGGCCACCAACGCCTTGCTCGAGCGGCGCGGCGAGGCCACCGCCCTCCTGATCACCCGCGGTTTTGCCGATGCGCTGCTGATCGGGCACCAGTCCAGGCCCGATATCTTTGCCCTCGATATTAACCGCCCCGAGCAGCTCTACAGCCAGGTCGTCGAGATCGATGAGCGCATCGATGCCGAGGGCGCGGTACTTGA
>SKQS01000132.1 GCA_007118895.1 Wenzhouxiangella sp.
CATGGCCGAGCTGATCACGGTCGGCACCGGCGGCATCGCCACCGTGGCCGATTTCAGCGCCGATGTGCTGCCCATTGCCCGCGCCATCGCCTTTGCCGCCTGTGGCACACAACAGGCGATTGCCGCACCGACCATCAGCGAAGTCAGCCCGCTGCCGGGTTCGCTGCTGCCCTCAGGCGTGCCGCTGACGCTCAGCGGCCGGGTGACGCCGGTGAACCAGCTCCGGCCAGTGCTCGAAGTCGAAGTCAACGGCCAGCCATCTTCTGTGCTCGACAGCTCCGGCAGCTTCTTCGCCACCATCACGCTTGCGCCCGGGCCGAACATTGTCACCATCTCGGCGGTCGAGGCCTGCGGGCCATCGGTGCTGGAGCTGGAGTTGTTCGGTGCCGGCGATGACAGCGATCCGTGGTCGGGTTTTGGCGAGGTGACCGACCTGCTGCAAGCTCGCTTCCGTGGCACGACTTTCGACCGTAGCGGTGAGCGCTTGCTGGTCGACGTGGCCGTGGCCAACGCCGGCAGCAGCATGAGCGGGCCCATCGTAATGGCCGTGGGCCTGGACTTGCATCCGGGCGTGAACCTGCTTAATGCCGATGGCTTTACTCCCAACGGCGAGCCATACGTGATTCTGGTCCCGGAAGGCGAATCATTGGCCGCCGGCGCCGAGTCGGTAACGCGCGAGTTGGCCTTTGCCAACCCCGGACGCGAGCCCATCGACTTCGAGCCGCGCTGGCTGGTCCCGGCCAATCAGCCGCCGGTGTTCACTTCAATACCGATCACCCGCGCCACGGTTGGACGTGCGTGGCACTATCCGGTGCAAGTCGAAGACGGCAACGGCGATAACGTAACTTTGTCGCTGCTGGTGGCGCCGACCGGCATGAGCTTAAGCCAGCAAACGTTGAGCTGGACGCCGACCCAGGCCGGCAGTTTCGATGTGGTCATCCGTGCCTCGGATGGCCGCGGCGGCACGGCTCGCCAGAGTTTCACCGTGCAGGTGGTCGAGCCAGGCTTCAATGCGCCTCCGGTGTTTACCAGTACGCCAGTCAGCCAGGCACCGATTGGTGCCAACTACCAGTACCAGGCCAACGCGTTTGACCCGGACGGCGACCCGCTGACTTTCTCCCTGGCCAGCGCGCCTGCCGGTATGACGATCAACGCCGGCACCGGACTGGTCGGCTGGTCACCGGCCCTGGCCGGCCAGCACAGCGTGATCGTGGTGGTCGATGACGGGCAGGGTGGGCAAGCCAGCCAGAGTTACACCTTATATATAGGCCAGCCGGCCACGACCCCGCCGGGCCCGGCCTTTGCCAGCACGCCAGTTACCGTGGCCGCTGTCGACACCCAGTATCGCTACCGCTACAGCCTGAATGTTGGCGCCGGCCCGCAGCCGGTGGTCAGCCTGGCCGAAGCCCCGGCCGGTATGAGTATCGACAGCGCAACGCGCACGGTCACCTGGGTGCCGGCAGCAGCTGATCTGGGCAGCCATGTGGTCGAGCTGTTGGCGGTCGATACAGCTGGCCAGGAAGCAAGCCAGCGCTTCAGCATCACCGTGCTGGAAAACCTGCCCAATCAGCCGCCTTACTTCACTTCATCACCCGGCCTGGCCGCCGTGGTCGGTCAGGAGTGGACCTATGCCGCCGAGGCGGTGGACCCGGAGTTCGAGCCGCTGCAGTTCAGCCTGGCCCAGGCTCCGAGCGGCATGAGTGTGGATGCTGGCAGCGGTCTTGTGACCTGGACGCCTGCACCAGGAACGCCGGGTAGCGTGGCAGTCAGCCTGGTGGTCACCGACCCCCACGATGCCGAGGCGGTGCAGCAGTTCACCGTTCAGGTGCGCGCCGGCAACGCAAGCCCGGTGCTGACCAGTACACCGCCGAGTACCGTTTTTGTCGGAGCGACCTACACCCACCTGTTCCTGGCAAACGATCCCGACGGTGATGTGCTGAGCTTTACGCTGCTCAGCGGCCCGGCGGGCATGACTCTGGACGCGGAAGCCGGCTGGCTGTCCTGGCCGACGACAGGTTTTGCTCCAGGCAGCTACGATTTTGAGGTGGCCGTGGAAGACGACTGGGGCGGGGCCGACGTGCGCGCCTTTACCGTCGAGGTGATCGAGGATACCGAACCACCCACGGTTGCCGTCATCATCGAGCGTCAGCCGGCTTGCGCCACCGAGCCTGTTCAGGTTTGCTTGCAGGCCAGTGATAACGTCGGCCTGGCCAGTCGGTCGCTGAGTATTGATGGGCAGGTTCAGAATTTGGCCGCCAGCTGCGTGAGCTGGACGCCGCCCGTGCCTGGCAACATTCCGGCGGTGGGCACGGCAACCGACACCAGTGGATTAACCACCACCGTCGACCGCTTGCTGCAGGTATCGGATTGCAACGATGAAGAAAGTCCGGTGGTCACGCTAGTCTCACCACAGCCGGAAGCCCTGATCAGCCAGCCGACCCCACTGATCGTCAGCATTGACGACGATACGCCGGAAGCTTTGACCTGGACGGTATGGATTCGCACCGAAGATGGCGAGCCGGAAATCCTGGCCGAAGGTGCGGGACCAGTGATCGACAGCGAGGTCGCCTTGATCGATCCGACCCGCCTGCCGGAAGGCACTTACTGGATTGGCGTGCTCGGCAGCGACGGACTTCAGACCGGCGGCATCGAGTTTCGGGTCAACGTTGCCGGCGGATTCAAGCCGGGACGGCTGATTTTCTCAGCGGCCGACGCCGTGCTGCCGGTAGCGGGAATTCCACTCACTATCGGGCGCTTCTACGACAGCCTGGATGCGGGTCCATTTGGCGAGCATGTCGGAGATTTTGGTCCCGGCTGGCGGCTAGGACTATCGGCCAGCGTGCGCGATTCCGCCGCCGAATCGCCCTTCCCGGATAATCCGATGAGCTTCATGCTGGTCGAGCCGTTCACTGATGACACGCGCGTCTACGTGGTCAAACCGAATGGCGAGCGGGTCGGCTTTACCTTCGCACCCACGCCGCGCGCTTTTCCGTCCATGTTCCAGTTCGACGTGCATTTCGAGCCGGACCCCGGTGTCACCGACACCCTGCGTGCCGTCGATGGGCCGCAAATCGTCTGGGCGCTGGGTGCGGGCTACGCCGACTACATCATTCCCTACAACCCCTCGATCTACGAGCTGGAAACCGAGGACCGCGTCGTCTACGTCATCAGCGAAACCGAGGGCTTGATTGAAGTGCGCGACGCTTTGGGCGGCGTCCTTAACGTGGGCCGAGACGGTGTTCAAAGCTCGCGCGGCATTTCGCTTGACTACATTCGCGACGAGCAGGGCCGCATCACCGAAATCGTGCTGCCACCCGCCGAGCCGGGCGCGGAGCGCGGTCGAATTCTCTATGGCTACGATGAGATCGGCAACCTGGCCAGCGTGACCGATCTGGCCGGCGGGGTCAGCACCTTCGAATACGCCAATCCGAGCTTCCCCCACCATGTCACGGCGCTGTTCGACCCGCTGGGCAATGCGCTGAGTCGTCAGGTCTACGATGATGAAGGGCGCGCCATTGCCACCTGTCCGGCAGACGGTGACCCGGTAACGCTGGCCGGTTGTTCCCGATTTGAGTTCGATTTGGCCGGCGGCGTTGAGACGATCTTCGATGCGCGCGGATTCCGTAGCGAGCTGTTCTTCGATCAGCAAGGCCAGCTCAGCGCTCGTCGCGACTGGCTTGACGACAGCGAGTGGGTCGAGCAGCTGTGGGTGTATGACGAGCGGGGGCGCCTGCTGGAATACATTGATGCCGAAGGTGGTATTACCCGGAACACCTATGATGAGCAAGGTCGAAATTTGACGCGTGAGCTGCCGGATGGGCAAACCATCAGCTGGACTTACGGCAACTGTGGTCGCGAATGGCTAACCCAGACCGACGCTTTGGCCAACATCAGTCGGCAAGAGTTTGATTCAGGCTGCCGCGTGCGCAAGCTGATCGATCCGCTGGGCGGTGTGACCGAGTTCGAGTACGACGGCCAAGGCATGATGACTTCAGTCACCGACGCAGTCGGGCAGTCCTGGAGTTTCACCTACAACGAACTGGGTCTCTTGGCTAGCTTGACCGATCCGCTCGGAGCGACGGAAACACGGACCTACAACAGTCTGGGTCAGGAGACCGGCCGCGTTGAAAGGAGCGGTCAGCAGCTGCTGTTTGACTACGACGAAGTGGGGCGGCCAATGACCCTGACGGCAGTCGGGTCCGGCATTGCCTACACCTGGGAATACAACGTCCGCGGGCTGGTTACCCGAGAGGTCGGACCGGATGCGACGCTGGACTTTGACTACTGGCCAACCGGCTTGATCCGACGCATCGATTTCCAGGGTGCCGACGCCCCGGCTTGGTGGGTGGCCTACGCATACGATGGCAACGGCAATATTGTCGAGTTAAGTGATTCCATGGGCGGCCTGGCCAGTTATGCCTTCGATGGACTCAACCGCATGACAGCGGCCGACTTCAGCGGCACTGGAGTAAGCCCGAAAGCGGTTCGATTCGACTATCTGAAAAATGGCCTGGTCCAGCGCATCAGTCGTTTCGGCGCGCTGGATGAAACGCAGCCCGGGCCAATAACCGAGATTGAGTATGTTTGCCCCAGTTGTGCGCTTCAGACCGAGCGTATCCTGCATCGGCGCCCGGACAACAGCGTCATTCATGACCTGCAGTTCGGCTTTAACGCCATTGGCGAAATCACGCTGATTAACGACGCGCAGGGTGCCCACGGCTTCACCTACGATGGTCGCGGCTGGCTGGTGGACAGCGTGCACCCGGCGCTGCCCGACCTGGAAAGCGGCGCCTGGCAGTACGAC
>SKQS01000240.1 GCA_007118895.1 Wenzhouxiangella sp.
CAGCCGGCACCGGTCACTTCTACACCACCGACAAGAACAAGAAGAACACCCCGCACAAGCTGGAGTTCAAGAAGTACGATCCGGTAGTGCGCAAGCACGTGATCTACAAGGAAGCGAAGATAAAATAGTCCGTTGCGTCAAACGGGAGACGGGCGGTCGGCAGAAGTTTCCCGTAGGCTATGGGGCTTTGGACAATCGCTGTTTCCTCAGCAGGTTGTTCAGCTTGGCGAGCAGGCGGTAGATACGTTCCTGTAAGTACTTTTGCCTGTTTACCAGGCCCAGATTGCGGGCGATGAGTAGCTGGGTATCAATCTCCATGAGGGATCCGCGCGCAATCAGCAGGTAGCGTGCAAATTCCGCCTTGCTTCCCCGAGCTGCACCTTCGGCAATATTGCTGGGGACGCTGATAGCAGCGCGTTGAAGTTGCTCTATCAGGCTGAATCTTTGGTTCGAGGGCAGCTTGGAGGTGACTGCGTAGATCTCTTCAACCAGCACAATACTCTCCTGCCATACCTTACTAGTACCTGCATAAGTATTGCCACATTCAGCTTGTCTCTTAAGCGTTCGTGGCAAGGCGTCGGCGCGAAGTCTGTAGCTTGGCCTACATCGAGCGCCGACAACGCAGTCCACGGACGCTTAAGAGACAAGCCCGAAGGGAGCTTCGGACGCGCCCGCTCGCTGCGTTCCGCTGGCTCGACGTAGGCCCACTATGCCTTCGCCAGAGCGCCTTGCGAGCGAACGCGTCCGAAGCTCTGAGTGAGGCAATACTTATGCAGGTACTAGTAAGCCTGTAGTGGGCGGGTCCTCTCCACTGCCTTTTTTCAAGAGGCTGACCGTTTCGGACGGGCGGCTCCCGCCCGCCAAATCCGGTTCCTGCCTTTCGTTTCTCGTCTCCCATTTCCCGTTTGCCTCCCCTACACCAGCCCCCTTTCCGCCAGGCTCACCACCTCGGCATCGCCGATGATGAAGTGATCGAGCAGGCGGATGTCGACCAGGCCCAGGGCGTCGCGCAGGCGGCGGGTGATGGCCAGGTCGGCCTGGCTGGGTTCGGCGATACCCGAGGGGTGGTTGTGGGCGACGATCAGGGCCGCGGCGCGCCGGGCCAGCGCCTTTTCAACAACCACTCGGGGATGCACGTGGGCCGAGTCGATGGTGCCGGTGAACAGTTCCTCGAAGGCCACCACCCGGTGCCGGGTGTCCAGGTACAGCGCGCAGAACACCTCGTGGGCACGGTCGCGCAACGCCGCGCGCAGGTATTCGCGAGTGGCCTGGGGACTGGTCAGCGGTTTGCCGCGTTCAAGCTGCTCGCGCAGGTGGCGCCGGGCCAGCTCCAGCGCCGCCTGGATCTGAGCATACTTGGCCGGCCCCAGCCCGGGCTGCTCGCACAGCTGGTCACGGTCGGCCTCCAGCAGCCCACGTAGTCCGCCGAAGCGGGCAATCAGCAGGCGCGCCAGATCAATCGCCGAGCGCCCGCGGGTGCCGGTTCTCAGCAGGATGGCCAGCAGTTCGGCATCGGTCAGCTCGGCCGGTCCGCGATCCAGCAGGCGTTCGCGCGGGCGTTCGGTCTGTGGCCAGTCGGCTATACGCATGGGATGACTCCGTCGCTCAAAGGCCTTATAGTCTGGCCAGTCCTCAGGTCTTGAGAGAATGGCAATTCGATGCGACTTGCTGTAGGAAATCTGCTCGTGTGCGGTGACCGTCATGGTTGACCGTTCGACCGGCCTGGCCGGGCGGCGCATCGTCGTCGGCATCAGCGGCGGCATTGCGGCCTACAAAAGCCCTGAACTGGTGCGGCGTCTGCGCGAGCACGGCGCCGAGGTCCGGGTGGTGATGACCGAGTCGGCAACCGCCTTCATCTCCCCGCTGACCTTGCAGGCTGTCAGCGGCCATCGGGTGCACCGGCAGCTGCTCGACGAGCAGGCCGAGGCGGCCATGGGCCATATCGAGCTGGCCCGCTGGGCTGACCAGGTGGTGATCGCACCGGCCAGCGCCGGTCTGATCGCGCGACTGGCCGCCGGCCTGGCCGATGATCTGCTGACCACCCTGGTGCTGGCGACCGAGGCGCGGATCTGGCTGGCGCCGGCGATGAACCGGGTGATGTGGGCCAACCCGGCGGTGGCCGATAACTGCCGGCGGCTGGCATCGCGCGAGGTCACTCTGCTCGGCCCGGCCAGCGGCTCACAGGCCTGCGGCGAGGAAGGGCCGGGCCGGATGATCGAGCCCGACCGGATCGTCAAGGCGCTGCTGGATGTCGTTCGGCCCGGGCCGCTGACCGGTCGTCGCTTCCTGGTCACGGCCGGGCCGACCTTTGAGGATCTGGACCCGGTTCGCTTCATCGGCAACCGCTCCTCCGGGCGCATGGGTTTTGCCGTTGCCGGCGCCCTGGCTGACGCCGGCGCCTCCGTGTGCCTGGTGGCTGGCCCGGTTCAACTGGACACCCCGCCGGGGGTCGAGCGGGTCGATGTCCGCAGTGCCGGGGAGATGCTGGAGGCGGTGCTGGCGCGCATTGACCCCTGCCATGGCTTTGTTGCCGTGGCTGCGGTTGCCGACTATCGTCCGGTCGAGCCGGCCCGTCACAAGATCAAGAAGTCCGGGCAGCCATTGACATTGTCGCTGGAACCCTGTCCGGATATCCTTGCCACCGTCGCAGCCTTGCCAGAACCGCCCTTCGTGGTCGGCTTCGCTGCCGAAACTCACGACCTGGAAAGCTACGCTCGTGGCAAACTGGAACGCAAGCGGCTGGACCTGATTGCCGCCAACCGGGTCGGAGATGGTTCGGGCTTTGAATGCGAGCACAATGCGCTGGAGGTCTACAGCCGCGACTGTCACTGGTCGCTTCAGCCGCAGTCGAAGACGACCCTGGCTCATGCCCTGGTCGAGATCATTGCCCAGCAGATGCAGCAAAGGGAGGAAAGCACACCATGAGGGAACTGGCGATCCGGATACTGGATTCCCGTCTGGGCAGCCAGTGGCCTCTGCCGGAATATGCGACCGACGGTTCGGCCGGGCTGGACCTGCGCGCCTGCCTGGATGACGAGCTGATATTGGCGCCCGGCGACACCGCCCTGGTGCCTTCCGGCCTGGCCATGCACCTGGAAGATCCGGGCCTGGCCGCGGTGATCCTGCCGCGCTCCGGTCTGGGCCACAAGCAGGGCCTGGTGTTGGGCAACCTGGTCGGGCTGATCGACAGCGACTACCAGGGCCAGGTGTTCATTTCGGTGTGGAACCGGGGCAGCGGGGAAATCCGCATCGAACCGGGTCAGCGCATAGCCCAACTGGTCGTGGTGCCGGTAGTTCAGGTTAAACTGAATGTCGTCGAGGAATTCCAGGCCAGTCAGCGCGCCGAAGGCGGCATCGGACATACGGGAGTCGGCTGAATACCATGAGCAAGACAGCACGCCGAGGCGGTTCGGCCACCGTTGCTGCGCTGTTGCGCGTCGTCGGCCTCATTCTGGTTACCGCCGGCGCATTCGCCGCTGCCGTCGGTGTCTACCTTGGTTATGCCAGCCTGACCGGCGAGCTGACCATGGAGCAGGCCGGCCGCGGCGCCGAGGATGTCGCCCGCGAGATCGGCGATGAGCTAGGCGGCATCCAGGCCATTCTGGAAGATGAGGAAACCCGCGATCTGGCCTTGGCGGTGCTGGCCGGCGAGGAGCATCGTGACGCGCTGGTTCAGCTTGTCCGCTCGGCTGGCGTGGCCAACATTCTCGACTTGCGCGCACTGCCGGCCGAACTGGACGAAATCGAACTGGGCAGCTATCCGGAGCCTGATTTCGCCCTGATGGACATGCTGTTCCAGGCGCGCCGTGCAGGCAGAGCGCCGATCCAGGTTCACTACCCCGGTACCGCCAACGAGAATCTGGTGTTCGTCAGCGCGCTGATGGTGGAAGAGGAGCCGCGCGGCTATCTCGCGCTGCGAGTGCCGGTCAGCGTACTGACCAGTCTGCTGGTCAGTGCCGGTGATCTGGACCACATTGCCCTGGTCCAGACCATTGGAGGACAGCGAGCGGAGATGCGATTGCTGGGCGAACCGGCGCGCGAGGAAATTCGCACCGAAGCGGTTCCCGGCAGCCAGATACGCATCGAGTGGAGCAAAGCCACCATGCCCGGCCCGATCAGTCTGCGTGATGCGCTGCTGATAATCGCCGGCGCCGTACTGCTGCTCATGATCGGACTACTCATGCGACGCAGCGGCAGTGGCCGGGTTGCAGTGCCGGCAGCGGCGGCGCCGGCGTCCGCCAGAGCGCAGCCCAGGCAGGCCGAGCCGGTGGAGGAGTTGGTTTCGGAGTCAGGATCTGAATCCGAATCCGAATCGGAATCCGAAGAGCCCGAGGCCCTGCCGGACTGGCTGGTCAGTGAAGGAGAACCGCCGGGCCGGGCAAGCGAGCCGGAAGACAGTGAACAGGACGCTGACAGCGGCCCGACGCTGATGCCGAGAGAGCCGTCGCTTGACGATCTTGCTGCCGATGATCGCCTGTCCCGCGAAGGCGATGAGTCAACCGGAACCGAACCGGCACCCACGATCGAGCCAGAGCCGGAACCGGAACCGGAGCCCGAACCCGAACCGGAACCCGAGCCGGAGCCCGAGCCGGAACCCGAACCGGAACCCGAGCCCGAACCCGAGCCCGAGCCCGAGCCCGAACCCGAACCCGAACCCGAACCGGAACCCGAGCCGGAACCCGAGCCCGAGCCCGAGCCCGAACCCGAACCCGAACCCGAACCCGAACCGGAACCGGAACCGGAACCGGAACCGGAACCCGAACCGGAACCCGAACCGGAACCCGAACC
>SKQS01000095.1 GCA_007118895.1 Wenzhouxiangella sp.
AACACGCGCTACGGCTCCGCTCCAGGGCTTTTCCGCTACGCGAAGCCGCCCTTGCGCTCTCGCCTGCGCTGTCCACGGACGCCGAGAGGCAAGCCCGAAGGGAGCTTCGGACGCGCCCGCTCGCTTCGTTCCGCTGGCTCGACGTAGGCCCACTATGTCTTCGCCAGCGCGCCTTGCGAGCGAACGCGTCCGAAGCTCTGAGTGAGGCAATACTTATGCAGGGACTAGTAGATGCGCTCGTCGGGTCCCCGGCGGACTCCGTCCAGGCGGTTGGCGGTTGACGGGCCCGGAATCACCGTGACTTCGGCATCGGCGAGTGCAACCTGGTACAACTCGGTAGCGCCGAACCGGGTGGTGTAGAGGTGGCTTTCGTTTCTGGTCAGGTCGAGCAGGAAAAACCCCTGACCGGCGCCCGGCATAGTGGCAAACAGTGCGAAGCTCTGACCTTCGACGTCGCTGCGAAAGATAGTGCCATCTTCACGGGTGACATGGATTCGACCCAGAACGTCCATCGCCATGCCATCGGCACCGCCGGGCACGCCGCCAATCGGCTGATAGTCTTCAGGCAGCATGATCTCAGCGCCGGTTTCGGGATCGAAGCCCCGCAGGTTGCCGGTGCCGTACTCGCTGACCAACATCAACGGTTGGCTGGCCAGAACGATTTGAAAGGCGAGCAGCAGAGCTGTCATCGGCCTGGCCACGGCACCAGCGGCCAGAAAATCGGGATGACCAGGGTCGCGGTCAGCCACAGCAGGATGTTCATCGGCAGGCCGATGCGGACGAAGTCCAGGAAACGGTAGCCGCCGGCCTGGTAGACCAGGGTATTGGTCTGGTAGCCGATGGGTGTGGCGAAACTGGCGCTGCCGGCAAACATCACCGCGACCACGAAGGGCCGCGGGTCATAACCGAGCGTGATGGCCAGACCGGCGGCAATTGGTGTCAGCAGGATGACGGCGGCGTTGTTGCTGATGGTCTCGGTCATCACCGAGGTCATCAGGTAAACAACCGACAGCAAGACGATCGGCCCCAGTGGCGCCACCCAGACCGCCATTTGATTGGCCAGGAGTTGCGCAGTGCCGGTCGACTGCATGGCAGCACCAATAGCCAGCATGGCAAAGATCAGAATCAGCAGCGACCACTGCACCGAGTGGTAGGCTTCCTCGGAGGTCAGACAGCCGGTGGCCACGACAATGACCGCGGCAATGATGGCCAGCACAACGATGGGCATGACCTCGAAGCCGGCCAGGACCATCACGGCTGCCATCGCCAGGATGGCGATCCAGGCTTTTTCACGCCGGTAGGGCTGGGTTTCAGGCAGGTTCAGATTGGTGAACTGGCGTGACTGATAGGCCGACTGCAAGCCGCGGGCAGAGCCGGCAAGGAGCAGCGTATCGCCGCTTTGCAGACGCAACTTTTCGAATTCGCGGGCCTTCAGGCCGCGCGGTCGGTGGATGGCAATGATGTCGATGCCATGCTGCTGGCGAAGTTCGAGGCTGCCGACCAGCTGGTTGATCAGCGAGGAGTCGGGGCCGATCACGGCTTCGGCAACCTCGTGGCGTTCGCTGGTCCCCGACCTGGGCTGATCGGCATCCTCCACCCGATCGCGGGTGACAACATGAGCGGGGCTGCCCAGGCTCAGCAATTCATCCATGGTGGATTCGAGCAGGATCCTGTCATCCGGACGCAGGATGGTCTCGCCGGGCTCTCCGCGCACCACGTAGCCCTGCCGCTTGATGTTGATGACTCGGGTCGGTATCGAACGCCCTAACCGGGTATCGCCCAGCTGACGACCGTCGAAGTCCGAGTCATCAGGGACGACCAACTCTGCCAGGAATCGCTTTTCCCTCAGGGTCTGCTTCAATGCGCTTGCATCGTCGGCAATATCGGGCAGCAGCCAGCGACCGGCAGTGAGCAGGAACAGCATGCCCACGCCGGCCATGATCAGGCCGGCCGCGGTGATCTCGAACATGGTGAACGGCTCCATGCCCAGATCCTGGGCCACGCCGTCGACCAGCAGATTGGTCGAGGTGCCGATCAGGGTGCAGGTGCCGCCGAGGATCGAGGCATACGACAGTGGGATCAGCAGCTTGCTGCCGCTGATTTTGCTTTGCCGCGCAACCGCCAGCAGGATGGGGATCATGATCACCACCACCGGGGTGTTGTTCATGAAGGCGCTCATGCCCATCACGCAGATCATGGTCACCAGCATGGTGCGCAGCCAGCTTGCACCGCTGAGCCTGGCCACCACTCGGCCCATGGAGTCGATGACGCCGGTCTTTTCCAGGGCCGCCGAGATCACGAACATGGCGCCAACGGTGATCGGTGCGTGGTTGCTGAATGACCCGAGCAGTTGCGATGGCGTCAGTACCCCGGCAATCAGCAGCGCCACTACGCCGATCATGGCGGTCACATCCGGCGGGAAGCGCTCGCGAACGAAATTCACGAACACGATTCCGAGCACGATCAGGACGATGGCAATTTCCAGAGTCACAGGAATCGACCCTCAAGTGCAATGTGAGTTGGGCGACTAAAGCAGCCCTGGCGGCGCCTCGGCGCGCAGCCTGGCAACCTGTTCCCGTTGCCTTGACTCAGAGCGTGCAAGTACAGCGCGCGCTTCGAGCGTCCCGGCCAGCGTGACAAACGCCGGATCGTGCCCCAGCAGGAAAGTGATGTAGCTCAGGGCCGGGTCCGGCGTGGTTTCGAGCAGGCGGCGGGCCTCGGCAATATCGTCCCGCGCCACGGCAATGAAAAGCTCGGGGATGAGCAGGTTGTCGAACAACCCACCTTCCTGCAGCTCATCAAGTTTGTCGACTGCCAGGCTGGCCAGTTCGTCGACCAGATCGTTATCTCCATCCCGGCGCGCCATCAGCATGCCGGGTACCAGCAGTGAGTAATCTTCCAGGTTGGCCTCGCCGCTCAAGAATCGGGGCCTGGCCTCGGTATAGGCGCGATCGAACAGTTCGCGGGCTTCCTCGTGCTGGTCGTTGAGACGCAGACTGGTCAGCAGATCCGGTAGCAGCCTGTCGCCCCAGCGCTCATGAAGCGCCCGGGCGCGGGCCAGGTGCTCCTCTGGATTGCGCCTCAACAGACCAAAGTTCAGCCACCCATCGTCTGGCACGGCGAGTGTTCGCAGTCGATCGAACCACGCTTCGGCTTCGGTTGTCAGGCCCAGGTACTCGAGCTGATGGGCAATGAAGCTGACAAACGGTGGTTCCTCCGGAAACTGCCGATGGGCCTGGAATGCCAGCAGAATGACTTCGTCGGCCTGGTCCTGGTTGGCCAGCAGAGTGAGCAGGCTGGTCCAGGATTGTTGGTTGTCCGGGAACAGGCGCACGGTGTCGCGGGCGATCTGTTCGATACGCGGATCGCTGCTGTTTAAGAAGCCAAGCGTGGCCATGTAGCGCTGGCGGACGAACGGATTGAGCGGGTCGAGCTGCAGCGCCCGTTCGAAGCGCCGGGCGGCCTCGTTGTAGCGGCCGGCCGCGAAGTGCCGGTTGCCGACCCAGACCTGGATATTGGCATTGCCCGGGTCCAGTTCCTCGGCCCGATGCAGGGCATCCAGAGATTCCTGCCCCAGTCCCAGCTCATCGAGCAGGTGCCCGCGCGCCGCCCAGGCCAGGGCGTTGTCACGGTCCAGCGCCAGCGCCCGCTCGATATGCCGCTCGATCCCGGCGCGATTGCTGTCGATTGTCTGGTCGGCATAGATCACTTGAAACAACAGGGCGATCGCCAGCTCGGCCTGGGCCGGCGCATAGTTAGGGTCGGCGGCCACGGCCTGCTCAAGCAGCGTTACGGCGCGATTGACCGAGTCTTTAGTGCGTTCCTGCCAGGCCTGTCGACCTTCCAGGTACAGGTCATAGACCGCCAAGTCGGTGCGCGCGCTGGCTTCCGGCGCCGGGCCGGTCGAACCCAGCAGGGCTTCGGTGACGGCGGCAGCAATCTCGTCCTGAATGGCGAAGATGTCGTCATGATCCCGTTCAAAGGTGTGAGAGAACAGCTGCGCCTGGGTGTCTGTACGGACCAGTTGGGCCGAGATTCGCAGCCGCTCACCGAAACGCTGGACGCTGCCTTCCAGCACCGTGGCCACGTTCAGCTCGCGGCCGATGGTGGCCACATCGGCAGCGCGCTCGCGATAGGCGAAAGACGACGAGCGGGCGCTGACCCGCAATCCATCAACCTGGCTGAGCGCATGCAGCAGGGTATCGGCGATGCCTTCACCCAGCCAGGCCTGATCGCGCGCCGGGCTGAAGTCGGCAAACGGCAGTACGGCAATCGAATCCAGGGTCCAGCCCGGCTCGGTCTGAACCACGACGGGCGCGGTAGGGGCCGAACGGAACAGCAATCGGTCGCCGATCACCAGCCCGATGGCCGCCACCAGCAAGATGATGACCGCGATATCCAGGCGCCTGGCGGTATAACGGTTCACCGCCTCGCGATCGACCAGGTCGCGCTCGCGGCGAATGCCTTCCGGGGTCAGCTCGAAGGCCCAGGCAACCACCACCGCTGGCAGAAAGCCGATCACCAGCGCGGTGATGATCATCTGCATCACCCAGGCCGGGGCATCGAAGGCATCGGCGGCCAGCCCGGCGACCTGGGCCACGATCCACGCGGCAACACCATAGGTCACGGCTACGCGAAACACATTGCGGCGACGCAGTTCGGCAAGGATTCCGTTCATGTCGCGGAGTATAGCAATCGCCTTGCCGCCGGTCTGCTGTCACTTGTTCGGGAGGGTTTACCCGTTCGCGTTGGCTGATGGCAC
>SKQS01000162.1 GCA_007118895.1 Wenzhouxiangella sp.
GTCTCCGGCTCGGCTTGGGCGAGCGTGGTTTGGTCATTCCAAATGAGCGAGCCCAAACGAGCTGGAGGCCCCGCAGAGGCCCGTCCCGTAAGGGTTTCGCCGGAAAAGCCGCATCTCGCGCACGCGCTTGTCCTCGCTCCAGAATGGCTTCTTCGCTTCGCGAAACCGCCATTCTTGCGCTCCGGGCGCTGCGCCGCTCGGCCGTAACGCGCTGATCGTTCTTCCGGCCAACGCTTCTCGCCCTTCGGGCAAACCGCATTGGCCTGCAGAACGGCGCTACGGCTACTGTCACTCGCGTCGCAGCGTAGGCAACGCAAGCTCGCCGGTTTGCCGTAGGCAAGAAGGCGAGCTGGAGTGCCGTCAAACGCGTACACGATCTACGGCTTTTCCGACTGAAACGCGTCCCGTGCATAATTGTTCAGAGGTTCCTTAGGCGCTGCGGCCGATCAGCCACTCGGTGAGCAGGCCGACTGGCCGTCCGCTGGCGCTTTCGGCCTTGCCCCAGCGCCAGGCCGAGCCGGCAATGTCCAGGTGGGCCCAGCGCTGACCCTCGGCGAAACGGGCCAGAAAGCAGCCGGCGGTGATACTGCCGGCCGGCATGCCGCCGATGTTTTTCATGTCGGCAAACGGCGTCTCGATCTGTTCCTGGTAGTCATCCCACAATGGCAGACGCCAGGCCCGGTCGGCCGATTCGATACCGGCAGCCAGCAGCTCCTCGGCCAGCTCGTCGTCCTGGGTCATCAGGCCGCTGGCGTGATGGCCAAGCGCGACGACGCAGGCGCCGGTAAGCGTGGCAATATCGACCATCGCCGCCGGCTTGAACTGCTGCGACCAGGTCAGGGCATCGGCCAGGATCATCCGGCCCTCGGCATCGGTGTTAAGCACCTCGATGGTCTTCCCGTTCATTGCCGTGATCACGTCACCCGGGCGATAGGCCTTGCCATCAGGCATGTTTTCGACTGCTGCGACCACGCCCTCGACGTTGATCGGCAGTTTCAGCCGGGCCACTGCCTCCAGCGTGCCGATCGTGGCCGCCGCGCCGCCCATGTCGAATTTCATCTGGTCCATGTTGTCGCGTGGCTTGATAGAGATGCCGCCGGTGTCGAAGGTCACACCCTTGCCGACCAGCACATAGGGCTGATCATTTGGTGCACCACCGCGCCACGACAGTCGAATCAGACGCGATGGATTGGCGCTGCCCTGGCCTACGGCCAGCAGCGCCCGCATGCCCAGGTCAGCCATCTGCTGCTCATCGAGGATTTCCACTTCCAGTCCATCGTGGGTTTCGCCCATGGCGCGCGCCGTTTCGGCCAGGTAGACCGGGGTGGCGATATTGGGGGGCAGGTCGGCCAGGTCACGGCAGCGCTGAATGCCGGCGGCAATTGCCGTGGCCCGATCAAGAACCTTGGTCAGCCCCTCGGCAGCCGGGAAGCTGACTTCCTCGGTTGGCGGCGGGCTGGAGTCTTTCGGCTGCTTGGTGGCGGAGTAGAGGTAGTTGGCGTGATCCAGGGCCAGCGCTGCCTGCAGGCTTTTCCATGCCAGCTCGCGCCCGGGCACCGGGATCTCGGCGAGCAGGCAATGCGCACGGCGAGCCCGGCTGTTACGCAGGGCTTTGCCGCCCTGGCGTATGGCCTTGACATAGCCGTTGCCGTCGAGCTTCTCGGCCTTGCCCATGCCGATGATCAACAAACGCTGGGCGGCGATCCCGTCGATCGCATGCAACATCAGGGTCTTGCCGCTGTCGGAAGGCAGGTCGCCGGCTTGTTTGAGCCGATCGACAAGTCCGCCGGTGGCCTCGTTGATGGCCGTGATCCCCGGCTGTTGACTGCCAGCCAGGTAACCGACCACCAGGCAGTCGGTTTCGATTTCTATGACGTTTTGATCGCTGATGCTGAAGTTCATGGGTCTGGGATCAGTCCTTCGGGGTTGTCCGGTATTGAGCGCAGGCGATCGCGGGAGCGGTTCATTGGCGCAGGCCAACAGCGCCGGGTCGTTGCGCGGTTTATCCTGCTATTGTACCCACACCTTGATTAGTGCTACTGCCCTGCAGCGATGCTGACTGTTCATCGATACCTGTGGCGAGAGTGCCTGAACGCCTGCCTGATGAGCCTGGGGGTGCTGCTGGGCGTGGTGCTGGCGCTGTTTCTTGCCGAATTGCTCGCCGATGCCGCACAGGGGCGAATGCCGGCAGTCAGCCTGCTGGTGCTGCTGTTACTGCGTATTCCTGAAGGTGTGATGCTGGTCGGGCCGCTTGCCCTGTTGACTGGCCTGCTGCTGGCGCTGGGACGCCTGGACGAGCAGCGTGAGCTTGTGGTGTTGCGCGTCAGCGGGCTGGGCTGGTCCAGTTTCAGCAAACCGCTGGCCGGGTTGACCGTGCTGTGGGCGGTCGGGCTCTTGCTGGTGGCCGGCTGGCTGGCGCCGCTGGCGGTTGACCGCAGTGCGCAGATACTGTCCGAGGTGGCTCGTCAGGCGGTACTGGCCGGTCTCAGGCCAGGTCAGTTCGTGCCCATGGAGCAGGGACGCCTGACGGTCTATGTCGGCACCGTTGACCAGTCCAGCGGAAGCGTGGGCGATCTGTTCATTCACCACCAGGGGCTCGATGGGCCGGAAATCATCACTGCCGCGCGCGGACAGCTGCGGTTCGACGCCGCCAGCGGCGCGCGCTACCTGACGCTGGAAGACGGTCAGCAGGTTCGTCATCCGGCAGCAGTCAGTGGCGGTCCGCTGCGGGAGCTTGAATTCAAGCGCAACGAGCTCAGGCTGCCCGACCCCGAAGCCCACGCGGCCACCGATGCGCCGGGCCGCGCTACCCTGCCGGCGCTGTGGCCACCGAGTGAGCCTGCCGAGCGACGCGAGCTGCACTGGCGGCTTGCACCGGCGATCGCCGCCGTGGGCCTGGGGCTGCTGGCAGTGCCGCTGGCACGTCGGCGACCGGGACAGGGTCGTTTCGGCCCGGTCATGCTGGCGCTGATTCTTTACCTTGTCTACTCGAACCTGGTTCACGTGGCGCTGATCGGCATGGATCAGCGTGACAGCATGAGCGGGCCGGGTTTGTGGCCGGTGCACGCGCTGGTGCTTGCGGCCGGGCTGCTGCTTGCCTGGCGGGACTACACGCGATGGTGAGACCGTCGATACTGATCCGCCATGTCGCCGTCGCGGTGCTGGCCGGCATCGGGCTGATGTGCCTGTTGCTGCTTGGCATTTACACCCTGATCGAACTGGTCCGCGAGGCACGGGCACTGGCCGGTGATTATGGTGGCGTTCAGCTGAGTTGGTACCTGCTGCAGACCACGCCACGCAGGCTTTACGATGTGTTTCCCTTTGCCGCGCTGGTTGGCACGCTGCTTGGCCTGGGGCGGTTGGCGGCCAATGGCGAGCTCGTCGCCATGCGTGCCGCCGGCTTTGATCGTCGCCAGTTGATGCTGACAGCGCTGGGCGCGGTTGCGGTCAGTCTGGTGGTGCTGCTGGCAGTGGCCGAAACCGCTATGCCGCAGTGGGAGACTCAGGCCCGCGCCGAGCGGGAGCAGGCTCGTACCGGTCAGGTTCACCTGGGCAGGTGGGGTGCATTGTGGTTGCGCGATGGCAACCTGATCCTGCGTATCGGGTTTTCGGCCTGGCGTGAAGAGGCAAGCCTTGAGTTCGGTGACGTGCGCATATACCAGCTTGATCGGGACATGCAGCCGACGGCATTGATACACGCCGCCCGGGCCCGACATGACCTTGGCGCCTGGCATCTCGATCAGGTTGTTCGCCAGCCGCTGGGTCTGTCCGGCAGGTCGGTGGCAGAGCATCTGGATGCCTTGAGTCTGGATTCGGCGCTCAGGGAAGAATTGTTTGCCGCCTCGGTCAGCAGGCCTCGCCTGTTGGGGGCGGCAGATCTTGCACGCATGATGAGCTTTCTGGAAGCCAACGGGCTGGACGCCGGGCCCTATCGATCCGCGTTCTGGGGGCGGTTGTACTATCCGCTCAATGTCATCGCCATGGTGCTGGTCGGTCTGCCGCTGGTGTTCTGGCGCGCAGCCAGCGCCGGCTGGGGCATAAATCTGTTTGCCGGATTCAGCCTTGGCCTGGCTTTCTTCATAGTCCAGCGTCTGGTGCAGGGGCTGGCGCAGGTGTGGTGGCTGCCGGTCTGGCTGACGCTGCTGATCCCGGTGCTGGTGTTCTTTATTCTGACTTTTGTCCTGGCGCGCCAACGCTGACCGAGCCGCGTCTGGGCAGGGTGACCAGGCGGGTGCCCGAGGCCAGGTCGTGCCAGGTCGCCCCATGACGGTGACCCAGGCTCCACAGGAAGCCCAGGCCGAAAACCAGCGCCGATGCCCACGCAGTGATGAAGCGCACGACGGTTGCCGGCCAGCTGACCTGGCCGGAGCAGCTTTCCAGCCGGATTCGCCAGGCACGCATGCCCAACGTCTGACCACCGCGACGCCAGCACACCGCGAAATACAGCCAGGCCGTGGCCAGCAGATATAGCTGGAACCCGAGTGCGCCGGGCGGTGGTGCCTGGCGGGTCAGTCCCAGCCAGACCAGGGCGGCGAACATCCAGATGCCAAGCACCAGCAAGCCATCATAGATGATTGAGCAGAGTCGTCTCCCCAGCCCGGTTAAACCCGCCTTATTCATCACCCCTCCTACTGCGACGCCGCCATGCACCGCATCTGCGGCGTTTCGCTCGGTCGCGCATCCTCACCGTACAGGCGAGTACGTTTCCGGTGCGCTTGGTCGCGAAACGCCCCAGCCACGGCAC
>SKQS01000180.1 GCA_007118895.1 Wenzhouxiangella sp.
AAACGCTTGCGCACCGCCGCATCACTCAAGCCCAACAGCTCAGCCACCTGCCGGCTGGACTCACCCTCGCGGTAATAAAGCGTCAACACCTCGCGACTGTCATCCGGCAGCGCATCCAGCGCCCGCCGGATCATGGCCGTCTGCTCGGCTTCCAGCAGCGCGGCTTCACCATCCGGCTGCGTGGCCGACACCTGCTCGGCCAAATCAGCATTCCCGTCCGCACCCGCCTCATCACCAGGCCGAACCTTGACCTTGCGCAAATGATCCCGGGCCAGGTTGCGTGTGATCTGCCGCAGCCAGGGCATGAAACTGCCCGGCTGGCGCAGTCTGCCCAGCCGCGACCAGACTTTCATATAAGCCTCCTGGGCAATGTCCTCGCTATGGCCGACATCGCGGGTAATGGCCAGGGCAATGCTGGTGACCGTGTTCTGGGTCGCCGCGACCAGCCGGGCAAAAGCCTGCCGATCGCCGGCCCGCGCGGCCGGCAGATACAGCTCGATCACCTGGTCGATATTGTCAGTCATTGTTCAACCGCTCCAGCAAAGCCCTCACCTCGGACAGCACAAACTCAGGATCATCAAGCTGCACAAAATGCCGACCGCGCGAGGCCACCACGTGGCGCAGGTCGGCAATGGGAGCGACCTGGGCCGCATAGCTCTCCCGCATGCTGTCCATGGCCCCGGAATCAGCCGCCTGAATCAACACCACCGGTACCTCGATCCGGTGCAATTCCGGTCGCAGGTCTATCGTCAGCATCTCGGCCACCGCGCGGCCCACCGTCGCCGGATCCGATCGCCCGCTGGTCTCGGCAAAGCGCTCCACCGCCTCGGGGTCTGAAATCATCCCCGCCAGCGCCATCCGGTTCTGCGCCGCATACTGCTCGGCTGTCAGACTGGCCATGAAACTCGCCATCTGTTCAGCATTTGTCCGATTGCTTTCAGGGGTTGCGCTGGCATCGGCCAGGGCACCCAGATAGGGTACGCCGTCCACGGCAACGACACCAGCCAGATGCTCGGAGCTGGTTGTTGCCAGCCACAGGGCCATGAATGCGCCCAGGCTGTGGCCGATGACCAGCGCCGGCTGGTCCAGTTCGGCCAGCTCGGCGGCCAGGTGTTGATGGACGGTTGGCAGGAAATCATCTCCGGTGATTGGCTGCTGTCCGGCAAAACCGGACAGGGTCAGGACACGGCTTTGGAAGCCAAGGTCGCGTAGTTCGGCGGCCAGCTCTTCCCAGACCTCACCGGGGCTGGCCAGCCCGGGTATGAAGTAAACCGGTGGCCCATCGCCTCGAACATCGACCGAATAGGCGGCAGCTTCGTCTGCATGGGCCGGAAGCGAAAGGCCCATGGCCAGGCAGATCAGCACTCTGGAAATCGTTCTCAACATGTCAGTCTCCTCAACTTGCAGCTTGTGTCCTGCCTACAAGGACGCAGCAAGCAGCCGAATGTGACCGGATCAGTTCGCCGTCACCCAGATCGAGCCGTAGACCACCAGGGAAATGATGACGTAGACCGCTTCGACCTTGCGCCGACGTAACGGGTTGTCGCGCGCCCGGCTCAAATCAATGACCAGCTGGTAGAGCAGAAAGGTATAGAGGATGTAGTAAAGGAAGGGGACTACATGTACGGCAGGCGAAAAATCGGCGGCGCGCCTGCCGAACAAGCCCAGCAGGATATCTATTTGCGCGTAAATACCGAACAGCCCCAGGCCTGAGTTGATGAACATCCACTTGACTTCATCCAGGCCGAATATCGCCAGGTAGAACACGGTGTAGACCACGATCGCCAGGCCGCCATGCATGTACAAAAAAACCAGATCCGGCACATCGTCGGCATAGGCCATGAAGAAGCCCGAACCACCGAATGCCGCCATGTGCACGAGAAAGAAAGGATAGACAAAACATCCCGGAAAGGGCTTTCCCCCCGGCGCTGGCACCGGGAAGTCGATCAGAGGTCGTGGCGCGCCTGACTTGCCGTCTTCTTTTGACATCGATGATTCCTGCATCTCGGATACCCTTCATATTCGTCAATGCCAAGCCAGATCTGCCAGTGACCGGCATCAAGGTGGGTTTGCACAAAGCTGCTCATGAGGACTTACCATGAGGCCAGGAACCAGAAGAACGAACGGAAAAATGCTGACGATATTCAACGCAGGATCAGACAGTCATGGCGGCATTGGCCTTGAAACTGGCCGCTGGCTGAGCGCCTGCCTGCTGGCTTGGGCCCTGCTGGCAAGCCCGGCATTGCAGGCCGAACTGGAGCCGGTGCCGAGCCCGGCGGGCAGCGGCAGCCTGGCGCCGACCTGGACGGTGCTGGCCGATGGGCGGGCCGTGCTTGGCTGGCTGGAGCGACTCGAAAACGGGCATGCTTTTCGCTTCGCCATCTTTGACGGCGATGGTTTCGGGCCGGCCGGCGAGATTGCCCGGGGTGATGACTGGTTTGCCAACTGGGCCGACATGCCGGGATTGTTCGAGCTTGAAGACGGTGCCTGGCTGGCGCATTGGCTGGTCAAATCGGGGCCGGCTACTTATGCCTACGATGTGGTGATGTCGGTATCAACCGACCAGGGCAAGACCTGGTCCGAGCCATTCAGTCCGCATGATGACGGCACCCAGACCGAGCACGGTTTCGTCAGCTACTTTCCCCAGGCGTCCGGGCGCGCCGGCGTGGTCTGGCTGGACGGTCGCGAGACTGCCGGTGGCGATCACCAGGCAGAAGCTGGAGACCACCATCACGGTCATGGCGACATGACCCTGCGCGTTGCCACGGTTGACGCTTTAGGCCAGGTGTCCGAGCCGGACTTGCTGGATGGCCGGGTCTGTGACTGTTGCCAGACCGCTTCGGCCATGACCGAGGCCGGCCCGGTAGTGATCTACCGCGGTCGCAGCGCCGATGAGATCCGGGATATTCGCATCGTCCGCAGACTTGCCGACGGCTGGACAAAACCGGTCAAGGTGAGAGAAGACGGCTGGCAGATCGCCGCCTGTCCGGTCAACGGCCCGGCGCTGATCGCAAGTGGCTCGGAACTGGTCGCTGCCTGGTTTACCCTGGGCGCCGACAGTGTTCCCAGGGTCGAGCTGGTGCGATCTACAGATGCCGGCGCCAGGTTCACCCACCTGGCAACACTGGGTAGGGAACAGGCGCTGGGTCGGGTCGATCTGGCCTGGTGGCAGGACGGTTTCGTGGTTTCCTGGATGGACCAGGTCGATGGCGCCTCGCGGCTCAAGCTGGCCTGGTTCGATCACGACGCCGAGCTGCACTGGCAGCGCGAGCTGACCGTCCTGAATGCCGGACGGATCAGCGGTTTTCCGCGCCTGGCAAACCTGAACGACCAGCATCTGCTGGTTGCCTGGACCGAGCCCGGCCCGGACGGCCCCAGGGTTCGGGCGGCCCGGATTCCGATTACTGAAAAGCACTGACTCAGGCGGTGCTCGGCGCAGCCTCCGGCTGCTGATCTTCACTCTGCTGGACGTTACGGTCGCGGGCCAGGTACAGGTACATGGCCGGGACCACGAACAGGGTGAACAAGGTGCCGATGGCCATGCCGCTGGCAATCACCAGGCCGATGGCAAAGCGCGCGCCGGCGCCCGGGCCTGAGGCGACCAGCAGCGGAATCATCGCCAGCACGGTGGCGGCGGTAGTCATCAGGATAGGACGCAGCCGAATGGAGGTCGCCTCCTCGATGGCCTGCCGCTTGCTGCGCCCCTCGCTCTGAAGCTGATTGGCGAACTCCACGATCAGGATGCCGTGCTTGGCAATCAGGCCAATCAATGTCAGCAGTCCGACCTGGGAGTAGATGTTGAGCGAAGTGATTCCCAGCGAGATGAAAATCAGCGCTCCGCAAATACTCATCGGCACGGTGACCAGCATGATGATGGCATCACGAAAGGACTCGAACTGCGCGGAGAGCACCAGGAAGATCACCACCAGCGCGAAGAAGAAGGTAACGATCAATTGCTGGCCCTCGGCGCGAAACTGCCGACTTTGGCCCGCATAGTCGGTGCTGTAAGTGACCGGAAGGATCTCGGCGGCAGCCTCTTCCAGGATCTCCAGGGCCTCGCCAAGCGTCACGCCCGGGCGCGGCACACCGGATATGGTCACCGCGTTGAGCTGCTGGAAGCGCCGGAGCTGCTGAGGCTGGACCGAGGGCTCAAGATCAATCAGGCCAGCCATCTGAATCAGCTCGCCGTCGCGATTGCGGGTAAAGAAGTCGCCCACCTGCTCCGGATTGAGGCGCTCGGACCGGCGCACCTGCGGGATGACCCGGTAGGAGCGGTTGTCCATGGCAAATCGACCGACGAAGCCACCGGCCATCAGCGTGCTCAGATCGGCCGAGATCTGCTGCATGTCCACGCCCATCAGCGCGGCCAGCTCGCGGTCGATGCGGATATTCTGCTGGGGCTTGTCGATATCCAGATCGGAATTGACGAAGATGAAGCGGCCTGAGGCCATCGCCTGCGCCATGATCTGCCCGGCGAAGTTTTCGAGGTTTTCGAACGGCTCGGTCGAGCCGATCACGAACTGCACCGGCGGTCCACCGCCGCCGGGACTGGGCAGATCCGGCGGCACCACGGCAAAGGATTGCAGCCCGGGAATGCGATCCAGGTACGGCTGCACCGTTTCTTCCAGGAAACTGTGGGTGCCAACATCGCGCGCCTCCCAGGGCTTGAGCACCAGGCCGGCAATGGCCTGGTTGGTCGACCCGATACCGCCGCC
>SKQS01000084.1 GCA_007118895.1 Wenzhouxiangella sp.
AAAGCTGCCGTCGCCATTGTTGATGAACAGCCGGTCCACCGACAGGTTGCCGCCAAGCACGAACAGGTCCGGGTAGCCGGAGTTGTTGAAGTCGGCGGTCACGCCACCGCCGGACTGGATGAAGTTGGGGCCGATGCCATAGGCGCCGACGCTGGTTTCGTGGACCACGTCCAGGCCCAAGCTGGCGGCTGATTCGACCAGCGTAATCGCGGGGTCGAAGTCCTGTTGGCAGGCATCGATGATGAAATCCCCCTGGCTGTCCAGACCGGGATCGAGCAGAATCTCGTAGAGATCGGGCTGGCCGGAATCATTGCAGTCGCTCAAGACGCCCGAGTAGCCGGCAAAAAAAGCGTCGGCATCGTCCAGGCCGATAAAGCCGTTACCGTCGAAGTCCATCATCTCGCAGCCGCGCTGGACCGGCTGGTTAAAGCAGGCGGCGAGTACCCGGTAGTCGTGGTAGCCGCGCTGTCCGTCGCCATTGGCATCACCCAGCCGCTCTGGCGGATACAGGTCGTAGGTCTGGTTGACGGGGTAGTTGAACAGCTCGCGCTCCGGGCCCTGCGACGGCCAGCGAGCGACGATGGCATCGGCCTGATCCGCCTTGCCGGCGCCGAAGTGCAGCACCAGCTCGTTCTGGCCCAGGTAACCATGGCCGCCAGCGTAGGTCTCCTGGTAGCGCCAGCGCCCGTCGATCAGCACCTCGACCGAGCCGCCAACCGCGTGGTGATTGGGCGGCTGGCCGACCAGCCGAAAGCGGATGAAGTTGCGTTTCGGCGCTTCCTGGTTGACGAACAGCTCGATGTTGCCGCTCAAGTCATTGACCAGCACATCGAGCGCGCCGTTGCCGGTGACATCGGCGACAGCGGCGCTGAACGAGCGCCGTCCGGCGCCGCCCTGGATGCCGGCCGCCTCGGCGACCTCGGTCATCGGTGGGGTGCCCGGGTGAATGAACAGGGTGTTGGGCAGGTGCATGTTGTTGACGAACAGGTCTGGCCAGCCGTTGTTGGTCAGATCGGCCAGCAACGCGCCCCACGAGGCATACGGGTTTTCCACGCCCCACAGGGCGGAAGCCTCGCTGAAGGTGCCGTCGCCTGCGTTGACCAGCAAGGGATTGAGATAACCGCCGGCGCCCGGAGTATTGGTAATGTAGAGATCGGGAAAGCCGTTGCCGGTGACATCGGCCACGCCGATTCCCATGCCGTCCAGCCCGATGCCGGCGCCGGAGGCCTGGCCGACATCGACCAGCTGGCCTTCCTGGTTGCGCCATAGCCGATTGGGCGGAAAGTGGCTCATGTGCCCGCGGTCGTTGCTCAGGTACAGATCCGGCCAGCCGTCCCGATCAAAATCCACCCAAAGCCCCTGGAAGCCCAGTCCGGCATCGTCGACGCCCTGGGCGGCGCCAACCTCGGTGAAGGTACCGTCGCCGTTGTTGAGGTAAAGGCGCGAGGGATTGTTTCCTTCCGGCTGCCCGGGCGGGGGTGAGGGATAGGTGTTGTTGACCAGATACAGATCCAGCCAGCCGTTGCCGGTAAAGTCGGCCCAGGCCGCCCCCTGACCACGCCCGGCATCACCCAGCCCGGCGGCCTGGGTGACATCGCTGAACTGAAAGCTGCCCTGGTTTCGCACCAGCACATCGGGCAGCCCGACCTGGGTGAAGTAGATATCGACCAGGCCATCACCATCGTAGTCGGCGGCAGCAAATCCTGCCCCCTGGGGCAGTAGCGGGATGCCGCTTCCGGCCGACCGATCCGCGAACTGGCCCTGGCCCAGATTCTCGAACAGCCCGACCTGGCCGTCGGCGGCGCCGAGCACGATGATATCGGGCAGGCCGTTGCCGTTGAGATCGGCAAAACCGATTCCAAAGCCCTGATGTCCGTAACTTTGCGGATAGTCCTGCATGGCATAGACCAGGCCGCGGGACGCGGCCTGCTCGGCGAAGCCTGCGATGCAAGGCAGGTTGCCGTCAACGGAAAAATCGTCGCGGGAAATGATCTCCAGGCAGTCGATGGTGGAGGCTGCCATCGTGCCGGCCGGCAGGGCGCACAGCCAGGCGAGCATCAGGCAACGGGAAAGTTGCCTGAGCAGCGCAAGGGGGTCGGGAGCCGAGGCATGAATCCGGCGATGCATGGGGGCAGTGTAGCCGATGGCCAGCGCTTGGCTCAATCCAGGGCGCTGTCCGGTCGGGCTTGCGCCGGTATGCCTGCATAAGAAAACGCCGCTCCGGTTGGAACGGCGTTCTCGCTTTCTGCTTTCCCCGGCCAGCGGCCGGGAAATTCGGCGGTCGGCTTGCCGTCAGCCGCGCAGACGGCGGCGGGCGAGCAGGCCCAGACCCAGCATGGCCAGCACCATCACGCCCAGGCCAACCAGGCTGAGGGTGGGTACCGGGGTGTAGGGGGGAATCTCCGGCCCGTTACCCTCACCGCAGATATCTTCCGCTGCCTCGGCGCACACGCTGTCCCAGCTGACGTCACAGCAGAACAAGTCAACAGCGCACACGGCCTCGCAGCAGGCCTGGTCATCACAGCCCGGTGTTAGATTAGCTTCGAAGCAGGAGCCAGCAGCTGGATCACCACAGGCGGCCTGAGCCAGCGCCTGGCTGCCGGCGAAAAGGCCGAACAGCAGGCAGAACAGAATGATGGAAAGATGTTGCAACTTCATTTGAACCTCCCGGGGCACATCATCGTCGGTTTTTATCTAATTACCACGGACCGTCTACCGACTGACGGAACGCGGACGGAGTAAAGATACACCGTTGTTGCGGGGATTTCAATCCCGGATGGCAAGGGAGTTGCGCCGGCTACCAGATACTGACCCGCTCCTCCGGCGGCAGCCACAGCGCGTGTTCCGGGCCGATGTTGAATGCCTGGTACCAGGCATCCATGTTGCGGACCACGCCGTTGACCCGAAACGGCGCCGGGCTGTGCGGGCCGTTGATCAGCTGGGCGCGCAGCGACTCCTCGGTTTGCAGGTTGCGCCAGACCTGGGCCCAGGCAAGAAAGAAGCGCTGATCGCCTGTCATGCCGTCGAGCACCGGCGCCTTGCCTTGATGATGGTCGGCAAGATACAGCTGGTAGGCGTGGTGGGCAATCGACAGGCCACCGAGATCGCCGATGTTTTCGCCCAGGCTCAACCGGCCGTTGATGTGCAGTCCCGGCAACGGCTCGAACTGTTCGTACTGGGCTACCAGCGCTGCGGTGCGCACCTCGAACTGCTCGCGCGAGGCGTCGGTCCACCAGTTGCGAAGCTGTCCGCGGGCATCCGAACGCGAGCCCTGGTCGTCGAAGCCATGACCCATCTCGTGGCCAATCACCCCGCCAATGGCGCCAAAATTGACTGCCGGATCGGCCTGCGGGTCGAAAAATGGCGGCTGCAGGATGGCGGCCGGAAACACGATTTCGTTGCGGGTGGAGGCATAGTAGGCATTGACCGTCTGCGGGCTCATCCCCCACTCCCATTCGCGCACCGGCTCATCCAGACGAGCCAGAGAGTCGGCCCAGGCGAAATCGCGCAGTCGGTGCAGATTGCCGATCAGATCGTCGGCATGAATCTCGACTTCGGAGAAATCACGCCAGCGATCGGGGTAGCCGATCTTGGGGGTGAAAGCCGCCAGCTTGGCCTGCGCCTCTGCGCGTGTTTCCTCGTCCATCCAGTCCAGCGCTGCCAGCCGTTCCTCGAAAGCCCGGCGCAGGTATTCAACCAGGGTTTCCATCTGTGCCCGGTAAGCCGGCGGGAAGTGGCGCTGGACATAGATCTGGCCGATCAGCTCTCCGAGCCGGCTGCTGGTTTCGGCAATCGCCCGCTGCGACCGTTCACGCCGCTCGGCCACGCCGTTCAGGCGCTGGTCGAAGAATTCGAAGTGGGCACCGGCGAAGGCTTCCGGCAGGTAAGGGGCATGAGCGTTGATCCAGTGGAATGCCAGGTAGTCGGCCCATACCTCGGCCGGGGTGTCGGCAAAGATCGCCGCGCTGGCCTTGACCGCAGAGCGGGTGCCCAGCACCAGTTCCTCGATCTCGCCGAGCCCACGCTCGGCGAGAAATTCAGGCCAGGGAAACTGGCCGGCATCGTTTATCAGCGTCTCCGGCCCGGTCAGGAAATAGTTGGCCTGTCGGTCACGACGCTGCACCCGGCTCCAGTGGACCTCGGCCAGGCGGGTCTCCAAGCCGATGATGCCGCGTGCGCGTTCTTGCGCCCGGTCGATGTCGCCGCGCTGGAAAGTCGCCGCGATGTAGTCCTGATAGGCCTTGAGATGATCAGGGAAAGGGGGCTCCGAGCGCAGGTAGTAGTCGCGATCCGGCAGTCCCAGGCCGGATTGGGCGATATGGGTGACATGGCGCTCGGGATTGCCGGCATCCAGGGTCACGAAGACCGCAGCCAGCGACCGGGTTCCCGGCCGGCCCATCCATCGCGCCACGGCCTCGTGGCTGTCGAGTGCCAGTAGCTTGTCAAGTGTCGCCTGGATTGGCTCAAGGCCCAGGGACTCGATGTGCTCGCTGTCGACATAGCTGCGGTAGAAGCTGCCGATCTGCTGCATCTTTGGCGCCTCGGTGCCGCCGGCAGCCAGGGCGTCGTTGATGATCGCCTCGATATTGTCTTCGGCCTCCAGCCTGAGCTCGACGAAAGAGCCCAGGCGCGAGAAGCCGGCCGGCATGCTTGCCTGGGCCAGCCAGCCTGCGTTGACGTGGGTAAAGAAATCATCTCCGGGATGAACCGA
>SKQS01000161.1 GCA_007118895.1 Wenzhouxiangella sp.
ATAGATTGCTGCGTTAATGCCCGGCCGGAACGGCCGGGGCCGCGAAGCGAAGGCATTTGCGGACATGCGCCGCAAATGCCGTGCAACGAATACCGTAGGTATTTCGTTGCCGGGTTAATAATAGCCAATCTGGCTGATCAGCTCTGGTAACGGGTTGGGTCGGGCAGCCCGGCCTGGTCAAATCCCTCGCGCCTGAGCCGGCAGGAGTCGCAGCGGCCACAGGCCCTGCCTTCGGCATCGGCCTGGTAACATGACACGGTCATTGCGTAATCCACGCCCAATCGATCCCCCGTGCGGATTATGTCACCCTTGCTCAGGTGAATCAGCGGGGTGTGGATGGCAAATTCCGCGCCCTCGACCCCGGCACGAGTGGCCACCCGACACAGCTCGGCAAAAGCGGCAATGAACTGCGGACGGCAGTCCGGGTAGCCGGAATAGTCGACCGCGTTGACGCCAATGAACAGATCCAGCGCGCCAAGCACCTCGGCATGGCCCAGGGCCAGGCTGAGCAGAAAGGTATTGCGCGCCGGCACATAGGTGACCGGAATACCGTTGCTGGCGGTCTCCGGCACTGCGATACTCTCGTCAGTCAGCGCCGAGCCGCCAATGGCGCGCAGATCGGCCCGGACCACCCGGTGACTGACCGCGCCGAGCGACTGGCTGACCCGTGCCGCAGCCTCCAGTTCCGAGCGGTGGCGCTGGCCGTAGTCCACGGCCAGGGTGTGGCACTGGTAGCCTTCGCTGGCGGCCACCGCCAGGGTGGTCGCCGAATCCAGGCCGCCGGACAACAGCACCACAGCGGTTCGTTCGGTTGCTCCTGATTGTTCCGGGGAGCTCATCGTCCGGGCGTCTCCCCCCACAGCAGCTTGTGCATCTGGAACTGAAAACGAACCGGCAGTTGCTCGGTCAGTATCCAATCGGCCAGGCGCGCCGGTGGAAGCTGCTCCCAGACCGGCGAAAACAGCACGGTCCAGCGCTCCAGGCGGTGTTCGCCCATGCGCTCTACCGCCCAGTCGAAGTCGGCCCGATCGGCGATCACGAACTTGATCTGGTCGTGATCGGACAGGTGCTCGAGATTCTCCCAGCGATTGCGTTCCTGCTCGCCCGAGCCCGGCGCCTTGAGATCGAGCACCTTGATCACGCGCGGGTCGACGGCGTCAACCGGCAACGCACCGCTGGTCTCCAGCGACACGCAGAAACCGGCATCGCACAGCGCCTTGAGCAGGGCCAGGCAACGCTTCTGCGCCAGCGGCTCGCCACCGGTAACGCACACATGCCGGACCGGGTAGGAGCGCACGCGATCGACGATCTCGTCGATCTCCATCCACTCACCGCCGTGAAAGGCATAGGCCGTGTCGCACCACACGCAGCGCAAGGGGCAGCCGGTCAGGCGCACGAACACGGTGGGCCAGCCGGCCAGGTCCGACTCGCCCTGTATGGAATGGAAGATCTCGGTGATCTTCAGGCGGTTCTCGCTCATCAGGGCAAGGATTCCCGGTTCGGGCAATCTCTGACTACAGATGCCCTTCCAGGCGCATGGTTCTCAAGCGGTTGTCGGCCAACCGTTCCAGTGTGGTGCCAGGGTGCTGGGCTCGAACCTGCTCCAGCGCGGCACGGGCCTGGCTCCACTGCCTGAGCTCGTAGTGCGAAAAGCCGATCTTGAGCAGCGCATCACCGGCCTTGTTGCTGCCCGGAAAACGGTCCAGCAGTTCCTGGAAAAGGCTCAGAGCGGTGTCGAAGTCGCGTGTGACATAGTAGGTCTCCGCCAGCCAGTATTGGGCATTCGGCGCGTAGCTGGAGTCCGGATACTGACGCAGGAAAGCCTCGAAACCTTCGGCAGCATCGGCATAGCGGGTCTCACGCAGGGCGCGGAAGGCGCGATCATAGGCTGCCTGCTCGGCCTCGCTGGGGGTGCCGATGTCACGGCCGGCTTCCACCCTGGCCTGCGGCAGGGGAGTGATTTCCATCTGGGCGTCGATCGGGGCACGCACTTCCGGCCCATCATCCAGCGGCAGTTCGTCTCGCGGCGGCAGCGGGTCGTCACCTGCCAACACCACCGACTCCGCCTCTGGCACGATCACGGGCGCTTCAGCCGGCGACGGACGCTGTGCCGGGGCATCAACGCCGGACAGACGCCGGTCCAGATCCAGGTACTGGTCGCGCTGCCGGCGCTGCAGATTTTCGATCTCACGCTGCTGGGATTCAACCATGCCGCGCAACTCGCGAATTTCCTCGCGCATCTGCTGCATCTGCATGACCAGCCGGGTCAGGTCCGGCTCGGCCGCCACAGGCTGCGACAGGCCGATGGCAACCGGCACAAGGCCGGCCGCCAGGATCCAGCGTGCAATCCGATGGCCTGAGGTAGCCATCACCGGGCGGTGTAGACGATCTCCGTCCGGCGGTTGCGCTGCCAGCAATCCTCATTGCTTTGACGGCAAACCGGACGTTCCTCGCCGTAGCTGACCACCTCGATCTGCCGTGAACTGGCGCCGATAGCGGTCATCAACTCATAAACCGAGTTGCCGCGACGCTCGCCAAGGCCGAGGTTGTACTCACGCGAACCGCGCTCATCGGTGTGACCTTCAAGGATCACCCGGGCCGATGGATTGGCACGCAGGTACTCTGCATGGGCACGGACGATGGGCTCATACTGCGACTGAATGGTCGAGCGGTCGAACTCGAAGTAAATGACCCGCTGGTACAGAACGCTGTCAGTGTTATCCAGATTGCGCGGATCGGTGAAATCACGCGGATCCAGCGCTGCCGTCTCGACTGGAGCCGGCGCCGGACGCGCCGGCGGCGCAGGCTCAGGTGGCGCCGGCTCTGGCACGGTTTCCCTGGCACAGGCTGCCAGCAGTGCGACCAGCATGGCCAATGCAATTAGGCGAAATGCGCTTTTCATTCTTTCTCCCGAATTCTTCAAAGGTCTGGTTTAGGGGCAATTGTCTGGTTTAGGGACAATAAATACATTTGAATTTTCTGGTGCCCGATCATCGGCCACCGGATCAACGGCTAACGGATCAGCGGCGACCAGGCCGGCTCGCGCACGTCAGCGGCGCTGGCAACCAGGGTCTGCCGAACACGGCCATCAGCCGAAACCGCTGCCAGAATACCCTGCTCTCCGCGTCGGGCCGCATAGAGGATCATGCTGCCGTTGGGCGCAAAGCTCGGCGACTCGTCCAGCGGACCGTTGGATAATACACGCAATTGTCCCGAATCGCGATGATGCAAGGCGATTCGGAAGTCATTGCCGTCACCATGGACCACTGCCAGCCGTTGGCCGTCCGGCCCGATCGTGGCCCGGGCATTGTAGCGGCCCTCGTGGGTCACCCGGCGAACATCGGTACCGTCCAGGTTCATCGCATAGACCTGCGGCCGACCGGCACGATCGGAGGTGAAGTAGATGGCCCGGCCATCGGGCGAAAAGGCCGGCTCGGTATTGATCGACCAGTGGTTGGTCAACTGCTGCAGGCGGTCGGTCTGGAGATCCAACAACCAGATCTCCGAGCTGCCGGTGCGCGACAGCGACATCGCCAGGTACCGGCCGTCCGGCGAGAATGCCGGCGCCCCGTTGATGCCGCGATCGGAGCTGACCGTACGGTTCTGGCCGGTGTAGAGATCCTGGACCACGACATTGGAGCGACCGGTGGCAAAGGACACATAGGCCAGCTGCCGTCCATCGGGCGACCAGGACGGTGACAGGATCGGCTGGGTGTTGCGCACGATGGCCTGCGGGTTGAAGCCATCGGCATCGGCAACGACCAGCTCGAACAGCTCGTCCTCACCGCCAAGGTCGGAGACGGTGACATAGGCGATGCGGGTGGCAAATGCACCCGGAATGCCGATCAGCGCCTCGTAGACAGCATCGGATACCCGATGAGCGCCCAGCCGCAGATCACCCGGCCCTACCGGCTGGGCCCGCGACAGCAGCACCCGTCCCGAATGCACGTCGAGCAGGTGATACTCGATTTCCTGGCCAAACCCATCGGGGCTGTCGGTCACCCGACCGATGAGCAGGTGATCGACCCGTTGCAGGCGCCAGGTGCCGAAGCGCACTTCCGGTGGCCGGCTCGGCCGGTCGATCATGTCGCGCTCTTCCATCGGCGCAAACAGGCCGGAGCGATACAGGTTGGCGCTGATGATGTCGCTGATCGCGGTGGCCGGCGGCGGACCGTCGGCCTCCCAGGCAAACGGGACCACGGCGATCGGCATCGCTCCTTCCACCCCGTCGACGATCTCGATGCGAAGCTGGGCATGGGCCAGTAGCGGCAGAGCCAGCAGCAGCCAGCACCAGGACAAGCGGGTGAAAAGCGAACGGCGCTTAGCCGTCATATCGGAAGATGAAATCAATCTGTCGTTGAAAAACACTCTCGTAACCTCTGTAGGGCAGCTCGCCGACCCGCATCACTGCGGCCACGATCGAGCGCCGGGTTGCCTCATCGGCGTTGCAGGGTCGGACAATTTCTGCCGAAATTATTTCCCCACCGGGAATCTGAAAAACTCGAACAGTACATTCCACGCCGGGGCGGGTGGTGGGCGGGCGGTTCCAGTTTCTGGTGACCAGGGCTCTGATGGTAATGATGTATTCCTCGCCCAGGGTGGCCAACCGGGCGTCTTCTGCGGCCCGCTCATCGGCCAGGCGCAGCCGCTCGGCCTCGGCCGCCGCTTCGCGCTCGGCCTGCTCGGCAGCGCGGCGCTCGGCCAGCTCGCGCATCCGCTGCTCTTCCTCTTCACGCCGGCGCTGGGCCTCCTCGCGCTGGCGTCTGAGCTCCTCGATCTCGCGCTGGCGGGCCTCCTCGGCCTGGCGTCGCTCTTCGTCGGCGCGCCGGCGCTGTTCCTCGGCCTCGCGCTGTCGCTGCAGGTCGGCTTCGCGACGCTCGCGCTCCTGCTCGCGCTGGCGGGCCAGCTCGGCCTCGCGGCGTTCAAGCTCTTGCTGGCGTCGCTGCCGCTCGCGCTCCTGCTCCTGGCGCCGTCGCTCGGCTTCCTGACGTTCCCGCTCCAGGGCCGCCTGGCGTTCGAGTTCTGCCTGGCGCTCGGCTTCCTCGGCTGCGCGCCGCTCGGCAACCAGCGGTGCGGTATCGACCAGGGTCACGCGTACCGGTGGCAGCTCGCGTTCGAACGGCTGCCAGTCCCAGGTACCAAGCACGATCAGACCGAGCAGCAACAGATGCACTAGCAACGACAGGCCCAGGGCCTGAAGACCGTCGCGGATCGCCTGTTTGCGCTGTGCCGGTATCATCTATCGACTCGTTGGCGGTTTCGGTCGAGCCTTACTAACGGCCCGAACCGGGTCAGGGCTGCAAATCTTCGGGATCGCCGACCAGGCCCACCGAGGCTACCCCGGCGCGCTGCAGCAGCACCATGGCCTCGTAGATGTACTGGTAGGCGGTATCCCGGTCACCGCCGACGATCACCTGCAGCTCGGGGTTGCGCGCGGCGATCGCCGAGATGGTGGCGACCAGGGTTTCGCCGTCGATCAGCTGCGGGGCATCTCCGGTGTCAAGGTAGAAATCACCGGCCCGGGTGACCGTGACCATCAGGGGGTCACCGCGATCGGTGATCGGTTCGGCATCACCGGTCGGCAGGTCGATTTCCACCCCCAGGTTCATCAGCGGCGCGGTGATCATGAAGATCACCAGCAGCACCAGCATCACGTCGATGTAGGGCACCACGTTGATTTCCGACATGCGCTTGCGCCGGCGCCGGATATAGAGTTCGGACATGGTGGCTTCAGCCCTTCTCGGCCAGCCGACGGGCCTGGCGGTGGAGAATGGCGGCAAACTCTTCCTTGAAGTTGTCGTAGCGCAGCTCCAGGCGCTCGACCTGGCTGGAGAACTTGTTGAAGGCGATCACCGCCGGAATCGCGGCAAACAGCCCCATGGCGGTTGCGATCAGGGCCTCGGAAATGCCGGGGGCGACCATGGCGATGGTGGCCTGGTGGGCGCCGGCCAGCCCGCGAAAGGAGTTCATGATGCCCCACACGGTGCCGAACAGACCGACATAGGGGCTTACAGACCCGACCGTGGCCAGAAAGCTCAAGTGATTTTCCAGCCGGTCCATCTCGCGCGTCAGGGTCACCCGCATCGCCCGCTGGGCGCCGTTGGTCAGGGTATCCGGCTGCAGGTGGCGCTCCTCGCGCAGGCGCGAAAACTCGAGAAATCCGGACTCGAAAACCGACTCCAGGCCTTCCCGGTCCTCGGCGTTGTCGGCCACCTCCTTGTAGAGCTTGGTCAGATCGGCACCGGACCAGAATTGCTCCTCGAAAGCCGTGGCGCGCTTCTCGGCCCGTGTCAGCATGCGGTACTTGGAAAAGATCGCCATCCACGACGTGATCGAGGCCAGTACCAACAGCGCCATCACTGCCTGCACCAGCAGGCTGGCCTCGGTGATCAGTTCCCAGACTTGCAGTTCCGTCGAATTCATTCGTTTTGGTTCCGTTGATAATCGGCTACGGCCGCATGCAGCCGGCGCGGCATGCGCGCCGGTCGGAAGCTGTCGGCAGCCAGACAGGCAATGCTGATTTTTGCGGTCAGCAGCAATCGATTGCCCGGACCGGTCACTGTCTGGGCCATTCGCATCGACACCGCACGAAGCTGTTCGACGGCGACGCCGACAGCAAGTTCATCCTCCAGGCGCGCCGGCGCCAGAAATTCCATCTGCAGGCTGGTAACGACGAACAGGCGGTTGTCCCGCTCGCGCAGGCTGATCTGCGGAAACCCCAGGCGTAGCAGCCAGTCGGAGCGGGCGCGCTCGAGAAAGTGCAGATAGCGGGCGTGATAGACCACCCCGCCGGCATCGGTGTCTTCCCAGTAGACGCGATAGCGATAGGGCTCGCTCACGATTCACGATCAGCGTCGAACAAGTCACCGACGCCCTCATTGGGCGGCTTGAGCCCGAAATGGCGCCAGGCCGTCGCGGTTGCCATGCGTCCGCGGGCGGTGCGCATCAGGTAGCCCTCCTGGATCAGGTAGGGCTCGATCACGTCTTCGATCGTGCCGCGCTCTTCCGACAACGAGGCCGCCAGGCTTTCGACCCCGACCGGGCCGCCGCCGAAGTGCTCGATCAGCACCTTCAGCAGGCGCCGGTCCATGGTGTCGAAGCCGCAGGCATCGACCTGCATCATTTCCAGGGCATCGGCGGCCACCGCCTCGGTAATCCGGCCGTCGGCCCGAACTTCGGCGAAATCACGCACCCGGCGCAGCAGTCGGTTGGCAATCCGCGGAGTACCGCGGGCGCGCCGGGCGATTTCGGCGGCGCCACCGGCTTCGGCCTCGATATCGAGTATGCCCGCCGAACGCAGCACGATGCGGGCCAGGTCTTCCGGGCCATAAAACTCCAGCCGTTCGACGATACCGAACCGGTCACGCAATGGCGAAGTCAGCAGTCCGGCGCGGGTGGTCGCCCCGACCAGGGTAAAGCGCGGGAGGTCAAGCTGGATCGAACGCGCCGCCGGGCCTTCGCCAATGATGATGTCGATGCGGTAATCCTCCATCGCCGGATAGAGCACTTCCTCGACCACCGGGCTCAAGCGATGGATCTCGTCGACGAACAGTACGTCGCCGGGCTCCAGATTGGTCAGCATCGCCGCCAGGTCGCCGGCCCGTTCGAGCACCGGCCCGGAGGTCTGGCGAAGGTTGACCCCCATTTCGGCAGCAACCACATGCGCGAGCGTGGTCTTGCCCAGGCCCGGCGGGCCGAAGATCAGCACGTGATCGAGCGCTTCGTGACGGCTGCGGGCCGACTCCAGGTAGATGCCCAGCCGCTCCTTCATGGCTGGCTGACCGATGTACTCGGCCAGGCGAGCCGGCCGCAGGCTGGCCTCGATGCGCGCCTCTTCGGGGGCGGCTTGCGCGGTGATCAGCCGCTCGTCATCCATCATCCGCTCATCTTCTTCTTCAGTGCCGCCCGGATCAGGGCTTCGGGGCCAAGTTCAGGCTGGGATACGGCTCTCACCATCTTTAGCGCTTCGGCGGCCGAATAACCCAGCGCAGTCAGCGCCGCGCGCGCCTCGGCGCCGGCATCACCCGGTGCCGAGGCAGACCCATCGCTGGCTCCCGCCGATGCCGGCAGGCGTCCGCGCATTTCCAGGATCAATCGTTCGGCAGTCTTCTTGCCGATACCGGGCAGGCGGGTGAGCGCCTGGCTGTCGCCGGATTCCACCATCAACGCGAAATCCTCGCTACTGACCCCGGACAGAATGGCCAGCGCCAGGCGCGGCCCGATACCGGAAACCTTGAGCAACTGGCGAAACAGCGCCCGGTCGCCGGCGGCGATGAAGCCGTACAAGGTCTGGGCATCCTCGCGCACCACCAGGTGGGTCAGCAGGGTCACCGGCTCGCCATCGGCCGGCAGTCGATCGAATACGCTCAACGGCGCCTCGACCTCGTAGCCGACACCGCCGACATCGACCACCAGGCAGGGTGGCTGGCGCTCGAGCAGTCGGCCCGACAGGCGAACAATCATCGAAGCACCACACCGGCCGGCAGCCGGGCCCGCGTCTGAGCGGTGTGAAGGTGGCACAAGGCCACGGCCACCGCGTCGGCAGCATCCTCGCCCAAGGGTTCGCTCAGGCCGAGCAACATCCGGCTCATGTGCTGGACCTGCTGCTTGTCGGCGCCACCGCGACCGACGATGGCCTGCTTGATCGCCCTGGGCGCATATTCATGCACTTCCAGTCCTGCGCTGACCAGGGCGCACAGCACCGCACCACGGGCCTGGCCGAGCTTGATGGCCGACTGGGCATTGCGATTCATGAACACCGTCTCGACGGCCGCGACGGCAGGACGATACTCGGCCAGCAGCTCGCCCAGACGGGAAAACAGCAAACCCAGCCGTTCCGGCATCGGCCCGTCACCAAGGCGCAGTGTTTCGGCATGCACCAACCGCTCGCCGTCGATGATACCGACCCCGGTATTGCGCGAGCCGGGGTCGATGCCAACGATACGCAGGCTGTGGGGCACCGCGACGTTCAGTCCTCGTAGGCCGCTGCCGGGATATCGGCATTCGACCACACGTCCTGGGTATCGTCGAGATCTTCCAGCACATCGAGAAATTTCAGCACCGAGCGGCCGGTTTCGTCGTCAAGGCTGACCAGGGTGGCCGCGCGCTGGGTGATCTCGGCCTGTTCCGGCTTCAGATTGGCTGCCACCAGGGCATCGCGCACCGCCTCGAAGTCCTCGGGGCTGGTCAGCACCTCGATACTGCCATCGTCGTCGCCAACGATATCCTCTGCGCCGGCTTCCAGCGCCGCTTCCATCACCTGGTCCTCGCTGGTGCCCGGTGCAAAGTTGATCACGCCCTTCTTTTCAAACAGGTAGCCAACCGAGCCGTCGGTACCAAGATTGCCGCCATGCTTGGAAAATGCATGCCGCACCGCGGCCACCGTGCGATTGCGGTTGTCGGTGAGACAATCGACCATCACCGCCACGCCACCGGGCGCATAGCCTTCATAGCGGATCGCTTCGTAGCTGGCGCCCTCCAGTTCCCCGGTGGCCTTCTTGATCGCCCGCTCGATGTTGTCCTTTGGGACGTTGGCCGCATTGGCCTTGTCGATGGCCAGGCGCAGGCGCGGATTGGCGTCGGCATCGCCGCCGCCCTCACGCGCGGCCACGCTGATCTCGCGGATCAGCCGGGTGAAGATCTTGCCTCGCTTGGCGTCCTGGGCCTTCTTGCGATGCTGGATATTGGCCCACTTGGAATGTCCGGCCATGTTGTTCCTTCAGGTTGCTGCAAACAGTTTTGATTCGCCGGAAACCATTTTACCTGATGGCCCCAGGGAGCGCGCCGGAACCGGAACGACCCGGTCCGATGCAATTCAGTTGCACTTCAGATTTCTGCACCTATACTCTCATGACATTACAGTCACCCAGGAGTTACACCATGCGCCGCCAGATCCTCCTGCCTGCCCTGATTGCCCCCCTGCTTGTCGTGCTTGCCCTGACCACCTCCCAGGTCCAGGCCACCGGCGAGATCAATATCCTGACCGACCTGGACACTCCTTTCCCGCCTGGTTGCGTGGCGATGGATCTGCCGACCGAACCGGCCTCGATAGATAACACCCTGGTCGATGCCGTGGTTGAAGCACCTGCCGTCGGGCTCGCCGGCCTGTCGGCCGATGTCGAGATCCTGGTGTGGCGGGTCGGCTGCCATGACGAAGGCTTCTCGGTCGTGCTGGTTCGCCTGCGGCAGCTGACCGGGGCCAATCCGGTGCTGGTGCCGCTGGTATTCGCCGAGGCCGGCAATGTGTTCCTGCCGAACCATCAGGCCCACCTGCACCGACTCCCGGCTTCCGGACCGGTCGGCGCCTCGGGCGACTTCATCGGTTTCGAAGGTACTACTTATCTGCTGGCCGTCGATCAACTGCCCTTGAGCGGGCCTGGCGAGTTTCTGGTCGAGGACTACAATGACTTCTTTTCGCTGGAATTCTTCTGGGCCGCCTACGCCCCGCTTGACGCAGGCGAAGGCGAACTTTTCCTGATTGACGGCTACATTCCGGCGCTCGATCCGCCACAGGATCCCTTCCCGGTCTTTCATGGCCGGATGAGCGGCCAGTACGAGGTTCCGGGCCTGCCGTTTACCGGCATGAACCTGCTGGTCGGAGAGCTGATCGACGGTCGCAACTACCTGTTCGCCATCTTCTACACCCATCTGGACGGTCTTCCGTTCTGGGTCGCCGGCAATACCTCTCCACGCGCGCCCGGTTTCGACATAGTCACACTCAACATGGCCTACCTGACCGGTGGCGAATTCTTTACCGACCCGCCCGGTTCATTCACCGCGGCGGACATGTCGGTGGTTCCAATCGGACCGCTGATCATGGAAGTGCTCGACTGCCACACCCTGCTGGTAGGCTACGACTTCAGCTCGGCCGGATTCGGCTCGGGGGTGATCGAGATGGTTCGCGTCCCGGACGGACTGGGTCGCGTTGCCGGCTACGACTGCAACCCGTGGGTGGACTGAAATCTCCCTGAGCGCAGAAAGGCGACCACCTGGTCGGCCACGGCAGGTGACAGCACCAGGCCGGTGTGCGAAACGGGCAGCTCGATGGCATCGGCACAGCCGGGTAGCCGCGTCTCGCTGACCGCGATGGTGCCGTCGCTGGGTTGATCCAGATCGCGCACCAACCGGCCCAGACCCATCCCGGCGTTGCCGGCAATCACCCCGACCCGGCGACCAGGGGGCGCGCGGTCGAAACCGACGTCGAGTGCTTCCCTGGCGCGCCCGACCAGCGGTCGAATCGGGCCGCTGGCCGCCAGCCGCCGCGCCGCGCGCGAACCCCTGACCGGGCTACCCATCAGGACGACCTTGCCAGGCGGCAGATCGCTGCGCTGGGTCAAGGCACGAAGTATGACCAGGCCGCCCAGGCTGTGACCGACCAGGTTGACTCGCTCGGCGTCCAGTCCATCGATCCATTCGCCCAGGGCCCGGGCATTGGCCGACAGGCCGCGACGAACCGTGGGGTAACGAAACAGCCGGGTGGTGAACTGGGCCCGACGCAGTCGCCTGGCCAGCATTAACATGCTCACCGGCCCGTACCACAGGCCGTGAACCAGAACCGTGATCACTCGCTCACGGTGCGAATGCATAGCTCCTTGAGCTGATCGGGATCGATCGCCGACGGCGCCCCGGTCAGCAGGCAGCCGGCGGTGGTGGTCTTGGGGAAGGCGATCACTTCGCGGATGGAATCCTCTCCGGCCATCATCGCCGCTATCCGGTCCAGCCCGAAGGCAATGCCGCCATGCGGCGGGCAGCCGTAGCGCAGGGCCTGAAGCAGAAAACCGAAGCGTAGCGCAGCTTCCTGTTCATCGATACCAAGCAGCCCGAATACCGCCTGCTGCAGCCGGCTATCGTGGATACGGATCGAGCCGCCGCCGATCTCGGCGCCGTTGAGCACCAGGTCATATCCGCGCGAGACAGCGCCTGCAGGATCTGCCCGGAGCGCCTCGGCATCGGCCACCGCCGGTGCGGTGAACGGGTGATGCAGAGCGTAGTAACGCTGATCATCCGGGTCGTATTCGAACATCGGGAAATCAACCACCCAGAGCGGCCGCCAGCCGTCGGCGATCAAACCACGGTCGGTACCAACGGCCAGACGAAGCGCACCCATGCAAGCATTGACGGTAGATGCCGGCCCGGCACCGAAGAACAGCAAATCGCCGGACTCGGCGCCCAAGCGACGGACCAGTGCGTTGATACCGTGGTCGTCAAAAAACTTGGCGATCGGCGACTGAACCCCGGCCAAGCCCTGACCGGCCTGGTTGACCTTGATCCAGGCCAGGCCGCGGGCACCGTATCGAGCCACCAGGGCGGCATAGTCATCAATCTGGCGCCGGCTCAAGTCCGTGCCACCAGGCACGCGCAGGCCAGCTACCCTTCCTGCAGGATCATTGGCCGGACCGGAGAAGACCTTGAAGTCGCTGTCGCATACCAGATCGCCGACATCGACCAGTTCCAGCTCGATGCGAAGATCCGGCTTGTCGGATCCGAAGCGATGCATGGCCTCATGCCAGCTCATGCGCGGAAACGGTGTTGGCAGGTCGACGTCCAGCACCTCTGCAAAAGCTGACTGCAACAGCTTTTCCGATATCGTCTGGATATCGGTCTCGTCAACGAAAGCCATCTCGATGTCAAGCTGGGTGAATTCCGGCTGGCGATCGGCGCGCAGGTCCTCGTCACGGAAACAGCGGGCAATCTGGTAGTAGCGATCAGCGCCGGCGATCATCATCAGCTGCTTGAATATCTGCGGCGACTGCGGCAGGGCAAAGAACCGACCCGGATTGACCCGGCTGGGCACCAGGTAGTCGCGCGCGCCCTCGGGCGTGGCACGGGTCAGGATCGGCGTTTCAACATCGACAAAACCCTGGTCTTCAAGCGTACGTCGCAGCGAGCGGTTGAGCGCGGCGCGCAGCCTCAAGTTGCGCTGCATGCGAGGGCGCCTGAGGTCCAGGTAGCGATACTTGAGCCTGACTTCCTCGCCATCGTCATCGGTCATCAGCAGCGGCAGAGGCGCGCTGGCATTGAGCAGCTCCACTGACTCTGCCAGCACCTCGATGCGGCCGGTGGGCTGGTCATCGTTGCGCTGGCTTTCCGGGCGCAGGCGCACGGTGCCCTTCAGCCGCACGCAGTATTCCTGGCGCAGCTTCTCGGCCACCGCAAATGCCTTGCGATTATCCGGCTCGACCACCACCTGGCAGGTTCCGACATGGTCGCGCAAGCCAATGAAGATCAACCCGCCCAGATCACGCGCGCGCCCTACCCAGCCGCACAGGATCACCGACTGATCGACCAGCGATTCGTCAAGCTGGCCGCACAGGTGACTGCGTAGCGCGGTCGACTTGCCGGATGACGTCGGGCTCACGCTGCTGCCTGGCCGCCGGATGCGGCGGGCTTGGATGACTTGCCGGCGCTGTCGCTGCTGGCAGACGACTTGCCCGTATCTTTGCCGGTATCGGAGCTCTTGCCTTCGCTCTTGCCCTCACTGCCGGCACTGGCACCATCGCCTGCCAGGTTGCGCTTGTTGGTTTTCTTGAAGTCGGTTTCATACCAGCCGCCGCCCTTCAAGCGGAAGCCGGCGGCCGACACCAGCTTGCGCAGCGCCGGTTTGCCGCAGGAAGGACAGTCCTTGAGCGGCGGATCGCTCATTTTCTGCAGTTTCTCCAGGCGGGCATCGCACGCCTGGCACTGGTATTCGTAGATCGGCATGGCCTGGTTTGTCTCCCTTGAATTCAAGGACCCCAATCGGGTGCATTGTTCACGATACCGGTCCGGGAGGCACTTGACCAGCCCGGACTAAGGCGCAGCTTTTCGGCTATCGGAGCCGAAAATGGGGGCAAGGTCGTCAGTTTTCGAGAGCCTTGCCATCATTTCGGCGACTATTTTCGAGTACTTGGAAAACTCTGAATAGTCTGGTGTCAATCGTCGCTCAATCGGTACAGAGACCGTCAAGGCAGAATGTTCAAAGGAGTTGACCGGCATTTTTCGGTAGGAATCTGCACGGAGAACATACTACCGACGCCTTCAGGAGTTGGAGAGGCATCGGGTGGCACCCGACCGCTCATGACCTGCCCGGGTGATCGGCCTGTTTGATTCCTGCTGATTCGGAGGGACCCGAAGCCTACCGCCTGGTGGGAGCTGGCCGGCAATCGGGTAGAATGCTTATCAGTTTCATCCCGAGGGTCAGAAGCCGTGCGGGTTCGCCGAATCTCCTTAGTTGCGGATCTCGGCATAGCCGGTATCGCCTGCCATGAGCGCCACGACAATGATCACCGCCGAGGCCAGTGAACGCCTGGCTCAGGCACTGGACGGGATCGAGAACGATCCCTCGGCGCTGATTGCGCGCAGCAACCAGGGCATGATCCTGCGCGTGCGCTTCGACGGCATGGATCTGGCGGTCAAGACGCCGACCGGTCGCGGGCCGGCCTGGTGGCTTCGCCAGCGCGCGCTGGTGCGCGAGTATCGCGCCTACCAGCGGCTGTCCGACCTGCCAGGCTTTGCGCCATGCCTGGGACTGGTCGACGATCGCTACCTGGTGATGGCCTTCGTGCGAGGCGAGCCTTTTCGTGATGCCAGGCTGGAAGACCGCGAGCAGTTCTTCGAGCAGTTGCTGGCAATAGTCCAGGCCATGCACGAGCGTGGCGTGGCCCACGGCGACCTCAAGCGCAAGGCCAACCTGATGGTCGACGAGCATGGCCAGCCCATGATCCTTGACCTGGGCGCGGCGGTGGTTCGCAAGGCTGGCTGGCGCCCGCTCAATCACTATCTTTTCGACTTTTTGCGCCAGACCGACTTGAATGCCTGGGTAAAGCTCAAATATGGGGGTTACAAGGATGTCGCGGCATCCGATCGGGCTTACCTGCGGCGCAGTCGACTGGAACGCGTGCTCGGCCGCATGCGCCGCAGCTGACACATTTTCGTTCACTTACCTCGCGAGGAATGGCAAGCTCTCCATGAGTCAGTATGTCTACACCATGCACCGGGTCAGCAAGACGGTGCCGCCCAACCGAACCCTGATCAAGGATATTTCCCTGTCCTTCTTTCCCGGCGCCAAGATCGGCGTGCTGGGCTTGAATGGCGCCGGCAAATCCACCGTGCTGCGCATCATGGCCGGTGTCGACCAGGAGTTCGACGGCGAAGCGCGCCCGCAGCCGGGTATACGCATCGGTTTTCTGCCGCAGGAGCCGGAGCTGCCCGAGGAGCTGACCGTGCGCGAGGCAGTGATGGAAGGCATCGGTGAAGTGCGTCAACTGCTCAAGCGTTTTGACGAAATCTCCGAGCAGTTCGCCGAACCGATGGACGACGAGGCGATGAACACGCTGCTGGCCGAGCAGGCCGAGCTGCAGGACCGCATCGATGCCGCCGGTGGCTGGGAGCTTGATCGGACACTGGAGGTAGCTGCCGATGCGCTCAGGCTTCCGGCCTGGGATACCCCGGTCAGCGTGCTTTCCGGCGGTGAGCGGCGCCGCGTAGCGCTGTGCCGGCTGCTGCTGTCGAAGCCGGACATGCTGCTGCTTGACGAGCCGACCAACCACCTGGACGCCGAATCGGTGGCCTGGCTTGAGCGCTTTCTGCACGATTTTCCGGGCACCGTCATGGCAGTCACCCACGACCGCTACTTTCTCGACAATGTGGCCGGCTGGATCCTGGAAATGGACCGCGGGCACGGTATACCCTTCCAGGGAAATTACTCCTCCTGGCTGGAGCAGAAGGCCAAGCGCCTGGCGCAGGAGGCGCGCGA
>SKQS01000216.1 GCA_007118895.1 Wenzhouxiangella sp.
AAAGTTTTTGCACCGCAACTACGGACGCTTTCAGATCGACGATGGCGAGTGGCAAAACATCGTGCCGTTTCTGTTCGGCATTGGTGGCAAGGCGGAACTCGCGCCTTACTCGGATCAGATCTTTCCCGTGCTCAGTTCCATCAGCGGGATATCCCCGTCTCCCGGTGTATTCAAGAGAATGATTTGGGTGCTGAGCTTCAGATTTCCCGGCATTGGAACATCAATGTTCGACTACAGAGCAGTGCACGCGCGGTTTGGCTCACCCGTTCCCATAGAGGAAGGCATCAGATACTCCCTGTTCCATGGTGTGTCGGATTTCCTTGTGGACATTGGCGAACTGCGCTGCGTGGCTACTGCTGATTTGGGCCCGCTTTGCACCATGGAAGTTTCCGATAACCAGTTCACCCAGGAACTGCTGCCAGAGCAAGTTATCGAACCTAAGTACGTGGTACATCCCGGCAATATCGGCCACAAGCGGATTGATGGTGAGTCAGAAGATGGCGTGGTCAAGTTGACTGCTCTTAGATTGGACTATGACTGAATGCACGGGAGAGTCGTGTGGGGTCATATGGGGCGGAGGCGGGGAGAGGGTGCGTCGGTGTGTCGGGAACGATCCCTTGATCCTTGATCCTTGAACCGGAAACCGCGAGCCCTGCCCCTCTTCGCCTCTACCCCTCTCCTCCTCTTCCCGCTTCCCCGTCCGCAACCACTGCCGACCCGGACTCCCAGCGCGGGTCGTGGGCGGCTTCGACGGTGCCGGTGGTGCGGTCCCACATCACGCCGTGCATGTTGCCCCAGGGACGGGCTCGTACGCTGACTTCGTGGCCCAGGGCTTCAAGCCCGGCTTTCAGCTCGTCATCGGCGGCTGCGCGTTCCAGCGAGATTTCGTCGGGCTGGTACTGGTGATGGAGACGCGGCATGGATACCCAGGACTCGGGGCCGTTGCCGTCGATGAAATCCAGCACGCCGAGCAGCACCATGGTGATGATGCGTGCACCGCCCGGGGTGCCGATCACGGCGACCCGGTCCGGGCTCATGACGATGGTCGGGGTCATCGACGACAGCATGCGCTTGCCTGGCTCGATGGCGTTGGCGGCAAAGCCGATCAGGCCGTAGGCATTGGGTTCGCCGGGGGCGGCGGCGAAGTCGTCCATTTCGTTGTTGAGCAGCACACCGGTGCCCGGCGGGGCAAACGCCGCGCCGTACGGCAGGTTGATGGTCAGCGTGCCCGAGACCATGTTGCCTTCGGCATCGATCAGCGAGAAGTGGGTGGTGTTGTCGCTTTCAGGCCTGACCAGCAGGCCCGGGTCGGCCGCCAGCATGCCCGAGGGGGTGGCACGGTCGAGCCGGATCGCCGCGCGCAGGCCGGCAGCATAATGGGGGCTGAGCAGCATCTCGTAGGGGATCTCGACGAAGTCCGGATCGCCCAGATACAGGGCACGATCGCGGTAAGCCCGGCGCATCGCTTCTGAAAGCAGGTGCACACGCTCGATTCTGGACAGTGACGCCAGATCGAAGGGCTCGATGATATTCAGGATCTGGGCGATGGCTATCCCACCCGACGATGGCGGCGAGGCGGTGATCAGCTGATATCCGCGATACTCGGTCCGGACCGGCTCACGCTCCACGCCCCGGTAGCCGGCGAGATCTTCGAGCGTCCAGATGCCGCCCTGATCACGCACGCCGGCGACCAGCCGTTCGGCCACGCTGCCGCGGTAGAAACCATCCAGACCCTGCTCGGCCAGCGCCCGCAGGGTGGCGGCCAGATCGGTCTGAATTACCCGGTGACCAATGTCGGGCACGTTCTCGCCGTCCATGAATATGGCCGCGGTCTCCGGCCAGCGCAGCATCACGTGCGCGCGCCAGTTCAGAAGCTGTTGGTATTTCAGATCGACCTCGAATCCCTGCTCGGCCAGCTCGATGGCCGGAGCCAGCGAGTCGGCCAGCGACAGCCGGCCATACTGCTCGGCAATGTGCGCCCAGGCCGCAGGAGCGCCGGGAATGCCGGCCGCCAGCGGGCCGTTGGTGGCCAGGTCACGATCGACCCGGCCGTCTTCGTCCAGGTACATGTCGGCAGTGGCCGCCGCTGGCGCGGTTTCCCTGCCGTCGACCATGATGGACAGATCATCGGCGGCACGATGGAGCAGCCAGAATCCCCCGCCGCCGATGCCGGAAGAGGCCGGCTCGACCACCGCCAGCGCGGCAGAGACCGCGACCGCGGCGTCAAAGGCGTTACCCCCCTGGTCGAGAATCCGCAGGCCGGCCTCGGTGGCCAGCTCGTGCGCCGAAGCGATCGCGGCCTTGCCCGGGCCCTGCACCTCGGCCGTTGCCTGCGCGTAGCCAAACAGCGAAATGATCGCAAAAAATAGCGTCAAACATCTGACTTTCATTGATTTATTTCAATTCTTTCCGTAGCGTTTCTTGAGCGCATCCGAGACCAGCGGGTGGACGAATTCGCTGACATCGCCGTGCAGACGGGCGATTTCCTTGACCAGGCTGGAAGAGATGAAACTGTATTGTTCGGCCGGGGTCAGGAAGGTGGTCTCGACCTCGTGGACCAGGTGGCGGTTCATCGAGGCGAGCTGGAACTCGTACTCGAAATCCGATACCGCGCGCAGGCCGCGCAGGATGACCCCGGCATTGCGCGAGCGCACGAATTCGGCCAGCAGCTCGGAAAAGCCGGTGACCTCGACATTGGTCAGCCCCTCGGCGCCTATGACCTCCTTTGCCAGGGCAATGCGCTGCTCGAGCTCGAAGGCCGGCTGCTTGTGCGGGCTCTCGGCAATCGCCACGACCAGGTGACGAAACATCCTCGAGGCGCGCGCCACCAGGTCGGTATGGCCGTTGGTCAGCGGATCGAATGTGCCGGGATAGATCGCGATCCCGTAATCTGGCGAACTGGACATGAGCAAATTATACCTTCGCCCGCTCCAGCAGCCTGATCTCGACCTGGCCCAGTCGCTTGTGGCGCCTGACCTTCCAGCTCGGGTCCAGGACCACGGACTGCCCGACAGGGCTTTCCAGGTAAATCAGCCCGTGCTCGGCCAGCACCCGAGCGGATAATCGCTCAAGTACGGTCTCCTGAAGGCTGTCGGCAAACGGCGGGTCAACGAAGACCAGGTCAAAGGTCTCTTCACAGTGCTCCAGCCAGCCAAGGGCATCGGCCCGGCAGACCTCGATCACCTCGCCGCCCGGCCATGTGGCTGCGAGCGTTTCCAGACGGTCGGCCAGGTCGCGATCGCGCTCGACCAGCACCACCCGGGCCGCACCCCGCGAGGCGGCTTCCAGCCCGAGGGCACCGGTTCCGGCGAACAAATCCAGGCATCGCGCGCCATGGATTTGCGCATGCAGCCAGTTGAACAGGGTCTCGCGTACCCGGTCGCCGGTCGGCCGCAGCCCAGGCAGATCTGGCACGTCGAGACGGCGGCCGCGCCAGCGGCCTGCGATAATGCGAATCCGCCCTGTCATGGTGATAGCATAGCCGCAGCCGGGGCCCAAGTCCGCTTGCCAACAGGTATGGCCAACCACTTTCACCTGGTAAAACACAATTATTTCAGCAGGAAAGCAATGTTTTCCATTTTCAAACGCAAGAAATCCGGCGCCGGGGTCGAAACCACCGCGGTGCGACCGGTGGAGCAAGCCGGCGCTGATCCGCTGGAGGCGCGGCTGGCTCGCACCCGCAGTCATCTGAAAGGACTTTTCAGCCTGGTGGCCAGTGCCGGGCAGGTCGACGAGGACCTGCTCGAGGAGATTGAGACCACGCTGCTGACCGCAGACCTCGGGGTAAGCGCTACCGAGCGAATCATGACCCGGCTGCGCGAGGCGATCCGCTCCGGCAACGTCGCCGAGCCTGCCCAGGTGCTGCCGGCGGTCCAGGCCGAGTTGTATGACCTGATAGAGCCCTGCGAGCAGTTCCTGGCGGTGGATCCGGAAAAAAAGCCGTTCGTGATCCTGATGGTCGGCGTCAACGGCGTCGGCAAGACCACTACCATCGGCAAGCTGGCACGGCGCTATTTGGACGAAGGCCTGAAGGTGATGCTGGCTGCCGGCGACACCTTCCGCGCCGCCGCGGTAGAGCAGCTCAAGGCCTGGGGTGAACGCAACGGGGTGCCGGTGATCGCCCAACAGTCAGGTGCCGATTCAGCTGCGGTGATTTTTGATGCCCTGCAGTCGGCGAAGGCACGCGGAATCGACGTACTGATTGCCGATACCGCCGGCCGACTGCACACCCAGTCCCACCTGATGGACGAGTTGGCCAAGGTTCGGCGCGTAATGGCGAAGCTGGATGCAGAAGCGCCGCACGAGACCATGCTGGTGGTCGATGCCGGAACCGGCCAGAATGCGCTGGCCCAGGCCCGCCAGTTCAACCAGGCGGTCACGATTACCGGCATCACCGTCACCAAGCTCGACGGCACCGCGCGCGGCGGGGTGCTGTTTGCCGTCGCCGAGGAATTGGGCATTCCGATCCGCTTCATCGGTGTCGGCGAGACCGCAGCCGATCTGCGGCCATTCGATGCCGGCACATTCGTGCACGCGATCCTGCCGGTGGATGCCAGCGGGTGATTTGGGAGACGGTGCGTCGGTGCGGCGGTGCGGCGGTGCGGCGGTGCGGCGGTGCGGCGGTGCGGCGGTGCGGCGGTGCGGCGGTGCGGCGGTGCCAAGTGTATGGTGA
>SKQS01000233.1 GCA_007118895.1 Wenzhouxiangella sp.
CACGCGCTTCCGCGCAAACCTTCGTCAGCGCCGCCGTCAAGGTCGTCTTGCCATGGTCAACGTGGCCAATCGTGCCAACGTTCACGTGGGGCTTGGTACGTTCGAATTTTGCCTTGGACATCTTGTTGCTTCCTCTCTAGATTCTCTGTCTCAAGCGGTCTTCTTCATCACTTCATCGGCGACGCTGGTCGGCGCCTCGGCGTAATGCAGAAACTCCATTGAATAAGTGGCCCGGCCCTGGCTCATCGAGCGCAGATCCGTGGCGTAACCGAACATTTCGGCCAGCGGCACATGTGCACGGATGATCTTGCCTGCCGGCGCGTCGTCCATGCCCTGGACCAGGCCGCGGCGACGATTCAAGTCGCCCATCACATCGCCCATGTATTCCTCGGGCGTGACGGACTCCACCTTCATGATCGGCTCGAGCAACACCGGACTGGCCTTGAGCGCAGCTTCCTTGAACGCCATGGAACCCGCGATCTTGAACGCCATTTCGCTGGAGTCGACTTCATGGTAGGAGCCGTCAAACAGCGTGGCCTTGCAGTCGACCATCGGGTAGCCGGCGAGCACACCGTTATTCATCTGTTCTTCAATACCCTTGCCAACTGCCGGGATGTAGTCCTTGGGCACCACGCCGCCAACGATTTCATTGACGAATTCGAAACCGCCGCCCTCTTCCTGGGGCTCGAGCCGGATCTTGACGTGACCGTACTGACCACGACCGCCGGACTGGCGGACGAACTTGCCCTCGGCCTCGACAGCCTTGCGGATGGTTTCGCGGTAGGCCACCTGCGGCTTGCCTACGTTGGCTTCGACCTTGAACTCGCGCTTGAGGCGGTCGACGATGATATCCAGATGCAGCTCACCCATGCCGGAAATGATGGTCTGACCGGATTCCTCGTCGGTGCGTACCCGAAACGACGGATCTTCCTGTGCCAGCTTCGACAGGGCCATGCCCATCTTTTCCTGGTCGGTCTTGGTTTTGGGCTCGACCGCAACCGAAATCACCGGCTCGGGAAACTCCATCCGCTCCAGAGTGATGACATCGGAGGGGTCGCACAGGGTATCCCCGGTGGTGACATCCTTGAGCCCGACCGCTGCGGCGATATCGCCGGCACGGACTTCCTTCAGTTCCTCGCGCGTGTTGGCGTGCATCTGAAGAATACGCCCAATCCGCTCTTTCTTGCCCTTGACAGGGTTGAACACGGTATCGCCAGAGCTCAGAACCCCGGAGTAGACCCGGATGAAAGTCAGCGAGCCGACGAACGGATCGGTGGCAATCTTGAATGCCAGGGCAGCAAACGGCGCGTTGTCTTCAGACTGACGCGTCTCTTCCTCTTCATTCTCGTTAATGCCGCGGATCGCCTTGACTTCGGTTGGCGAAGGCATGTACTGGATCACGGCATCAAGCAGCGCCTGCACGCCCTTGTTCTTGAATGCCGAGCCACACAACACCGGCACCAGCTCGTTGTTGAGCGTGCCCTCGCGCAGGCCGCGCATGATCTCTTCCTCGGTCAGCTCGCCGTCATCGAGGTACTTTTCCATCAGCTCCTCGACGGCCTCGGCAGCCGACTCGATCATGAATTCGCGCGCCTCGGCGGCCTCGTCTGCCAACTCGGCCGGAATTTCGCGGGCCTGATAGCTGGTGCCCATGTTCTCTGTGTCCCAGTAGATGGCGCGCATCTTGACAAGGTCGATCACGCCCTGGAAATTCTCCTCGGCACCAATCGGCAGCTGGATCGGCACCGGGTTGGCGCCCAGCCGGTCCTTGATCTGACCGACCACGCGGGTGAAATTGGCGCCGGTGCGATCCATCTTGTTGACAAAGCACATCCGCGGAACCTGGTACTTGGTGGCCTGTCGCCACACCGTCTCCGACTGCGGCTCGACACCACCAACGGCACAGAATACGGCTACCGCACCATCAAGCACGCGCAAGGAGCGCTCGACTTCAATGGTGAAGTCCACGTGACCCGGAGTGTCGATGATGTTGATGCGATGCTCCGGCCAGTCCTGATCCATACCTTTCCAGAAGCAGGTCGTCGCCGCAGACGTAATGGTGATACCGCGCTCCTGCTCCTGCTCCATCCAGTCCATCACGGCATTGCCGTCATGCACTTCGCCCAGCTTGTGCGAAACGCCGGTATAGAACAGGATGCGCTCGGTGGTCGTCGTCTTGCCCGCGTCAATGTGGGCCATGATGCCGATGTTCCGATAGCGCTCGATTGATGTCTTGCGTGCCACAGCGTGATTCCTCTTGTCCGGTCGTTACCAGCGGTAGTGCGAAAAGGCCTTGTTGGCCTCGGCCATGCGATGCACGTCCTCGCGCTTCTTGACCGCCGTGCCACGCTCTTCCATGGCATCCAGGAGCTCGCCGGCCAGGCGCCGGGGCATGGTGTTCTCACCACGCTTGCGCGCAGCCTCGATGATCCAGCGCATCGCCAGTGCCTGACGCCGCTTCGGACGAACCTCGACCGGCACCTGGTAGGTTGCACCACCGACCCGCCGAGACTTGACCTCGACCATCGGCGCAACGTTTTCCAGCGCCTTCTCGATCACCTCAATCGGCTCGGCCTGGCCACGCGACTCGATGTCGTCGATGGCGCCATAGACGATGCGCTCGGCAACCGACTTCTTGCCGCTTTGCATCACCATGTTGATGAACCGGGCGATCATCAGGCTGCCGTACTTCGGGTCGGCCAGGATGTCGCGTTCGAAATTCGAGTGCTTGCGTGACATTTTGCTATCCGTCAGTTCTTGGGTCGCTTGGCGCCATACTTAGAACGGCCCTGGCGGCGATCACTGACGCCGGCCGTATCGAGACTGCCGCGAACGGTGTGGTAGCGCACACCGGGAAGGTCCTTGACGCGTCCACCACGGATCAGGACCACCGAGTGCTCCTGCAGGTTGTGGCCCTCTCCGCCGATGTAGCTGGTTACCTCGAAGCCATTGGTCAAGCGCACACGCGCGACCTTGCGCAAAGCCGAATTCGGCTTTTTCGGCGTGGTGGTGTACACGCGTGTGCACACGCCGCGCTTTTGCGGACAGGCTTCCAGTGCCGGCACGTTGGTCTTGAACCGTTTCGGGCGCCGGGGCTTGCGAACCAACTGATTGATTGTGGACATAATTTCGAACCCTGAGAAAACAAACGACAGACCAGCTCGCGGCCGGTCTGCCGAAGAACGGGAATTCTAGAGGGTTGGAGGGGGGATGTCAAGGCCCGCGAGGGGCAACTGGCGCTTGCCGAAACCTGGCCGCCGCAATCCGCGGCGGCCAGTTTTTACGGGATTACTGGCTCTCGCCTTCGGAACCGGCCTCGGCGCGGGCTTCCGACTCGGCATCGCTGGCACGCAGCAGGGCTGCCAGCTCGGCTTCGGTGCTATCAGCCAGATGTTCGGAGGAACGCCGCTGCTGGGCGATCCGACCAGTCCCGGCCGGAATCAGGCGACCGACAATGACGTTTTCCTTGAGGCCGCGCAACCGGTCGACAGTGCCGCGAACGGCGGCGTCGGTCAGCACCCGGGTAGTCTCCTGGAATGAGGCTGCCGAGATGAACGATTCGGTAGCCAGCGAGGCCTTGGTGATGCCAAGCAGCACCAGCTGGTAGCGGGCAGGCTGCTCACCCGAGGTGGCCAGCTTTCCATTGACCTCGTCGACATGGACACGCTCGACCTGCTCACCGCGCAGGAACTTGCTGTCGCCGGAATCCAGGATCTCGGCCTTGCGCAGCATCTGGCGAATGATCACCTCAATGTGCTTGTCGTTGATCTTCACGCCCTGCAGTCTATAGACGTCCTGGATCTCCTGAACCAGGTAGTCAGCCAGGCGTGGGGTGCCCAGCAGGCGCAGGATATCGTGCGGATTGGGCTCGCCGTCAACCACCGTTTCGCCCTTCTCCACGTGCTCGCCCTCGAACACCAGGATCTGACGCCACTTGGGAATCAGGTCCTCGTGAACCTCGCCGTGTTCATCGGTGATGACCAGGCGTTGCTTGCCCTTGGTTTCCTTGCCGTAGCTGACCACACCGGATGCTTCGGCCAGTATCGCCGGCTCCTTGGGCTTGCGCGCCTCGAACAGATCGGCCACGCGCGGCAGACCCCCGGTGATGTCGCGGGTCTTGGACGATTCCTGCGGGATGCGGGCCAGAATGTCGCCCACCTTGACCTCGCCACCATCGGTGGTGTTGATCACGGCGCCGGCCGGCAGGAAGTACTGCGCATACTGCTCGGTACCGGGGATGTACAGCGGGTTGCCCTTCTTGTCGACCAGGCGAACCACCGGGCGCAGATCCTTGCCCTCCGAACCACGCTTTTTCGGGTCGATCACGACCAGGGTGGACAGTCCGGTAACGTCGTCGACCTGTTCGGTGACCGTGACGCCTTCAATGAAGTCCTGGAAGCTCGAGAAGCCGGCGACCTCAGTGACGATGGGGTGGGTATGCGGATCCCAGTTGGCCACGTTCTGACCGATCTGGACTTCTTCACCCTCCTTGACGCTGAGAATGGCGCCGTAAGGCACCTTGTAGCGCTCGCGCTCGCGGCCGTTGCGGTCGATCACCGACAGCTCGCCGGAACGCGAAACCGCTACCAGCCGACCCTCGCTGTTTTCCACCGACTTCAGGTTGTAGAAGCGGATGGTGCCACCGGACTTGACCTCGATGTGGTCCACTGCGACCGCTCGCGAGGCCGCACCGCCGATGTGGAAGGTGCGCATGGTCAGCTGGGTGCCCGGCTCACCGATCGACTGCGCGGCAATCACCCCAACCGCTTCTCCCTGGTTGACCAGGTGACCACGGGCCAGGTCGCGACCGTAGCACATCGCGCAGATACCGTGGCGCGTCGCGCAGGTAATCGGCGATCGTACCGTTACCCGGTCGATTCCGGCTTCGGTCAGGCGCTCGACCCACTGCTCATCGATCAGGGTGTCACGTGCGCACAGCACATCGTCAGAATCGAGCTCGTAGATATCTTCGGCCACCACACGCCCGAGGATTCGCTCGCCCAGCGGCTCGACGACGTCACCGCCCTCGACGATCGGCATCATTTCCAGACCTTCAGTCGTACCGCAGTCCTCCTCGATGACCACCAGGTCCTGGGCCACGTCAACCAGGCGTCGCGTCAGGTATCCGGAGTTGGCTGTCTTGAGCGCGGTGTCGGCCAGGCCCTTGCGCGCGCCATGGGTGGAGATGAAGTACTGAAGAACGTTCAGGCCCTCTCGGAAGTTCGCGGTAATCGGGGTCTCGATGATCGAGCCGTCCGGCTTGGCCATCAGGCCGCGCATGCCAGCCAGCTGACGGATCTGGGCGGCCGAACCACGGGCGCCGGAGTCGGCCATGATGAAGATCGAGTTCATCGAGTCATCTTCATGTTCGACGCCGTCGACATCGACCCGGATTTCCTTGCCGATGCGCTTCATCATTGCGCGGGCGACTTCCTCGTTGGTCCGGGACCAGATGTCGACCACCTTGTTGTAGCGCTCGCCGGCGGTAACCACACCGGATGCATACTGCTGCTGGATATCTACGATTTCCTGCTCGGCCCGCTCGAGAATTTCCTTTTTCTCCGGCGGCACCTGCAGATCGTCCAGACCGATGGACACCCCGGCTCGGGTTGAAAACGCAAAGCCGGTATACATCAGCTTGTCGGCGAAGATGACCGAGCTCTTCAGGCCCATTCGCCGGTAGCTTTCATCAATCAGGCGGGATATCTGCCTTTTCTTCAGGGTCTGGTTGATCAGTTCGAACGGCAGCCCGCGCGGGACAATCTCCCACAGCAGGGCTCGGCCCACGGTGGTCTCGTAGCGGGTGATGATTTCATCGCCTTCGCTGCCATCCTCTGCGGTCTGAAGCTCGCGCACGCGGACCGTGATCGAGGCCTGCAGGTCGACCTGGCGGTTAGCGTAGGCGCGGTGCACCTCGGCAACGCTGGAGAAGAACATACCCTCACCACGCGCGCCAGGCAGGGCACGGGTCATGTAGTACAGGCCAAGCACCACGTCCTGGGTGGGGACGATGATCGGCTCGCCGTTGGCCGGCGACAAAATGTTGTTCGAGCTCATCATCAGCGCCCGGGCCTCGAGCTGGGCCTCCAGGCTCAACGGCACGTGGACTGCCATCTGGTCGCCGTCGAAGTCGGCGTTGAACGCCGTACAGACCAGCGGATGCAGCTGAATGGCCTTGCCTTCGACCAGCACCGGTTCAAAAGCCTGGATCCCCAGGCGATGCAGGGTCGGGGCGCGGTTGAGCAGCACCGGGTGCTCGCGGATGACCTCCTCGAGAATATCCCAGACCTCTCCTTCCTCGCGCTCGACCAGTTTCTTGGCGGCCTTGATGGTCATGGCCAGGCCACGACGCTGCAGCTTGGAAAAAATGAACGGCTTGAACAGCTCCAGGGCCATCTTTTTCGGCAGTCCACACTCGTGGAGCTTGAGCGTCGGACCAACCACGATCACCGAGCGGCCCGAGTAGTCGACCCGCTTGCCCAGCAGGTTCTGACGGAACCGACCCTGCTTGCCCTTGATCATGTCGGCCAGCGACTTCAGCGGACGCTTGTTGGTGCCGGTAATCGCCCGGCCGCGACGACCATTGTCGAGCAGCGCATCAACCGACTCCTGCAGCATGCGCTTTTCGTTACGCACGATGATGTCCGGAGCGTTCAGCTCCAGCAGACGCTTCAGGCGATTGTTGCGGTTGATCACCCGACGGTACAGGTCGTTGAGATCCGAGGTGGCAAAGCGACCACCATCCAGCGGTACCAGTGGCCGCAGGTCGGGCGGAAGCACCGGCAGCACGGTGAGAATCATGTATTCGGGCCGGTTACCCGACTCGATGAACGCCTCCATCAGCTTGATTCGCTTGGTCAGACGCTTGATCTTGGTCTCGGAGTTGGTGGCGGCGATGTCCTCGCGCAACTGGACCAACTCGGTTTGCAGATCGACGTTTCTGAGCAGGTCAAACACGGCTTCGGCGCCCATCTTGGCGTCGAATTCATCACCGTATTCCTCCATCGCATCGAGATACTGCTCGTCGGTCAGCAGCTGGCCGCGCTCCATCGGGGTCATGCCGGGATCCAGCACCAGGTACGACTCGAAGTACAGCACCCGTTCAATGTCGCGCAGCGTCATGTCCAGCATCAAACCGATCCGGCTGGGCAGCGACTTCAAAAACCAGATATGCGCCACCGGCGAAGCCAGGTCGATATGACCCATGCGCTCGCGCCGAACCTTGGTCAGGGTCACCTCCGTGCCGCATTTCTCGCACTTGACCCCGCGATGCTTCATCCGCTTGTACTTGCCGCACAGGCATTCGTAGTCCTTGATCGGACCAAAGATGGCCGCGCAGAACAGACCTTCTCTTTCCGGCTTGAAGGTACGGTAATTGATCGTCTCGGGCTTCTTGACCTCGCCGAAGGACCAGGAACGAATCAGCTCAGGCGGAGCGAGACCAATGCGAATGGCATTGAAGTCGGTAATCTGATGCTGCCGCTTGTATAGGTTGAAAAGGTCGCGCACTTGCTGCCTCCTCCTGAGATCAGGAATCTTCGAGTTCGATATTGATGCCCAGCGAGCGGATTTCCTTCACCAATACGTTGAAGGATTCCGGCATGCCGGCCACCATCTGGTTGTTGCCATCGACGATGGATTTGTACATCTGGTTGCGCCCCTGCACATCGTCGGACTTGACGGTCAGCATTTCCTGCAGGGTATAGGCCGCCCCGTACGCTTCCAGCGCCCAGACCTCCATCTCCCCGAAACGCTGGCCGCCAAACTGGGCCTTGCCGCCAAGCGGCTGCTGGGTCACCAGGCTGTACGGCCCGGTCGAACGGGCATGCATCTTGTCATCCACCAGGTGGTTGAGCTTGAGCATGTACATGTAACCTACGGTCACCGGCCGGTCGAAAGCATCGCCGGTGCGACCGTCATAAAGCGTGGTCTGTCCGGATTCCGGCAGATCGGCCATCGCCAGCAGCTTCTTGATCTCGGTCTCGTCGGCGCCGTCGAATACCGGGGTGCCCATCGGCACGCCGCCGGTGAGATTGCCGGCCATCTCGACAACTTCCTCGTCACTGAACTGGCCCATATCGATCCGGTCGCGATCGGAGTTGTAGATCTCGCCGATAAACTTGCGCAGCTTGGCGGCTGACTCGTTGGCCTCGATCATGCCCTGAATCTTGCGGCCAAGTCCTCTGGCAGCCCAGCCCAGATGGGTCTCGAGAACCTGCCCGATATTCATGCGCGAGGGCACGCCCAGCGGATTGAGCACGATATCAACCGGCGTCCCATCTTCCATGAACGGCATGTCCTCGGTCGGGACGATGGTCGAGATCACGCCCTTGTTGCCATGGCGACCGGCCATCTTGTCCCCTGGCTGCATGTGACGCTTGACAGCCAGATAGACCTTGACCATCTTGAGCACGCCGGGCGCCAGATCATCGCCGCGGGTAATCTTTTCCTTCTTCTCCTCGAAACGCTTGTCGAACAGCTTGCGCTGCTTTTCAATCTGACGCGCCGATCGCTCCAGCAGGTCCTGTGCCTCGTCGTTACGCATGCGAAGCTTGAACCACTCATCGCGTTGCAACTCGTCGAGGTAGGACTGGGTGACCTTGGCGCCCTTCTTCAGGCCCGGCCCCTTGTCGGCGACCTTGTTGACCAGTACCGATTCGAGGCGGGCGAAAATCGCGTCCTCCATGATCCTGAGCTGGTCATCAAGATCCTTGCGCACCCGGCGGATCTCGTCGCGCTCAATGGCCACTGCACGAGCGTCCTTCTCCACCCCTTCACGGGTGTAGACCTGGACGTCGATCACCGTACCATCCATTCCGGTCGGCACACGCTGCGAGGTGTCCTTGACGTCGGAAGCTTTCTCGCCAAAGATTGCCCGAAGCAGTTTTTCCTCCGGAGTCAGCTGCGTTTCGCCCTTGGGCGTGACCTTGCCGACCAGAATATCGCCGGCACGCACCTCGGCACCAATGTAGACAATACCGGACTCGTCAAGCTTGCTCAGCGCCGACTCGCCAACATTGGGAATATCACCGGTGATTTCCTCCGGACCAAGCTTGGTGTCGCGGGCCACACAGGTCAGCTCCTCGATATGAATCGAGGTATAGCGGTCTTCCTGGACCACTCGCTCGGAGATAAGGATCGAATCCTCGAAGTTGTAGCCGTTCCAGGGCATGAAGGCGACCAGCATGTTCTGACCCAGGGCCAGTTCACCGAGATCGACCGACGGGCCGTCGGCCAGCACATCGCGGGCGCTGACCACGTCGCCAACCTTGACGATCGGCCGCTGATTCATGCAGGTGTTCTGGTTCGAGCGCTGATACTTGACCAGGTTGTAGATATCCACACCCGGATCATCCTCACCGACCTCTGCATCATTGACCCGAACCACGATGCGACCGGCATCGACCTGATCGACTACACCGCCACGCAGCGCAACCGTGGTCACCCCGGAGTCGGTCGCAACCACGCGCTCCATGCCGGTGCCGACCAGCGGCTTGTCAACACGCAGCGTCGGCACTGCCTGGCGCTGCATGTTCGAACCCATCAGGGCGCGGTTGGCATCGTCATGTTCGAGGAAAGGCACCAGCGAGGCGGCCACGGATACGATCTGGCGCGGAGACACATCCATGAACTCGATTTCCGAGCTCTGCTTGAGGGTGAACTCGCCCTGGTGACGACACGGGATGAGTTCTTCCTTGAAGCGGTGATTCTTGTCCAGATCGGCATTGGCCTGGGCAATTACGTAATCGCCCTCTTCAATCGCCGAAAGATACTGCACCTCGTCGGTAACCTGGCCGTCGCGCACCCGGCGATACGGCGTTTCAAGAAAGCCATACTCGTTGGTACGTGCATAGACCGCCAAAGAATTGATCAGACCGATATTCGGGCCTTCCGGGGTCTCGATCGGGCATAGCCGACCGTAATGGGTCGGATGCACGTCGCGCACCTCGAAGCCGGCCCGCTCGCGGGTAAGACCACCCGGGCCCAGCGCCGAGACGCGGCGCTTGTGGGTGACTTCCGATAGCGGGTTGTTCTGATCCATGAACTGCGACAGCTGCGAGGAGCCAAAGAACTCCTTTACCGCGGCCGCCACCGGCTTGGCGTTGATCAGATCCTGCGGAGCCAGGCCTTCACTTTCAGCCACGCTCAGACGCTCGCGCACGGCACGCTCGACGCGAACCAGGCCGATCCGGAATACGTTTTCAGCCATTTCACCAACCGAGCGCACACGACGGTTACCCAGGTGGTCGATATCATCAACCGTGCCATTGCCGTTGCGAATATCGATCAGCACCTTGAGCACGGCCAGGATATCTTCCTGGTCCAGCACCCCGGAGCCGGTGATTTCCTTGCGACCGACGCGGCGGTTGAATTTCATCCGTCCGACCGCCGAAAGATCATAGCGCTCCGCGGTGAAAAACAGATTCTTGAACAGATTCTGGGCCGCTTCCTTGGTCGGCGGCTCGCCCGGACGCATCATCTTGTAGATTTCCCACAATGCCTCCAGCTCGTTGGAAGTGGGATCGATGCGCAGGGTGTTGGAGACATAAGGTCCCTGGTCCAGATCGTTGACATAGAGAATATCGAAACGCTTGACCTTGGCCTCGCGCAGGGCTTCCAGCAGCTCTTCGGTAATCTCGTCGTTGGCCCGGGCCACCAGCTCGCCGGTTTCGGCATCGGCAATCTGCTGAGCCAGGATCTTGCCGATCAGGTAGTCATCCGGCACATCCAGGCTCTTGACCCCGGCCTGTTCGATCAACTTGACGTGGCGTGCCGTGATTCGGCGATCTCTGGCCACGATCACGTTGCCGTCGCCGTCGACGATGTCAATCAGGGCATTCTCGCCCCGCAGGCGGCTGGGCACCAGGTCGATCTTGGCATCGTTCTTGCGCAGGGTGACCCGGGTCTTTTCAAAGAACACATCGAGAATCTGCTCTTCGTCCATGCCCAGCGCGCGCAGCAGGATGGTTACCGGCAGCTTGCGACGACGGTCAATGCGCGTAAAGATGCAATCCTTGGGGTCGAATTCAAAATCCAGCCACGAGCCACGGTAGGGAATCACGCGCGCCGAATACAAAAGCTTGCCCGAAGAGTGAGTCTTGCCGCGATCATGATCAAAAAAGACGCCCGGGGAGCGGTGCATCTGGTTGACGATGACCCGCTCGGTGCCGTTGATGATGAAAGTGCCGGTATCGGTCATCAGCGGCAGATCGCCCATGTAGACGTCCTGCTCCTTGACTTCCTTGATTCGCTTGTTCTTGGCCGGGCTGTCCTTGTCGTAAATGACCAGACGCACGGTCACTCGCAGCGGCGCACCATAGGTCATGCCGCGCAGTTTGCACTCGGTGACATCGAATTCCGGCTGACCGAGCCGATAATTGACATATTCGAGCGCTGCATTGCCGGAATAGCTTGTGATCGGAAACACCGACGACAGCGCGCCGTGCAGGCCGACTTCCCTGCGTTCCTGCTCGCGGACGAATTCCTGCAGGAACAGCTTGTAGGATTCGATCTGGGTTGACAGCAGAAACGGGACATCCAGCACCCCGGGGTGCCGACCGAAGTCCTTGCGAATACGTTTCTTCTCGGTGAAGGAGTAACTCATGTGCGTCTCACCCGCATGATGTTGCATGGCTTCCGGGAATAATTCCGGCGTATGGATCGGGTACCCGGCAAAACCCCGACCTTCCGATTTTCACGATTTTCGTAAACGACGGCAGGCCGGGTGCCTTCCGGCACCCAGCCCGCCTGGTCTTGCCTGTCGAACAAGCCGCTGATTACTTGACCTCAACGGTCGCGCCGGCTTCCTCGAGCTGCTTCTTCATTTCCTCGGACTCATCCTTGGAAACCCCTTCCTTGACAGCGGTCGGGGCACCTTCGACGAGGTCCTTGGCTTCCTTCAGACCCAGGCCGGTAATGCCGCGAACGGCCTTGATCACGGCAACCTTGTTGGACCCGAAGCTGGAAAGAACAACGTCGAATTCGGTCTTTTCCTCGGCAGCGGCGGCATCACCACCGGCAGCCGCGGGACCGGCAACGGCTGCCACCGGGGCAGCGGCCGATACGCCGAACTTTTCTTCCATCGCTTCGATCAGGTCCACGACCTCCATCACGGTCATGTTGGAAATGGTTTCCAGAATGTCTTCTTTTGAAACGGCCATTGTTTATAACTCCAAGTTGATAATTGTTCCGTCAAGCCTGTCGGTTCAACCGAATGCAGGCCATAACCTATCAAGCAGCCTGCTTGCTGTCGCGAACCGCGGCTACGGTACGAGCGAGCTTGGCATGCGGTTCCGCCAGAGTGCGAACGAACTTCGAAATCGGGGCCTTCATGACGCCCATCAGCATGGAAATCGCCTGATCACGCGTCGGCAGGCTGGCCAGACGCTCCAGCTCGGAAACATCGTGCAGCCTGGCGCCAACGGCGACCATGCGGGCGATCAACTTGTCATGCTGCTTGGCAAAGTCCTTGACCAGTCGTGCTGCCGCGCCCGGATCCTCGGTGGAAAAGGCAAACAGCAACGGGCCGGTCAGTTCCTCGGCCATGCATTCGAAATCCGTTCCCTCGACGGCCCGGCGCACCAGCGTGTTCTTGGCGACCTTCAGATAGACTCCCTCGGCACGCGCCTTGCGACGCAGCTCGGTCATCTCGCCGACGGTCAGACCACGGTACTCTGCAGCAACAGCTGAATGGGCGGACTGAGCGATGACGCTGACCTCCGCGACCACTGCCTTCTTTTGCTCCAATGAGAGTGCCATTGGCTACCTCCATCTAGTTAACGGACACCGGCCGATACGGCTGGCCGGATCCTTCTTGTCACCGCCTTGACCAGATCGATCGCGGCGGGCCTTGCGGTGGCCGTTCCCCGGCAATGCCGGTAGTCGGGCGACACCATCTGCGCGGGCGGTCGCTAAACCATTACCGTGACTGTCAGCCAGACCAGTCAGCGACCCGCGGTCTTGGACGGACGCTCCTTGGAGCGATCGCCCGGGAGAAAAGAAAGGTTTCAGGGTTCAGGTTTCAGGGTTCAGGTGATTCACGGAAACTCCGACCTTTTCGGCCATTGCTCGCTCCTGCACCGCAGCCTGATCCTTACTCCTTGGCCAAACTTTTCTCCGTATTTCTTTCCTCAAACCTCAAACCTGAACCCTGTCCTTTACAACCCCAAACTCCCGGTATCCACCGTCAGTCCGGGACCCATGGTCGTTGACACCGCGACTTTGCGCAGATACTGACCCTTGGCAGCCGGCGGCTTGACCTTGACCAACTCCGTGACCAGGGCATGCAGATTGCCTTTCAGCGCGTCGACCTCGAAATCGGCCTTGCCGATGGTGGCGTGAATGATGCCTGCCTTGTCGGTGCGAAACTGCACCTGACCTGCCTTGGCGTTGCGGACCGCAGTTTCCACGTCGGTGGTCACCGTACCTACCTTGGGGTTGGGCATCAGGCCGCGTGGCCCGAGAATCTGCCCGAGACGCCCCACCACGCGCATCGCATCCGGCGTGGCAATGCACACATCGAAATCAATCTGTCCGCCCTTGATGGTTTCGGCCAAGTCATCCATGCCCACCAGGTCGGCGCCGGCTTCCTTTGCCTTGTCGGCATTTTCGCCCTGGGCGAAAACAGCTACGCGCACACTCTTGCCGGTGCCATGCGGCATGACGATGGCGCCACGCACGACCTGATCGGACTTGCGCGGGTCGACGCCGAGACGAATGGCCACATCCACCGACTCGGTGAACTTTACCTTGCTCATGTTCTTCAGCAGATCCAGTGCTTCTTCAATGGCGTAAGCCTTGCCGGGCTCGATCTGCTCGCGCATTGCGCGAATTCGCTTGCTTCTGCTGGCCATCAGTCCACTCCTTCCACGTTGAGGCCCATGCTGCGGGCGCTGCCGGCAATGGTCCGCACCGCTGCATCCATGTCGGCGGCAGTCAGGTCCGGCTCCTTCATCTTGGCGATTTCCTCCAGCTGGCTCCGGGTAACCGTACCCACCTTGCGGGTATTCGGCTCTCCACTGCCCTTTGGAATCTTTGCCGCCTTCTTCAACAGTACCGCTGCCGGCGGCGTCTTGGTGATGAAGGTGAAACTGCGGTCGCTGTAGACGGTGATGACCACCGGCAACGGCAAACCTTGCTCAACCGACTGGGTCTGGGCATTGAATGCCTTGCAGAATTCCATGATGTTGACACCATGCTGCCCCAGCGCCGGACCAACCGGCGGGCTCGGGTTGGCCTGACCGGCAGGCACCTGCAGCTTGATGTATGATTTGACTTTCTTGGCCATGTTTACATCTCCTCGGGTGCAAGCGCCGCAACAGCTCGTTGACGGCTCCCCGTTCATTTAACGGTGAGACGGTGAAACGGAAGACTAAGTGAGGGTTCTCACATCGACCGGCTCATCGCCTCGATCAAGCAACGCTGAAAACGCGTTACAACTTCTCTACTTGCTGGAAATCCAGCTCTACCGGCGTCGAGCGGCCGAATATCGATACCGCAACCCGCAACCGGTTCTTCTCGTAGTTGATCTCTTCGACCACACCACTGAAATCATTGAACGGGCCATCGGTGACCCGCACCATCTCGCCGGGCTCGAACAGCACTTTCGGCCGAGGCTTGTCAACGCCCTCGGCAACGCGCTGCAGGATGCTGTCAGCCTCGCGCTGGCTGATCGGCGCCGGACGATCCTGTCGCCCGCCGATGAAGCCCATCACCTTGGGCACATCCTTGACCAGGTGCCAGCTGTCATCGTTCATTTCCATTTCGACCAGCACGTAGCCCGGGAAGAACTTGCGTTCGCTGCGACGCTTTACGCCTTTCTTCATCTCCACCACTTCTTCGGTGGGCACCAGGATCTGACCGAACAGATCCTCCATGCCGGCGCGCTTGATGCGATCTTCCAGTGACTTCTTGACCTGCTTCTCGAAACCGGAATAGGCGTGTACGACATACCACTGCTTGGCCATCAGCCTGCTCCGCCAGCCCCGATCAGTCGGCGCACGATCCAGCCGAACAGGGTGTCCATCAGGAACAACATGATTGCCACGATGATCGTGATTACCAGTACGATAAGCGTCGTCTGCAATGTCTCCTGACGCGTCGGCCAGACCACCTTGCGCCGTTCAACGTCCGTCTCGCGCATGTAGGAGAACATCCCGCGCCCACGCTCGGTCCTGGCGACAACGATCAATGCAACCACCACGGCGGCAACGATGCCCAGCACGCGAACGAGCAGCATGGCGTCGTCGTAATAAAAAAAGCCGGCAACACCGGCAGCCAGGATCAGCAGGGCCAGCGCCCACAGCGCGTTGTCTCGTGGTGATGATTTGTCGACAGCCATACCTTCCGCTTCGCTTTTAGGTGGCAGGCGAGGAGGGACTCGAACCCCCAACCTGCGGTTTTGGAGACCGCTGCTCTGCCAGTTGAGCTACTCGCCTGTATTCTCTGTTTACTGGAAACAGTGGACCAATTCCAAACTGTGCTGCCTGGCACTCAAGCCCGGCAGCACGGTCTGTCCGGCCATCACTCGTGGATCTTGGCGACCACGCCGGCGCCGACGGTGCGGCCACCTTCGCGAATCGCAAAGCGCAGGCCCTCTTCCATCGCAATCGGCGCAATCAGCTCGACCTGCATCTGCAC
>SKQS01000106.1 GCA_007118895.1 Wenzhouxiangella sp.
CCGACGCACCGACGCACCGACGCACCGACGCACCGACGCACCGACGCACCGACGCACCGACGCACCGACGCACCGACGCACCGACGCACCGACGCACCGACGCACCGACGCACCGACGCACTGACGCACTGACGCACTGACGCACCGACGCACCGACGCACCGACGCACCGACGCACCGACGCACCGACGCACCGACGCACCGACCTTGGGAGTTCATCCCGAGCCTGACGCTTCTGCCCGCAATGCGTTAATCTTCCCGGATGCCTTGACCGCCGGCATTTTGTTTCGCCTGGCGCGGGCATCATGAGTGAGTCTGGGAGTACGATGCGAATCAGTGAGCTGGCCGAAGCGCTCGATCTGGAGTGGCACGGTGATGATGATTGCGAAATCAGGGGTGTCGCCACGCTGACTTCGGCGGGGCCGGACAATCTGACGTTTCTGGCCAATCCACGTTACCGGGATCAGCTGGCCACAACCCGGGCCGGGGCAGTGATCTTGCCCCCGGAAGCGGTTGAAATTTGCCCAGCCGCAGCGCTGGTGTCGACCAATCCCTACGCCAGCTGGGCGCGGGCGCTAGCCCTGCTCAGGCCCGAGCGCGATCGGCCGGCCGGAATCCATCCTTCGGCCAGCATCGCCGACAGTGCCGAGATCGACCCGACCGCACGGGTCGAGGCCCAGGCCGCGATCGGTCCGGGCTGCCGGATCGGGCCCGGCGCAACCATCGGCCCCGGCTCGGTACTCGACAACGATGTCGAGATCGGCGCCGACTGCAGGCTGATCGCACGGGTCTATCTCGGCCCCGGGGTGCGACTGGGCAGCCGCGTCATCGTCCACCCCGGCGCGGTGATCGGCGCCGACGGTTTCGGCCTGGCCATGGACAGCGGCCGCTGGCTGAAGGTGCCGCAGGTCGGCAGCGTGCGAATCGGCGATGACTGCGAGATCGGCGCCAATACCACGATCGACCGCGGCGCCGTCGAGGACACGGTGCTGGAGGAGGATGTGCGCCTGGACAACCAGGTCCAGATTGCCCATAACGTGCAGATCGGCGCCCATACCGCGATTGCCGGCTGTGTCGGGATCGCCGGGTCGACCCGGATCGGGCGTTACTGTATGATCGCCGGGGCTTGCGGCATCGCTGGTCACCTTGAGATCTGCGACCGGGTGGTGATCACGGCCATGAGCACGGTGCTGGACTCGATTACCGAGCCCGGCCAGTATGGCTCCGGCGTTCCGGCCCGCGGCCAGCGACCCTGGCAGCGCCTGCTGGTACGCCTCGGCCAGCTCGATCAGTTGTTTGGCCGCGTACGGGCCCTGGAGCGTACCGGCAGCAGTCGCGACAACAACCAATGACCAAGGCTTTGAGTAGAGGCAGGTAAGGCGATGAATGATCAAACCTCGCGGGAAGCGATCGATGTCGAGCGCATCATGCAGCTTTTGCCCCACCGTTACCCCTTTCTGCTGGTCGACCGGGTGCTTGATTACCGCCTGACCGACCCGCCGCAGATCCGGGCGCTGAAGAATGTCACCATCAACGAGCCCTTCTTCAACGGCCATTTTCCCGGGCACCCGGTGATGCCGGGCGTGCTGATTCTCGAGGCCATGGCCCAGGCGGCCGGCTGCCTGGCTCACCTGGCTCGCGAGGCCAGTGGCGCGGCCGAGCAGCTCTATTACCTGGTCAAGATCGACAAGGCCCGCTTCAACAAGGTCGTGGTGCCCGGCGATCAGCTGATCTTCGAGGTGACCCAGAAACGCCTGATGCGCGGCATGGGCCTGTATGCAGCCAGCGTCAGCGTGGAAGGAAAAACGGTCGCCAGCGCCGAACTGTTGTGTGCGGCCCGACCGAACCCGGCGGCATGATTCATCCCACGGCGATCATCGAGGCCGGCGCCGAGCTTGCCGATGATGTCGAGGTCGGCCCCTATGCCATCATCGGCGCAAATGTGAGCATCGGCTCGGGCTGCCGGGTCGGTCCGCATGTCGTGATCTGCGGCCGGACCACTATCGGGCGCGACAACCGGATCTTTCCGTTTGCCTCGATCGGCGACGAACCCCAGGACAAGAAATACCGCGGCGAGGACTCGGCGCTGGAAATAGGCAACGGCAACACCATCCGCGAGTACGTGACGATCAATCGCGGCACGGCCGACGGCGGTGGCGTCACCCGGCTTGGCGATGACAACTGGTTGATGGCCTACAGCCACATTGCTCATGACTGCCAGGTGGGCTCGCATACCATCTTCGCCAATGGCGCCACGCTGGCCGGGCATGTGACTGTCGGTGACTACGTGATCTTTGCCGGCTATTCCGGTGCCCATCAGTTCTGCCGCATCGGTGACCACGCCTTTCTCGGCATGTATGGCGGGGTCAGCCAGGATGTACCGGCCTACGTCATGGTTTCGGGCCAGCCGCCGCGTCCGCGAGGCATCAATGTCGAGGGGCTGAAGCGGCGCGGCTTCGACTCTGCCCAGCTGCGCAACATCAAGGAAGCCTACAGGACCCTCTACCGCAGCGGCCTGCCGCGCGAGCAGGCACTGTCAGAGCTGAAATCCCGGCTTGCCGACCAGCCGGAGCTTGAGCTCATGATCGCCACGGTGGAAGCCAGCACCCGCGGCCTTCTTCGTTAGCCCGCGCCCGTGCATCATTGTTCAGGGGTTCCTTAGATGAACCGACCGCTGCGCCTGGTGCTGTGTGCCGGCGAGGCTTCCGGGGATATGCTGGGAGCCAGCCTGGCCCGGGCGCTGAAGGCCCGATGCCCGGATATCGAACTGGCCGGCATTGCCGGTCCGGCGATGAGCGAGGCCGGGGTCAATGCCTGGCACGGCGTCGACGAGCTGGGCGTGATGGGGCTTGGCGAGGTACTTTCCCACCTGCCGCGCATCTACCGGCTGCGACAGACGCTGGCGGCCGAGGCCCTCGACCATGGCGCAGATGGCTTTGTTGGCATCGACGCTCCGGATTTCACCATTGGCCTGGCCCGGCACCTCAAGCGTCGCGGCATGACCACCTTCCAGTATGTGTCGCCTTCGGTGTGGGCCTGGCGCGGCTACCGGGTCCGGCGCATTGCCCGTTCTCTGGACATGCTGCTAACCCTGTTTCCTTTCGAGCCGGCCTTGTACCAGGCACACCAACTGGATGCCCGCTTCGTCGGTCATCCGCTGGCCGACGAGCTGGGCGCGGCGATGGCCGACCCGACCTCGCCGCTGCACGACCGCCAGGCGGCACAAGCTGCCCTGGGGCTGTCGGGCTCAGGCCCGGTGATCGGTCTGCTGCCGGGCAGCCGGCTGGGCGAAATCGAACGTCACGCCGGCATCCTGATCGAGGCGGCAGCGATTCTCCGCAAGCGCCACGAAACGGCCGAACTGGTGATGCTGCTGGCCCGTGAGGGCGATCGCCAGACTGTCGAATCCCTGATCGGTCCGGGCCTGAAGGAGAACGGGGTACGCCTGGTCTGCGCTCAGACCCGTATCGGGCTGCGCGCCTGCCAGGCAGCCATCGCGGCTTCGGGCACGGTAACACTTGAGGCGTTTCTGATGGAATGCCCGCTGGTGGTCTATTACCGACTGGCGCCCAGCACCTACTGGCTGGCCCGCGGCCTGCGCCTGGTTCGAACCCGCCACGTCTCGCTGCCGAACATACTCGAAGGGCGCGGACTGATCCCGGAGCTTTTGCAGCACGCTGCCACCGGCCAGGCACTGGCCGACCAGGCAATGCGCTGGATCGATACGCCCTCGCGACGCGAAGATTATCTGCATGCCGCGCGCAGTTGCCGCGAGCGCCTGGCATTGGGCGCGGCCGACCGCGCCGCGGCGGCCATCCTGGAACGACTGGGTCATGCGCAAGATCGCCGGGGTTGACGAGGCCGGGCGCGGGCCGCTGGCCGGCCCGGTGGTGGTTGCAGCGGTGATACTTGACCCGCAGGCAATGCCTGAAGGGCTGGCCGACTCGAAGAAGCTGTCACCAGCCACCCGGTGCCGGCTGGCCGAACTGATTCTCGCCCAGGCGACAGCGGTCGCCGTCAGCGTCATCACGCCCGAACGGATCGACCGCATCAACATCCTGCAGGCAACCCTGGAGGGCATGCAGCAGGCCGTGGCCAGGCTTGACCCGCGACCGGACGAAGTGCTGATCGACGGCAATCGCGCACCCGAGCTGGCCATGCCGGCCCGCACGCTGGTCGGCGGCGATGACATCGAACCGGCGATCAGCGCTGCCAGCATCATCGCCAAGACCCATCGCGACCACCTGATGTGTGAACTTCACCAGCGCTACCCACGTTACGGTTTCGATCGCCACAAGGGCTATCCCACTGCGGCTCACCTCCAGGCGCTGGCCGAGCACGGCCCCTGCCCTGCCCACCGGATGAGTTTTTCGCCGCTAAGGAGCCTCTGAATAACTCTGCGCGGGCGCGACGGAGCCTTTGCGGGATCGCCCGGTGTGGCTTCGGCGAGCGCGGTTTGGTCATTCCAAATAAGCGAGTCGAAACGCAGCGGGAGACCCGCAAAGGCCCGTCCCGTCAGGGTTTCGCCTCAAAAGCCGCATCTCGCACACGCGCTAATCCTCGCTCCAGGATGGCTTCTTCGCTTCGCGAAACCGCCATCCCTGCGCTCGGGCGCTGCGCCCTGATAGCCGTAGCAAAGGC
>SKQS01000085.1 GCA_007118895.1 Wenzhouxiangella sp.
CGGCCTGTTGCTGGTGTTCTTGTTTTTCATGCAGTCTCGGATGCTGTTTCTGCCCAACGTGGTCGGGCGCGATCTGATTGCCGATCCGGGGCACCTGGGGTTGAGCTTCGATTCGGTCGAAATCGACACCGCAGATGGTGAGCGCATACATGCCTGGTGGGTGCCGCATGCCCAGGCGCGCGGCACGCTACTGTTCAGCCACGGCAATGCCGGCAATATCTCGCACCGGCTGGATTCGCTGCGCATATTCAACAATCTGGGGCTGAACGTGCTGATGTACGACTACCGCGGCTATGGCCAGAGTACCGGGCGCCCGAGCGAGCAGGGCTTGTACAAGGATGCCGAAGCGGCCTTTGACTGGCTGGTCGAGCAGCGTGATGTTTCGCCCGAGCAGGTGGTGCTGTTCGGGCGCTCGCTGGGCGGGGCGGTGTCGGCGGAGCTTGCCACCCGACGGCCGGCCGCCTGCCTGATTACCGAGTCGACCTTCAGCTCGGTGCCGGATGTGGCTGCCGAGATCTACTGGTGGATTCCGGTGCGCTGGCTGGCCCGGCTGCGTTTCGATGCCGCCGATGCGCTGACGCGCACGGAGCTGCCGGTGCTGATCATCCACAGTCCGGGCGACGAGATCATTTCCTTTGCCAATGCCGAGAGGCTGATGAACGCCGGCGGCGGGCGTGCCCGGCTGCTGGAAATCCGCGGCGATCACAACTCGGGTTTTATGGTCTCGGGCGAGCTCTATCGGCGCGGTCTGGACGAATTCATCGTCGATTGCCTGGGCTCGTGATCAAACCGCACGGTTTTGCATCAGCAAGCGGTACAGCACAGGGATCACCATCGGCGTCAGCAGGGCCGAGGACAGCAGGCCGGAAATGATCGCCCAGGCCATCGGTGGCCACAGGGTGGACTGGGTGAAGGTCAGCGGCAGCAGGCCGGCGATGGTGGTCATGGTGGTCAGCAGGATCGGCCGGATGCGCCGGCCCACGGCGCTGACGATGGCGTCGCTGATTTCCAGGCCCTGGTGGCGGTTGGCGCCGATCACATCGATCAGCACGATGGCGTTGTTCACCACGATGCCGACCAGGGCGACCACGCCGAGGATGGCGGTGAAGCTGAAGGGTTGTCCGGTCAGTATCAGCCCCGGCACCACGCCGATGGCGGCCAGCGGCACGGTGGCCAGCACGATCAGCACCAGGCGGAAGGAGTTGAACTGCCACAGCAGGAATACCAGCAGCAGCAACAGCCCGATCGGCAGTGTGCTGAACAGGGCGGTGTTGGCATCGCCGGCCTCGGCCGCGGCGCCGCCGTAGACCAGTTCGACGCCGGGCGGCAGGTTCAGCTCATCGACTCGCCGCTCCAGCCGGTCGATCACCTGGCCGTAGGTGACGCCCTCTGCCGTTTCGGCCAGTACGGCGGTCTTGCGGCGCAGGTCGCGGTGTTCGATCACCGCCGGTTGCAGCGCCAGGCTGACGGTCACGAACTGGGCCAGCGGCAGGGTCCGGCCGTCGGCGGTCTCGACCTGCAGTCCGGCAAGCGCTGATTCCGGGGTGTATTCGCCGTGGCCAGTGCGCAGCATCATCGGCACCGGCTCACGGCCAGCGCGGTAGTGGCTGAAAGGCTCGCCCAGAGTGGCCCGGGACAGGGTGCGGGCGATGTGTTCGCGGGCGATGCCGTGGCGGGCGGCTTCGGCATCGTCGATCTCGAATGCCAGCGTCGGCATGCCGTCACCCAGGCGGTGACGGACATCGGTAGCGCCGGGGATGTCGCGCAGCAGCCGGACCAGGTTGCGGGCGGCGCTGCTGAGGGAATCGGCATCTTCGCCGTACAGGTGCAGTTCCACCGGCGCCTCGATCGGCGGGCCCTGGCCGAGCCGGCGGGCGACCACCTGGGCCTCGGGAAAGGCGTCCGGGGCGTGGCGGCGCACCCAGCGCATGATGCCGGGCAGCCGGGCGTCGCTGTCGGTGATGACGACGATGCGCGCCAGGTGCGGGGCGCGCGGCGTCTCGATCAGGTTGTAGTAGAAGCGCGGCCCGCTGAACCCGGCCATGTGGTGGACCTGCTCGACGCCTGCCAGCTGGCGCAGGGTGCTGGCCAGCACGCCGGCGTGGTAGTCGCTGACCTCGGTACGCGTGCCCTCGGGGAAATGCAGGTCAACGATCATCTGGTTGCGATCGGTGCTGGGGAAGAAATCACGCTGCAGCAAGCCGGTCATTCCCAAGGCGACGACCAGCAGCAGCCCGGCAGCGGCCAGTACCGGCCAGGGATGGCGCATGGCCAGCGTGCCGGCGGCCTCGCCGAAGCGGCGCATGCCCAGCCCGGCATCCTGCCCCAAAGGCTTGAGCGTGCCGGCGGCCAGCACCGGGGTGACGAAGATGGCGAACAGGTAGCTGATGATCAGCACCAGCATCACCATGATGGGAATACCGCGGGTGAAGTCGGCGGTGTCGCCGGTCGACAGCAGCAGCGGGGTGAAGGCGGCCAGGGTGGTGCCGGTGGCAGCCGCCAGCGGTCCGGCCAGCTCGCGCACGGCAATGGTCGCGGCCTGGGCCGGCGTCTTGCCGCGATCCAGGTGCCACTGCAGGTTCTCGACCATGACGATGGCGTTGTCGACCAGCATGCCGAGTGCGATCACCATGCCGGCGATGGTCATCTGATGCAGCACACCGCCTCCCATGGCGTAGACGGCCAGGCTGGACAGGGTGACCAGCGGCAGCAGCACGGCTACCAGCAGACCCAGTCGTGGGCCCATGAACAAAAGCAGCACGATCGCCACGATGACCACGCCGGTCAGCAGCGAGCGCCCCAGCTCGGCCAGGCGTGAACGCACCCAGTCGGGCTGGTAGAACATCTCGTGGATTTCCAGCGGCGCGTAGCGAGGGGAAACCTCGTCGAGCAGATGACGCACCTGCTCGCCGAAGCGCACCGCGTTGACCCGGTTTTCCGGGATCACGATGCCCAGTCCGATTGCCGGTTCATCGCCATGCCACATGCGCTGGGTGGTTGGCGTCTCGGGCATCAGCCGAATATCGGCCACGGTTTCCAGCGGCACCAGCGCGCCGCTGGCGGTGCGAATCGGGCTTGCGCGCAGCTCTTCCAGACTGGCAAATTCCGCACCGGGCCGGAGCAGCAGGTTGCGATCGCCCGACGACAGGCTGCCGCCGGGCAGGGTCTGGTTGCGGGCGGCCAGCTGGGCGGCCAGGCCAGCCTGGTCCAGGCCCAGCGCGGCCAGGCGGGCATCATCGGTGGCGATCACCAGCTGCTCGCCGGGGTTGGCGAGAATTTCTATGCGGCCGATATCGGGCACCCGGAACAGGTCGCGGCGCAGCTGGCGGGCGGCATCGAGCAGTTCCAGCAGATCGTCGCTGCCGGTAATCGCCAGCACGATGCCGTGGGTGTCCATCGAGCGGTCGCGAATCTCGGCCGGTCCGGCGCCTTGCGGGAACCGCCGCTCGGCACGCTCGACGGCAACCCGGATGCGATCCCAGACCGCGTCGGTGTCGTAGACATGCTGCTGCATGCCCACGATCAGGTGGGCAAAGCCGAGCCGGGCAGTGGCGCGAATTTCGTTGATTTCCTCGACCTGGGCGATCTCGTCTTCCAGGGTCTGCACGATCAGCCGCTGGACCTGCTCCGGCTGGGCGCCTGGCCATGGCACCAGCACGTGGCCGTAGCGGTAGGGGAAGAACGGGTCTTCCTGGCGGTCCATGCCCAGCCAGGCGGCCAGGCCGATCAGCGCCAGCACGGTGACGATGGCCAGGACCAGCCGCCGTCTCTGAACCGCGTTGAAGATGACGTTCATGGTAGAGCGTTCTGCTCAGGCAGCCGATCGCCGGAGGGAGGTTCGCCGCGTCCGGGCGGATTTAGCAGTCGGACCGGCTCGCCGTCGAGCAGCCGGCCCTGGCCGGCCACCGCCACCAGGTCACCGACATCGATATCGCCGCTGACCGCGGCCTGACGATCGCGCAGGCGATGAACGGTGACCGGGATCTCGCGGGCCACCCCGGCGCGGATTCGGAATACATAGCTCTGCCCGGCGCCGGGATTGATCAACGCATCCAGCGGCACCTCGATCTGGCGTTCAAGCGGCAGGCGCAGCCCGACCTGGATCGGCAGGCCCGGTTGCCAGTCTGGTCCCGGCTGTTCGAGGGCAATCACCACGCTGGCCGGCTGCCGGGCCTGGGCCCGGCCAACTTCGCGCACGATGGCGGAAGCGGCTGCGCCTGGGCGAGTGCCGGGGCTTGCCCGCACTTCGCTGACCTGGCCAACGGCAAGCCGTGCCGAAACCACTGCCGGCACCTCCACCGCCACTTCCAGGCCGTCGCCTTCGAGGGCGATGACTGGCTGGCCGGCGGCAACAAAGCTGCCTGGCTCGACCATCAGCTCGGCGATCCGACCGGTGAACGGCGCGCGCAGGCTGGCCTCGGCCAGTTGTTCCCGGGCCCGGTCGAGCTGGGCCAGGGCCTGCTGGCGAGACTCACCCAGGGCGTTGCGCCGTGCGATGCCCCGGTCGCGTTCCTCGGTAGCCACCAGGCGGCGCTCGAACAGGTTTTCCAGTCGCTCGGCCTCGCTTTCGGCCTGGCGAAGCTGCTCTTCCAGCTCACGAACCCGGGCTTCGGCGGCGGC